>NZ_VFNX01000004.1 GCF_006715785.1 Streptomyces puniciscabiei
ACATAGCCCACCCACCGTCAGGAACAGCGGGTTGAGCAGCAGGTTCAGCGCCGGAAGAGGCTGATCGAATGGCCCACGTCACCGGCCGGCCGGCTGCTGCCGACCAGCTCGGCGAGGCGTCCGCGCGCCTTGGCGAGCGCGGAGTCCGACACCACCAGCAGTCCGTGCACCCGGTCCGGGGGCACCGTGCGCGGATCGGCGGCACGGATGCCGTAGTACGACGGCACACCGCTGCCCTTGTACACCAGCCACACCCGCTCGCCCGGATACCGCTGCCGGAGCCGGTCCGCGAGCCGGCCCAGGTCCTGTCCCCAGTCCACGTTGGAGTCGTGCAGCAGCCGGTGGGTGTGGGCGGGGCCGCCGAAGGCCTCGTTGGAGTACGGCAGGTAGTACGGGAACGTCCGCAGCGAGCTCACGGCCGTGCACAGCACCAGCGCGGCCGCCGCCCCGGCCGTCCACCGCCGGCCGGGCCGTGGCACACAGGCCGCCGCCACCGCGAGGAACATCGGCACGAACAGCGCGTACCGCGTCCCGAAGTCCCGCGACCCCGTCATGGCCGCCGCGAGCAGCACCCCGGGCGGCAGCAGCACATACGGCACCGCGGGCCGCAGCCGCCGTACGGCCACGACCGCCACCGCACCGGCTCCGCCCAGCGCCAGCAGCCCGAGCGGCGTCTTCACCAGCAGGGCGGCCGGCAGGTAGTACCAGAGCGAGCCGGTGTACACGTGCCCGAACAGATAGCCCTGCCACGGGTAGTCCTCCAGCCCGAACTGCACCCGCATCCCCGCCCGGTAGGCCTCCGGCACCGGCAGCAGGCCCACCAGCCGGCCGCGCAGCCCGTGCGCGGCCGGCACCGGCTCGGCGGGCGAGAACCGCAGCCCGGGATCGACGGCGAGATACACGGCCCAGACGACGGCGACCGCCACCACCCCCACCACGACCGCACCGGCGGCCGCCGGCAGCACGTTGCGCCACCGGTCACCGGGGGCGCCCGCGAGGGGGAAGTGGGCCTCGTACCGGCGAGGGCCGGCCGTGCCGGCACACGGGGAGAGGGGGCCCGGCTGCCGGCGAGCGCCTTCCGGACCCGCGAGCGTGGGGCGGGCCTTGCGCCGGCGAGGTTCGAGCGGTGCCGTGAGCGCACACACCAAGCCCCGGACCCGGCCCGTGCGCGCAGGCGCCCCGTAGGTCGGGGGGATCTCCCGTTCCCGGTCGTCGTCGGTGTCCGGCGCGTCGGTTTGCGGTGTCTTGGGGTGTCGGCCGTCGTTCGTATGTCGTTCTTCGGTCTGCGGGGTCTGGCGTTCTCGGCGCGTGCGCGCAGGCGTCCGGTCGGTCGGTGGGGTCTCGCGTTTCCGGTCGTCGTCGGTGTCCGGCGCGTCGGTTTGCGGTGTCTTGGGGTGTCGGCCGTCGTTCGTATGTCGTTCTTCGGTCTGCGGGGTCTGGCGTTCTCGGCGCGTGCGCGCAGGCGCCCCGCCGGTCGGTGGGGTCTCCCGTTCCCCGCCGTCGCGTGTGTCCGGTCCGTCTGTCTGCGGTACTTGACGTGTTTGGCCGTCTCCTGTGTCCGGTCCTCCGGTTCGGTGGGTGTCCTGTTCCAGGCCGTCGCCGGTGTCCGGCCCGCCGATCCGCGGCACCTTCCGTTTCCGGCCGGTGTTCGTGTCCGGGCGCGTGTCGGTCGGACCGGTGTCGTGCGGTCCGGCCGTTGGGGGTGTGCCCGGTGCGCCGTCCGTGTGCGAGGCCGGCCGGCGGCCCGGTCCCCGGTGTGCCGTCAGGGCGGACAGCGCGGCCAGGGCCATCAGGAGGGGAACCGCGGGCAGGGCGCTCATCTTGGTGGCCACGGCCGCCCCGAGAGCCGCTCCAGCGAGCGGCAGGTACAGCCTGGGCCGGCGCCGGGCCCGCCACGCCAGCCAGGCCGACGTCAGGACGAACCCGGCCATCGGCACGTCGAGGGTGGCCAGCGAACCGTGGGCGATCAGGTCGGGCGAGAAGGCGTACAGCGTGAGGGCCACCAGGCCGCCCGCCGTGCCCGTCAGGTCGCGGGCGAACGCGAAGGCGACCAGCCCGAACAGCAGGGTCAGCACGATCACCGGCAGGCGGGCCCAGAGCATGACACGCCAGGGGTCGTTGCCCGACTCGTAGAGCAGATGCCGGCCCACATCGCCCTGGGTGCCGCGGTACGACGGGTCGTAGTGCGGGTCGGCCACCGCCACGCCGGCCGCGATCAGCAGCTTGCCGAGCGGCGGATGCTCGGGGTTGTAGCGGATCCGGTGCTCGTGCAGATAGTCGGTGGCGGTCGCGACGTACACCGGCTCGTCGATGGTCGGGGTCTGCTGGACGGCCGTCGTGACCATCGCCGCGGCCATCTGGGCGAGCAGCACCGCGGCCAGCAGGGGCACCAGCCACCGCCGGTGCCGGTGCAGCCGGGCCCGGAGGCGGGCGGGGGCCGGCCGTCGCGGGGCCTCGGGGGCAGCCGCACGGGTGAGGACCAGGTGCTGTTCGCGCGCCATCATCCGCCCCGCGGTGGCACCGGCCGCACGGCGGCGGCAGCGGTTGTGGGCCGGATCATGGCCCTACTGTCGCACCGCTCCCGCCGCCGGAGGTGTCACCGCTTCACGAGTCGTACCGACAGACCTTCTGCCGTGTACAGGGGTACGGCCCGCAGCCGGCCGGAGTTCACCTCGATCCCGGTGAACCGGCCGCGCAGCCGGGGCGCGTCGACGACCGGCAGGATGCTGCCCTCGGCCGGCGGCCGCTCGGTGTCCAGCCGCAGCGACAGCACCGTGGAGTCGCCCAGCACGGCGAGGTGCTTCACCGCCAGGGGCGCCCGGTGACCGGCGCGCAGGGCGACCTCCAGCGTGCCCGCGTCCTGGGTGTACGCGCCGCGCACCCGCAGCCGCCCGGCCACCCGCAGGGTGCCGCCCGCGACCCGGACGTCCCCGTGTCCGAGTGCGTCCTCGCAGCCGGCGACCAGTGTGCCCCCGGCCAGCACCGTCCCGCCCGTGTAGCGGTTGCGGCCGCTCAGCGTCAGCGAGCCGGAGCCGTGCTTGGTCAGTCCGCCGCGCCCGCCGATGTCGTTGCGCCAGGCGTCGGCCGCCGAGAAGCCGCCCGCCGCCGCGTCCAGTGTGGCCGAGACGTCGGCGTCGAAGGCGCCGTAACCGTCGGCCGCGGCGAACAGGTTCAGCCGCCCCCACTGCTCGAAGCCGTCGAGGAGGACGTACCCCGAGGGCAGGCTGGTGGTGCGCAGCACCTCGCGGCGCTGATCCGCCGTCAGATACGGCAGCCGGGTCTCCAGCAGCACCTCCGCGCCCTTCGGCACGGTCAGCGGCACATCGCGGCCCTGCCGGGTGAGGACGTACGTCAGCCGGGGCCGGACCGCGCCGGCGTTCGCGGCCCGGTCGGCGTACGGGTCGGTGCCGGTGTGGGCGTAGGCGTACAGCGTGTCGGCGGTGGTGCCGGTCCGCGCGGTGAAGTAGGCGAGGGCCTGGGAGCGGGCGGCGGCCTTCAGCTGCGCGTTGGCGGGGTCGGCGAGGGTGGCCGCGGCGAGCGCGGTGGCCATGATCCGGCCGCCGATGACGTCGACGGGGTGGTGCATGCCCGCCACGATCCGGGTGTGGCTCAGCTCGAACGCGCGGGTCACCAGCTCCTGGAAGCGCTCGGGTACGGCGTAGGCGTAGGCCAGCGCGGCCAGGTGGAAGGCGTTGGTGTGGCCGCTCGGGAAGCCGCCGTCGTCGGCCGGTGACGTGCCGCGCTGGCGCAGCAGCTGCGGGGCCACGACCACCGGCGAGTCGTACACCGGGAAGCCGAACGCGTCCGTCTCCCCGGTGTCGACGACCTCGCTGTCCTCGGTCAGGCGCCAGGGACGCGGGTACTGGTAGGCGTACTTGGAGGGGTTGGCGGAGGCGTAGGGGCCGCGCACGGTGTCGACCAGCTCGGCGACCTTGCCGAGGGCCGAGTCGTGGGAGCCGGCGCCGAGGGCCGAGCCGGCCGGGGCGTCCGCGGGCACGGCGTCGCTGATCGTGGTCGCGGGTGTGCCGTCGGGCGCGCTCGTGATCGACGTGACGGCCTTCGCGCCCGCCTTGTAGAGGTCGGCGAGCGGGCCGAGGCCGGCGATCAGCGCGTAGCTCTGGTGCTGCCGGTCGTAGACGAACGCCTCCTTCGCAGCCGCGTCGGTGCGCGTCCGCGTGACGCGGGCGCAGTAGTCGATGTCGGCGCGCAGCACCTCGGGGCGCAGAGGGGTGCCGGTGCTCCAGGCGTAGCCCGTCTTCCACACCTGGGCGAAGCCGCCGAGGATCCGGACCACCGCGTTGGTCTCGGGCGTGAGGTTGGCGATGACGTTGGTCTGGTAGTCGTCCACGAACGCGGCCGGGGCGGTGGCGGCCTTCGCGTCGGCCGCCGGCAGCCAGGCGGCGACGGCCGGGGCGGCGAGCACGCCGGCCGACGCGGCCAGCGAGGTCTTGAGGAACCCGCGCCGGTTCAGTGCGGAGGAGGAGTGCCCGGCAGGTGACGGCATGCCTGTGCCTCTCAGGGGTCGTCCACGGTGCCCGGCGGGGTGTGCCGAGTTGTGCGATCCCGTGGAGAAGGAGGGGGGAAGAAGTTGAACGGGGGAATATCTAGGGCCGTGGTGTGGCCCGCCGGGGTGGCCCCGGTGATCTCCACATGGTCGGCGGGTGAACGCGGGGCGTGCCGCGCGCGGGAACGCCCGCCGCCGCACAGGAGCGAACGCCCGCACCATCACCGGAGAGAAGGTGCTGCGGTCCCCAGCAGGGAACGAGCCAGCGCCACCGCGCCGTCGACCGGCGGCACCCGCAGGGACTGCGGCCGGGCCGACGGCAGGGCCTCGGCGAGGGCGGCGGTGAACGCGTCGTGGAGCAGCGGCTGGGCGAGGATCGTGCCGCCCGCCACCACCACGTCGTCCGCCGCCACGCCGCGCCGGGCCAGCAGTGCCACGAGGGAGGCCAGCGAGCGGCCCCCGGCGGAGATCACGGAGTGGGCGAGCGCCGAGCCGGCCTCCGCGGCGGCGAAGACAGCGGGTGAGTGCCGCCCCCACGCGGCGGAGGGATCGGTGGCGCATTCCAACGCCGCGCCCAGTGCGGGCACTTCGGGCACCCCGAACGCCTCGAGGAGTGCCGCCGCCAGTGCGTCGGGCGGCTCGCCGCGGTCGTGCGCGGCCCAGCAGGCGCGTGCCGCCTCTCGGACCAGCCCGGCCGCGCCGCCCTCGTCGCCGAGGGCCGCACCCCAGCCGCCGACCTGCACGGGAGTGCCGTCGGCGCACCGGCCCACCGCCACCGATCCGGTGCCGGCGACCAGCCCGACGCCCTGGTCCAACCCGGCGGCGGGCACGAGGAGTTCGGCGTCCCCCACGACCAGGGCGGGCACATCGAAGTGGAGCTGCAGGGCGAGGCGGATCTGCTCGCACTGGCGCGGGGTCTCACAGGCGTGACCGCCCACGGCCAGCGCCGACGGGCGGACACCGGACGGCAGCCCGCCGGCGACCAGCCCGGCCAGCCAGGACGCGGCGGCCACGGGGTCGTGCGGCCGCCAGCCGCTGCTCGCGCGGACGTGGTCGGCGACCCGGGTGTCCTCGGCCACGGCGCGCAGGTGCGTCTTGGTGCCGCCCACGTCGATGCCGACCAGGACGGGCATGAAGTCCTGCACGGAACCTCTTTCGTCGGTGCTCCGGCTGACGACGGTGGGCGAACCGTGCCGTGCTGAGGGGGTGTCGGGGAGGTCGGGAAGCCCCGGGACGGGCCTCGGGCGGAGTACGGCAGGCGAGTACCGTGAAGTTCGTTAGGAAGTTAACTAACGAAGTACAGTGCGTCAAGAGGCGTCGCGCCCCGGCCCCTTGGAACGACCGGGCCGCACCGCGTGACGCCAGGAGTCCCATCGCCGTATCCCGGCGCGTACCCCTGCCGAGAGCGGTCCTTGACCTGTGGGAGAACCGTGGAACACGACGTGGTGACGGCGCCGCGGCTGTCCGAGAGCGCGAGCGCGGTCTTCGCCGTGCTCGCCCGGGCGGGCAGCGCGACCCGGCCGCAACTGGCAAGCCTCGCCGGCCTGTCCAAGCCGACGGTGTCCTCCGCCGTCGCCGAGCTGCAGGGTGCCCGGCTCGCCGCCCTCTCCGGCACCGCCTCCAGCGGCACCGGCCGCACCGCCGCCGTCTACCGGCTCGGACCGGACGCCGGCGCCGTACTCGCCGTGGACCTGGGTCCCGACCTCACCCGGGTGCGGGGCTGCGCCCTGGACGGGACCCTGCTGGCCGAGGCCACCGGCTCCCGGGCCGACGCCGCCGACGCCGTGCGCCGGGCCCTCGGGGCGCTGCCCGCCGGTACCCCGCTGCGCTCCGTCGTGGTCGCCGTCGGCGATGTCACCGAGCGGGCGGCGGAGGGCGGCGCGATGCGTCCGGCGACCGAGAAGGCGGGGCCGGTCTTCGACGCCATGGCCGTCGCACTCCCGCCGGGAGTCCCCGTCCACCTCGAGAACAACGTCAACTGCGCCGCCCTCGCCGAACTTCACGAGGGCGCAGCCCGGGGCCGCGGCACCTTCGGCTACCTCCGCGTCGGCGTGGGCGTCGGCCTCGGCATCGTCGTCGACGGCCGGGTGCTGCGCGGGGCGAACGGCGCCGCCGGTGAACTGGCCCGGCTGCCCTACCCCTGGGACGACGGCCGCGAGCCGCGCCTGGAGGCGCTGGAGGAGTACATCGGCGCCGAGTCCCTGCTGCGGCGCGCCGCCGAGGCCTGGCGGGACACCGACGGGCCGTGCCCGGTCGGCACCGAGCGGCTGTTCGCCCTCGCCGGGCAGGGCTGCGCCCCGGCCCGTGCCGTCGTCGCCCGGCACGCCGCCGACGTGGGCCGGCTCGCCGCCGCCGTGGCCGCCGTGCTCGATCCGGGGCTGATCGTGCTGGGCGGCAGCACCGGCGTGGACCCGCAGCTCCTGCCCGGGGTGCGGGCCGAACTGGCGCGGCTGAGCTGGCCCACCGAGGTGGTCAGCAGCACGGTCGGTGACCTGGGCACGGTCGTGGGTGCGGCCCGGCTCGCGGTCGCCCGCGGTGTCCGAACCGTGACCGAGGCCGCGCGAAGGGAGGATTGACGGCCTCCGGCTCGTTCTGCCAATGTCCGGACAAGCGCTTTCTAAGCCGGTCGGGAACACCGGCTTGG
This sequence comes from Streptomyces puniciscabiei, assembly GCF_006715785.1. NCBI lineage: Bacteria > Bacillati > Actinomycetota > Actinomycetes > Kitasatosporales > Streptomycetaceae > Streptomyces > Streptomyces puniciscabiei. Next base: position 7,149 of record NZ_VFNX01000004.1, read on the forward strand.
GATGGCATCCGGGCCGTACACGACGTACGGCGCGGCGCACGAGGGCGTGCTCGTGCGGCACCGGTCGGCCCTCGGGCGGCCGGGATGTCCCACCCGTACACAGGCGGTGCGGCCGGGCGAGGCCGCCCCCGGGAGGCGCACGTTTCCGAGCAACGCATCCGTGCCGCAGCGACCGCGCACCCGCACCCCGCACCCGTGCCGCGGCGACAGGCCGGGCATTCCGTCACGCACCTTCAGGGAGGACCCCGGTGGGTCACCAGATCTCGCGCAGAACCCTCTTCCGCACCGCGAGCGGGCTCGCCGCCGCAGGCGCCCTCGGCCCGGCCCTCACCGCCTGCGCCGGCGGCACCGGAGCCGGCACCACCAGCGACAAGCTCATCATGACCTGGTGGGGCAGCGACGAGCGGCACGCGGCCTACAAGAAGGCCCTCGCGACCTTCCAGAAGAACAACCCCAAGATCAAGATAGAGGCCCGGTACTCGGGCTACGACGGCTACTTCGACAAGTTCAACACCCAGGTCGCCGGCGGCAGCGCCCCCGACCTGCTCCAGATGGACACCGCGCTGGTCGCCCAGTACGCCCGCAAGGGCATCCTCGCCCCGCTCGACTCCTACGTCGGCAAGTCCCTGGACCTGACGGGCTTCTCGAAGACGCTGCTGGCCGCCGGCACGGTCGACGGCAAGCTGTACGGCGTCCCCTCCGGCATCGGTGTCAACCAGCTCACCGTCAACCGCAGCGGCCTGGAGAAGCTCGGGCTGAAGTTCCCGGACCCGGAGTGGACCTGGGCCGACCTGAAGAACATCTCGGTCGACGTGTACAAGAAGAGCGGCGGCAAGATCTACGGCACCGACGACGTGGGCGGCGGCACCCTTCAGGCCTTCGAGATCTTCGCCCGGGAGAAGGGCCAGCAGCTGTTCGCCGCGGGCGGCAGGAAGCTCGGCTTCACCTCGGACACCCTCCAGGAGTGGTGGGAGTACTGGGCCGAGATGCGCAAGGTCAACGCCTGCCCCCCGCCGGCCATCACCTCCGCCGCGCACAACGACCTCACCAAGAACGCCGTCGTGATCGGCAAGGCGCTGTTCACCTTCGACACCGGTGTATACGGCGCGGGCGGCTCGATCACCAGCGCCACACTGGACTTCCTGCCCACCCCGCAGGGCGACTTCTCCGGCGCCCGCGAGGGCAACTTCGTCAACGGCGGTGTCCTGCTGAGCGCCACGAAGGCCGGCAAGAGGTTCGCCGACTCCGTGAAGATCATGTCGTTCTTCGCGCAGGACCCGACGGCGATCAAGGACATGCAGCTGCAGCGGGGCATCCCGCCGACGGAGAAGGCCCGGAACCTGATCAAGGCGGGCCTGGACGACACGGACAAGCGCAACATGGCGATGGCCGACTACATCTCCAAGCGTGTCGCCAAGGCCACGGACGCGCTGCCGGCCCCGCAGCCGCCGCCGCAGGGCGCCGACCAGGTCTGGGACCTGCTGTTCCAGTCCAATCTGGCGATCGCCTTCGGCAAGGCGACGATCAAGTCGCAGCTCGGCAAGTTCTTCGATCAGGCGGCGGGAATCCTGTCCAACTAGGCCGGGGCAGGGACGAACACCGGGAGAGGGCCAGGGAGATGAGTATGACCACCGCGAAGACCGACGAGGTCGTGAGGGAGCCGCATGCTCCGGCGACCCCGTCCGACCGGCGGGAACGCGACCGCCTGCGGCGCCGCCTGGCCAGACGGCGCGGCGGAGGGTGGTGGCCGTACGTCTTCCTGGCCCCCTGGTTCGTCGGTCTGTTCGGCCTGACGATCTACCCGATGCTGGACTCGCTGTACCTGTCCTTCACCGACTTCGACCTGCTCACGCCCGCCCGGTGGATCGGCGCGCAGAACTACACGCACATGTTCTCCGACGACCCGGTCTTCTGGGACTCGGTGCGCGCCACCCTGCTGTACGTCGCGATCTCCGTCCCGCTGAAGCTGGCGCTCGCGCTCGGCGTGGCCGTCCTGCTCAACCGGCCGCTCAAGGGCATCGGCGTCTACCGGGCCGCCTTCTATCTGCCCTCGCTGCTCGGCGGCGCGGTCGCCGTCGCGATCGTCTGGCGCCAGGTCTTCGGCGGCGACGGGCTGTTCAACGACTTCCTCGGCTGGTTCGGGATCAAGGGCCAGGACTGGATCTCCAGCCCGGACACCTCGATCTACACGCTCATCCTGCTCGCCGTCTGGCAGTTCGGCACCCCGATGGTCATCTTCCTCGCCGGCCTGAAGCAGCTGCCCAAGGACGTGTACGAGGCCGCCGCGATCGACGGCGCCGGAACGCTCACCCGGTTCTTCCGGATCACCCTCCCGCTGCTCACCCCGATCGTCTTCTTCAACCTGGTCCTGCAGATCATCGACGCGTTCAAGACGTTCACGCCCGCCTTCGTCATCAGCAACGGCACCGGCGGACCGCTCAACTCGACCATGCTGTACTCCCTCTACCTGTACAAGAAGGGCTTCGCAGACCTGCAGATGGGATACGCGTCGGCGCTCGCCTGGGTGCTGTTCCTGGTCATCGCGGGCTTCACGGCGGTCAACTTCATCGCCGGCCGCTACTGGGTCCACTACGACGACTGAGCGAGGAGTCCGTTCCGATCATGTCCGCCATCACGCCGAGCGTTTCGCCGGTCCAGAAGCTCCAGCAGCTCCGCTCGCTCACCGGCCCCCGCCGCATCCTCCTGCACACCCTGCTCATCGGTGTCGCGATCGTCATGCTCTACCCACTGCTGTGGATGCTCAGCAGCTCCCTGAAGCCCGACACCCAGATCTTCACCCACCCCGGACTGATCCCGGGCACGCTGCATCCGCAGAACTACTCCGAGGGCTGGAGCGGCTCCGGAAACTCCTTCTCGCTGTACATCACCAACTCGCTGATCGTCACGATCGGCGCGGTGACCGGAAACGTCATCTCGTGCTCGCTGGCCGCCTACGCCTTCGCACGCTTCGAGTTCCGGGGAAAGAAGATCTGGTTCGGCCTGATGCTCGGCACGCTCATGCTGCCCATGCAGGCCACGCTCATCCCGCAGTACACGATCTTCTACAACCTGACCTGGATCAACACCTTCCTGCCGCTGATCGTCCCGAAGTTCCTCGCCACCGACGCCTTCTTCGTCTTCCTGATGGTGCAGTTCATCCGCTCCATCCCGCGCGAGCTGGACCAGGCCGCGATGATGGACGGCGCCAACCCGCTCCAGATCTACTGGAAGATCATCTTGCCGCTGATGCGGCCCGCCCTGGTCACCACCACGATCTTCACCTTCATCTGGACCTACGACGACTTCCTCAGCCAGCTCGTCTACCTCCAGCAGAACGCCCGCTTCACCGTGCCCCTCGGCCTCACCCTCTTCCTGGACAAGACCAGCGGCTCCTCCTACGGCGCGATGTTCGCCATGTCGACACTCGCCCTCGCCCCGACGCTCATCTGCTTCCTCGTCTTCCAGAAGAGACTGGTGGAAGGCCTGGCCACCACCGGAATGAAGGGCTGACCAGCGTGCATCTGCCCCACCAGCGCGGCCCGCTGCACGACCTGCCGGACACCCCCGACGCGTACGACGCCGTCCTCGCCGACGTCACCGAGCAGGCCCTCGCCCGCATCACCCCCGAGGGCAGCCTCGAACACTCCGACGCCCACGACGACGTCGGCGACACCTCCCTCGGCATCACCTCACTGCTCGCGCTCGCCTGGCAGCGCGGCACGGACCCCCGGCTGCCGGAGGCCGTCCGCCGCAGCCTCGCCTTCCACCTGCGCGAGCGCGTGTACACCGAGGACAACCCCGGCTACCCGAACCTCAGGGTCACCGACTCCCGTCTGCCCTACGCCCGTTACGTACTCGAAGCCGGAGCCCATCCCATCGGCGACTGGCCCAGTACGGTCTGGGCACTGCTCCAGGCGGTCAACCTCCTCGACGCGGCCGACGGCCTCCTCGACGAGGAACAGCACGCGGAACTGCGCGAGTTGGCGCACGGCTACTGGCGGTGGCTCACCGAGGCCACCTTCTTCAACCCGCAGGAGGCCGGGAACCAGGCGATCGGCTGCGTGGTGGGCGGCCTGATGCTCGCCCGTCATCTCCCCGACGAGCAGGGCGCGTTGGTCAGGGCCCGAGCGCTGAGCCTGTACGCCGACGAGATCCGCGCCCACCGGGTGTGCGACCGGGGCGCGCTCCTGCCTCCCGAGCACGGCGGCGCCTACGACAACAACTACGGCCCCATCTCCCTGTCCTTCCTGGCCCAGGCCCACCGGATCAGTGGCGAGGAGATGTTCGCCGAGGACGGCGACACCCTGGCCCGCTACCTCGACGCCCGGCTGACCTCGGGCGGCTACGACATCGGCGGCCCCCGCTACAGCGAACAGCACTCCGGCTTCGAATCCGTCCTGGGACTGCGGTACTTCGGTGCGCGCATCGGCGCCGACCTCGGCCGCTACCGGGGCGACACCCGCTGGGGCCGGCACGCGGTCAAGACCGACGGCGCGGTCGACGGGCACTTCGCCTTCATGCTGGTCTGGCAGATCCAGGACACCACTCGCTGGCACCGCAGGCCGTCGCAGACCCGGCACCGCCACCAACTGCGCTCCGGCACGGTGTCCGTGGCCTTCGACAGCCGGATGACCCCCTCGCTCGTCGAGGCGGGCGGCACCTACTACCTGCCGGCGGCCGTGCGCCGACAGCACGGGTTCGGGCCGGTCACGGACGGCTTCCTGCTGTGCCGTCCCATGGGGCGTATCCGGGTCGCGGACGTCCGCGCCGACGGGCTCACGGCGAAGCTGGTGACCAAACCGGTCGTCGGCCGTGACCACGTGCTGCGCCATGTGCGCTCGCTGTACGTCACCGACGGCACCAGCCTGTGGGTGGCGGTGGCCGTGGAGCGGCTCGACGGGGCGCCGTACCTGCTGTCCGGGCTGCCGTACGCCGCCGACGACGGCGACCGGGTGCGCCGTACCGCCGAGGGCGAGGTCGCCTCGGCGGGTGGCCTGCGCCTCACACACCCCACGGACTCCGGCCCCGACCACTTCGACGCACGCGCCGAACTCACGCAGGAGCAGGCGGCGTTCGCGCTCGCCGCCGACCCGCGCGGTTACGGCAACCCCGACGAGGGCTGGCGCCACCTGGTGTCCTCCAGCGCGCTGGAGGCCGGGCCGGTACCGGATGCGCCTCGGGGGCTGCACGTGTTCGCGGTGCGGTACGGGCGGGGAGGGGTCTTCGAGGCGCTGGTCGAGGAGGACGCGGACGGGCTCACCGTACGCACGGAGGCGTTCACGGCGGTCGTCGGCCCGCCGGCGGGCGACCGCCGGGGGGAGCCGTCCCTCACTCTCCGCCGCTGAGTGCCTTCAGCGCTCGGGGAGCACCGTTGCCGGGAGCACGCCCGCCGGCACCACCAGGTCCGCCCGCTCCCGCGTCGTCGCCACCAGGTCGGCGTTGCTCTGGTCCGTGCCGAGGACCCAGGCCGCGGCCGTCTCGTGGTCCTTGCCGAACTGCTCGTGCCGGGCGATGAGCCGGCGGATCCGTTCCTGCTCGTCCGTCTCGCAGAACCACACCTCGTCCAGGCACGGCCGCACCCGCGCCCACGAACCCTCCGTGAGCAGCAGGTAGTTGCCCTCGGTCACGACCAGCCGGGCGGCCGGCGGCACCGGGATCGCGCCTGCGACCGGCTGCTCCAGCACCCGTTCGAACCCGGGCGCGTACACCACGTCGTCGGTGTCCTCGTGCAGCCGTCGCAGCAGTGCCGCGTACCCGGCCGCGTCGAAGGTGTCCGGCGCGCCCTTGCGGTCCCGGCGGCCGAGCCGGTCCAGTTCGGCGTCGGCGAGGTGGAAGCCGTCCATGGGGACGTGCGCGGCCCAGGGTGGCCCGTCGGCGCTCAGGGCGCGCACCAGATGCTCGGCGAGCGTGGTCTTGCCCGCACCGGGGCTGCCCGCGATGCCCAGCACGGCACGCCGGCCGTCCCGGACGAGGCCACGGGCGCGGTCGAGGAGGTCGTCGAAGGTCAGCGGCACACAGCAGAGTGTGTCACCAGGAGTTCGTGTGATGTGTGGCGTGCGCCACTCACTGGACGGCGCCTCATGGGGAACAGTGCTGGGTATGACTCAGCTCGGTCTCCCCGACGGAATCCAGGCCTGTCTCTTCGACCTCGACGGGGTCGTCACCAAGACGGCCGTCGTGCACGCGGCGGCCTGGAAGGAGACGTTCGACGCGTTCCTGCGGGACTACGCGGGGGAGCAGGGCCGGCCGTTCGACGCGGTCGCCGACTACGACGAGTACGTGGACGGCCGTCCCCGCGCCGACGGCGTCCGCGCCTTCCTCGCCTCGCGCGGCATCCACCTGCCCGAGGGCACCCCGGAGGACCCGCCGGACGCCCGCACCGTGCACGGCCTCGGCAACCGCAAGAACGTCCTGCTGCTGGAGCGGATCCACACCGGCGGCGTCGAGGCCTACGAGGGCACCCTGCGCTATCTGGAGGCGGTACGCGCCGAGGGGCTGCGCACGGCGATCGTCTCCTCCAGCGCCAACTGCCGGGACGTGCTGCGCTCCGTCGGCGCCGAGCACTTCTTCGACGTGCGCATCGACGGTGTCGTGTCCGCCGAACGGCACCTGCCGGGCAAGCCGCACCCCGACACCTTCCTCGCCGCCGCCCACGACCTGGGCGTGGAGCCGTCCCGGGCCGCCGTCTTCGAGGACGCGCTGGCCGGCATGGACGCGGGCCGCGCGGGCGGCTTCGGATACGTCGTCGGCGTGGACCGCGTGGGCCAGGCCGACGCCCTGTACGCGCACGGCGCGACCGTCGTGGTGCAGGATCTCGCCGAACTGGGAGGCAAGCAGTGATCACCGACCGGTCGTACGGCGTGGAGCCGTGGGCTGTACGGGAGACCGCCCTCGATCTCGACGTCCTCGCCCAGAGCGAGTCGGTGTTCGCGCTGTCCAACGGGCATGTCGGCTGGCGCGGCAACCTCGACGAGGGCGAGCCGCACGGCCTGCCCGGCAGCTACCTCAACGGCGTCCACGAGGTGCACCCGCTGCCGTACGCGGAGGCCGGCTACGGCTACCCGGAGTCGGGCCAGACGGTCATCAACGTCACCAACGGCAAGATCCTCCGCCTGCTGGTGGACGACGAGCCGTTCGACCTGCGCTACGGCCGGCTCGTCACCCACGAGCGGGTCCTGGACCTGCGCCGTGGGGTGCTGGAGCGGACCTGCGAGTGGACCTCACCGGCGGGCTCCACGGTACGGGTGCGCTCGACCCGGCTGGTGTCGCTGACCCAGCGGGCGGTGGCCGCGATCGCCTACGAGGTCCAGGCCGTCGGCGGCCGCAGCCGGGTGGTGATCCAGTCCGAGCTGGTCGCCAACGAGACCCTGCCCGGGCCGAACGGCGACCCGCGCGCCGCCATGGCGCTGCAGTCGCCGCTGGAGCAGGAGGACCACTTCGCCTCCGGCGGCCGGCTGCGGCTGGTGCACCGCACCCGGCGCAGCGGCCTCAGGGTGGCCGTGGCCGCCGACCACGTCGTCAGCGGCCCCGAGCGCACCACCACCCGCAGCGAGAGCGGCACCGACATGGCCCGGCTGACGGTCACCTCCGTACTGGAGCCCGGGCAGAGCCTGCGGGTCGAGAAGCTGGTCGCCCACGGCTGGTCCGGCACCCGCTCGCTGCCCGCCATGGCCGACCAGGTCGACGCCGCGCTCGCCGCCGCCGCGCACGACGGCTGGCAGGGCCTGCTGGCGGACCAGCGGGCCTTCCTGGACGACTTCTGGGCCCGCGCCGACGTCGAGACGGAGGGCGACGAGCAGGTCCAACAGGCCGTCCGCTTCGCCCTGTTCCACGTCCTGCAGGCCGGGGCACGCGCCGAGCAGCGCGCCATCCCGGCGAAGGGCCTGACCGGCTCCGGCTACGACGGGCACGCCTTCTGGGACACCGAGATGTTCGTGCTGCCCGTGCTCACCCACACCGCCCCCACGGCGGTCGCCGAGGCGCTGCGCTGGCGGTACAACACCCTGGACGAGGCCCGCGAGCGAGCCGCCCAACTCGGGCTCGGCGGCGCCGCGTTCCCCTGGCGGACCATCGCGGGACCGGAGGGGTCGGCGTACTGGCCGGCCGGCACCGCCGCCTTCCATGTGAACGCCGGCATAGCCGACGCCGTGGTCCGGTACGTCGAGGCCACCGGCGACACCGTGTTCGAGCGCGAGGCCGGCGTGGAACTGCTCGTGGAGACGGCCCGGTTGTGGCGCTCGCTGGGCCACCACGACGCGCACGGCGTCTTCCACATCGACGGCGTCACCGGCCCCGACGAGTACAGCGCGGTCGCCGACGACAACACCTACACCAACCTCATGGCCCGGCAGAACCTGCTCGCCGCGGCCGACGCCGTCGAGCGCCACCCGCGCGAGGCGGCACGGCTCGGGGTGGACGAGGAGGAGAGCGCGGCCTGGCGGGACGCCGCCGAGGCCATGCACATCCCCTACAACGACGAACTCCGCGTCCACGAGCAGCACGCCGGGTTCACCCGCTACCAGCGGTGGGACTTCGCCGGCACCCGTCCCGACCAGTACCCGCTGCTGCTGCACTTCCCCTACTTCGACCTCTACCGCAAGCAGGTCGTCAAGCAGGCCGACCTGGTGCTGGCCATGTACACCTGCGGGGACTTCTTCGAGAAGGGACACGGCGAGGACGGCGCGCAGGCTGCGGAGGGCGCGGAGCAGATCGCCCGGAACTTCGCCTACTACGAGCCGCTGACCGTCCGGGACTCCTCCCTGTCGGCGTGCTGCCAGGCCGTCATCGCCGCCCAGGTGGGCCATCTCGACCTCGCCTGGGCCTACACCACCGAGGCGGCGCTGATGGATCTGCAGGACCTGGAGCACAACACCCGCGACGGGCTGCACATCGCCTCGCTGGCCGGTACCTGGATGGCGCTGGTGGCGGGCTTCGGCGGGATGCGCCGCGACGGCGAACGCCTTCGGTTCGCCCCCCGCCTGCCCGAGCGGCTGAGCCGGCTCGCCTTCAACGTGGAGTTCCGCGGCCGGCGGCTGCGGGTGGACATCGGCCCGGACAAGGCGACGTACGCGTTGCTGGAGGGGGCGCCGCTGACTCTGCGGCACCATGGGGAGCCGCTCACCGTGAGCACGGACGAGCCGGCGGTGCGGGCGGTGCCGCCGGTACTGCGCCGGCCGGCACCTGAGCAGCCGTTGCACCGGGCACCGAACGGCGGCTGAGGCGGGCGGCTTTCAGCTCAGGGCGCCCGACAGCTGCCGCAGCAGGTCGCCCGTCGCGTCCGCGGCCAGCAGCGCGGCGAGGGCGGCCAGGAGGAGGACGGCCGCCGCGGCCGGCCACAGGCGTGGGGGCGGGCTGGTCTGCAGGGCCGCGATGCGGCGGGTGACCGCGCGGTCGGTGAAGTGCAGGGCGCAGGCAGTGCGGGAGGGGCCGGCGGTGAGTGCGGCCCGGGCCAGCGCGCGGGCGGTGGTGCGCCGGTCGCCGACCGTCGTCGCCGCCTGCTCGTCGGCCCACCGCTCCACGAGGAAGCCGACGGCCTTGCGCACCGGGCCGAGCAGCGGGTCGGCCGCCGCCGCGAGCGTCGCCGCCGCGACCAGCGGCCCGTGCCGGTGGGCGAGATGGGCGCGCTCGTGGGCGAGGAGCACCCGGCGCTCGGCGGGCTCGAGGGCGCGCAGCAGCCCCGAGGTGACCAGGATCCGGCCCGGCCGGCCCGGGATCGCGAACGCCTGCGGCACCTCGGAGGCGGCGACGACCAGTTCGGTGTCCGCCGGGTGTCCCGCGCACAGCCGGTGCAGGGCCCGCCGGGTGCGGCGCTCGGCGCGTACGGCCCGGGTGATGCGTACGGCGATCGCCACCAGGGCCAGGCAGGCGGCGAGGCCGATCGCCCCGGGCACCGGATCCGTCACCGGATGTCCGTCCTCGCGGGCCTCGCGGATCACCGGCGGGGCGTCCCCGAGGAGCGCGGCGGCCAGCAGGAGCAGCGACCAGGTGGTGGCCGCGGCCGTCAGCACGGCCGCCGAGGTGAGCACGCGCGCGGCGAGCGCCGGGGCGACCCGGCGGGCGATCAGCGGGCCGGCCACCGACAGCAGCAGGGACAGCACCAGCGGGGTGTACACGTCGAACCTCATGCGCCGCCTCCGGCGAGCAGTTCGCGCAGCGCCCGCTCCTCCTCGGGGCTCAGCCCGGTCACGAACTGCTGGAGCGCGGCGATCGGATCAGGGCCCCGGTCCAGGGCCTCGTGCATCGCCTCGGCGGTCAGCTCGGCCGCGTTCTTGGCCGGCCGGTACGCGCCGCGCCGCCCGTCGGCGTCCCGCAGCACCAGTCCTTTGTCGTACAGGCGTTTGAGGATGGTGTGCACCGTGTTGTAGGCGAGCGCCCCGTCGATCTCGGCCTGTATCTCCGCCGGGGTCAGGGGCCGCTCGGTGGCCCAGAGCGCGGCCAGCACCTCACTCTCCAGCTCACCGGCGCTGCGCCGCTCCGCCCTGCCGCGGGACCCTGTGCCAGCCATGCCCCAACCTTACAGCGCGTAGTGCCGTCGGCCGGATGGCCCCATCCCCCCGGCAAAGGGCTGGGGTTCGGGGTAGTTTGGCGGTGTTTTCCCCGACTCCCGTCTCCAGCCCTACAGGCTGTAGGGTGGCAAGGGTCCCCGCACGCCGCGGGGGCAGAGGGGTGATGATGGCCGGCAGCGCGCACGCCACACTCGCCGGATTCCGGCGCTCACGCTCACCGCGCACGTCCCGCGGCACCCGGGCGGTCCGCTCCACCGCCCCGCTCGCGGCCGTGGCCGCCGCCTTCGCCCTGGCCCAACTCCTCCTGGTCCGGCCCGGCATGGGCCTCGGCTGGGACGAGACGGTGTACGTCAGCCAGGTCAGTCCCCAGGCCCCCGCCGCCTTCTTCAGCGCACCCCGGGCCCGGGGCGTCTCCCTGCTCGTCGCGCCCGTCGCCTCCTGGTCCACCTCCACGGCACTGCTGCGGATCTACCTCGCCGTCCTGTCCGGCCTCGCCCTGTACCTGGCCCTGCGTGCCTGGCGCGGCCTGTTCCCGGCGCGCGTCCTCGCCCTCGCCGGCGCCCTCTTCGCCTCCCTGTGGGTCACCCTGTTCTACGGCCCGCAGGCCATGCCCAACTACTGGGTCGCCGTCGGCGCCCTGGCCGCCGTCGCCTGCTTCCTGCGCGCCCGCGCCGCACGAGCCGGGCCCGGCGCCCTGTGGGGCCTGGCGGCGAGTGCCGCGCTCATGGCCCTGATGCGGCCCATGGACGCCGTATGGGCGGTGCTGCCGCTGCTCGCCCTCGGCCTCGCACGCCGCCACTGGCGGGCACTCGCGATCCTGCTCGCCGGGCTCGCGGGCGGCAGCGCCGAGTGGGTGATCGAGGCGTACGCCGACTACGGCGGCCTGCTGCGCCGGATGTCCGAGGGCTCGGAGATCCAGGGCGGCCTCGGCTGGCACCTCGCCGTCGTCGACCAGGTGCGCAGCCTCGGCGGCCGGGCGCTGTGCCGGCCGTGCACCGGCGCCCTGCCCAACCCGGTGGTCACCGTCTGGTGGTTCGTCCTGCCGCTGCTCGCCGTGCTCGGGCTCGTCGTCGCCGTCCGAGCCCGGCGGACGACGGCCACGCTGCTGCCGCTCGCCTGCGCGGCCACCGCCGCCTTCCCGTATCTGTTCATGATCGGCTACGCCGCACCGCGCTTCCTGCTGCCGGCCTACGCCCTGCTCGCGCTCCCGGTCGCCGGCGCGCTGGCGTACCTGGTCACGGCGCCGCGCGGGCCCTGGCGGCCGGTCGTCGCCACACTGCTGTGCCTCGGACTGGCCGGCCACCTCGCGGTGCAGCTGGCCGTCCTGGAGAACACGGTCGACGGCACCACCGAGGCCCACCGCGGCTGGTCCCGCACGGCCGACGCGCTGCACCGGCTGGGCGTCCGACCGCCCTGCCTGCTCACCGGGGACGGGGCCATCCCGGTCGCGTTCTACACCGGCTGCTCCTCGGCCGCGACGGCCGGGCACAACGCCAACAGCACGGAGGAGGCCATCCTCCGGACCGCCCGGCGGATCCCGGTCGCCGCGCTGGTGCCCGACGGAACCCGGCCGCCCGGATACGCCCGCGACTGGCCGTCCGAACCGCTGGGCGGACAGCGGCTGTACTACGCCGTACCCGGGGGCGGCCGATGACGTCCCCGCCGGGCACCAGGGGACGGCCGCCGGCGTCCCCGCCGGACCTCTTCACGTTCCCGGGCCGCCGGCACGCCCGTTGGCACGCCGGTGTCCTGCTCGCCGTCCTGCTCGGCGGGCTGTACCTGGCCCGCCGGCACTGGCCCGCGCTGGAGAGCGGGGCCGGGCGGCTGGCCGGCGCAGACCCGGGCTGGCTGCTGGTCGGCGCGACCGCGGCCCTCGGCACCTGGGCGGCCTCGGCGCTCGCCCAGCAAGGCGCGGTGCTGCGAAGGCTGCCCGGATCCCGGCTGGTCGCCGCCCAGTTCGCCGCCTCCGCCGCCAACCATCTGCTGCCCGCCGGGCTGGGCGCGGGCGCGGTGAACCTCAGGTTCCTGATGCGCTGCGGCCTGCCCGCGGGACGCTCGGCCGGCGCCCTCGCCGTCAAGGCCACCGCCGGCGCCATGGTCCGCCTGGCCCTGATCGCACTGCTCGCCCCCGCCTGCCCCGGACTGCTGCGCCCGCCGCACCCCACCCCGACGACCCTCGCCGTCGCCCTCGGCGCACTCGTGCTGCTCGCCGCCCTGCCGGCCACCCCCTGGTGGGCGCGCTGCCGCCGGGCCCTCACGGCCGTGCTCGCCGACATCCGCGCCCTGCACACCTGCCCCGCGCGAGCCGTGGCCCTGTGGGGCGGCTGCCTCGCCTTCGCCGCGCTGCACTCCCTCGTCGTCATCGCCGTCGCCCAGGCGGTCGAACTGCCCCTGCCCCCGCTCCAGGTGGCCCTGCTCTACCTCGCCGCCAGCAGCGCCGCCGCCCTGCTGCCCACCCCGGGCGGCCTCGGCTCCCTGGACGCGGCGCTCGCCCTCGCCCTCACCGTCTCCGGCGCGCCCGGCGCGGCCGCCGCCTCCACAGTGCTCGGGTACCGGCTGCTGACCGTGTGGCTGCCCCTGCTTCCGGGGCTGCTGGTCCTCGGGGTGCTGGTGCGGCGCAAAGCCCTGTGAGGGGCGGGGAGTTTCCCGCACGCCCACCCCTGGTAGGAGTCGGGTGTCGCATGCCGCACAGGAGGGGGAGAGCCATGTCGGGGAACGACACAGCGGGGCTGCCGGGCGAGGCGTTCTTCACGCCGGGGACGTCGTCCTTCACCGAGTTCCTGGCCGCGCACCGGCCCGGGCTGCTGCCCACCGTGCCCGTGCTGCCCGCCGGGGCACGCATGGCCCCCGACCGCTTCCCGCACGGCACCACTGTGCTCGCCCTCACCTACCGCGACGGTGTGCTGATCGCCGGCGACCGCCGGGCCACCATGGGCAACCTGATCGCCCAGCGCGACCTGGAGAAGGTGCACCCCGCCGACGACTACACGGCCGTCGCCTTCGCCGGCACCGTCGGCCTCGCCGTCGACATGGTGCGGCTCTACCAGGTCGAGCTCACGCACTTCGAGAAGATAGAGGGCACGCCGATGACCCTGGCCGGCAAGGCGACCCGGCTCGCGGCCATGATCCGGCAGAACCTCGCCCAGGCCATGCAGGGCCTCGCCGTCGTCCCGCTGCTCGCCGGGTACGACCTCACCGCGCCCGACGGCGGCCGCGGCCGCATCTTCGGCTTCGACGCGGCCGGCGGCCTGTACGAGAAGCACGACTTCTACGCCGAGGGCTCCGGCTCGCCGTACGCCCGCGGCGCCCTGAAGAAGCTGTACCGGCCGGGGCTGACCCGGCGTGAGGCCGTCCTCGCCGCACTGCAGGCGCTCTACGACGCGGCCGACGACGACTCGGCCACCGGCGGCCCCGATGTGAACCGCCGTATCTTCCCCGTCGTGTCCGTGATCACGGCGGACGGCTTCGAGCGGCTGCCGGAGACGGAGACCGAGGAACTCAGCCGCGAGACGGTCCGGCAGCGCACCGCCCGCCCGGACGGGCCGCACGCCGCGCCCTGACTGCATCAGAGGCCCGAGTTTCGCTGCCGATGAGCGCGCTGCTCGCGGTCGTGCTCATGGTGCGGTTCCGCATCCGGGCCTACCGCGCCGGCGTGTACTGGGTCGCCGTGCTGTTCGCCGCCGCCATCGCCGCCGGAGACGGCGGTCTGGGCCTGGGCACCGTGATCACCAGCGCGCTGTTCCTCCGTCATCCTCGGCCTGGGCGTCCTCCTGATGGTGACCCGGGTGACGCGGACCGGCCGCCGGTGGTCAGGGGCGGGGCAGGGTGTTCAGCCCGCGAGGACACCGCACGCACCCCCGACCCACCGCCGGCCGGGTCGGGGGTGCAGATGCGGGCGAGCATCCCCGTGTCCGGCGCCGTGGCCCGGTGGCCCGTGCCGTCGCACCGGGCACCGGCTCCGCGTCCAGCCGCACCGTGTCGCGGCCCTGCACCGTGGCGCAACGGCGCCCACCGCGCGAGGCCGGGGCATGGGCGGCGCGGGTGAGCGCCTCGGCCCCGGACGGGGGCCGCTCGAGCGGGCTGCCGCCCGTGCGGATCCAGGCGCCGGTGTCCGGGAGCGGTCACCGGAGGTCCCGTACCCGCGCCCGGCCGCGCAGGGCGCGTCGCGCGAGGTGGGCGAGCGGTGATCGCCTGCTGCACGGCGGCCTCATGCCAGTCGGTGGCCGATCCCCCGCGCGGTGGCGATGGTCCGCTCGCTGCCCGCCGCACGCAGCTTGCGGCGCAGGCGGGTCAGATACTGGTCCAGCGTGTTGTCGCTGACCTGCGCCCCCTCCGGCCAGCCCGCACGCAGCAGTTCGCGGCGGCGCACCAGCTCCCCGCCGGCCGCGGCGAGCGCCGCCAGCAGCCGGAACTCCGTCGGCGTGAGATCGACGCGGCGGCCGGACACGGTGGCGCTGTGCCGGACGGCGTCCAGCACGAGTCCGTCCGCGGCGGCCGGGACCGCCGGGGGCGCGGACCGGCGGAGCGCGGCGCGCAGCCGGGCGGCCAGTTCGGCGAGGTGGAAGGGCTTGGGCAGATAGTCGTCCCCGCCGGCCGAGAAACCGGACAGGCGGTCCGCCAGTCCCTGACGCGCGGTCAGGAAGAGGACCGGGGAGAGGAAGCCGCCCGCCCGCAGCGCCTGGCAGACGTCGCGGCCGTCGGCGTCGGGCAGGCCGACGTCCAGCACGACGGCGGCCACGTCCGGTGTCGCCAGCCGCAGGGCGGTGGCGCCGTCGCCGGCGCAGACCGTGTCGAACTCCTCGTCCTGCAGACCACGGCGCAGCACGTCACGCAGGGCGTGATCGTCCTCGACGATGAGGATCCTGGGGCGCATCTCTCTCCACCGGCCCGTCGGCCGCGTCGTTCGGGTGGGGTGTGCCCGGCTCCGGGGCACGGGGGACGTGTCGCCCGGGCAGCCACCGGGCCACCGCGCAGACGAAGAGGCCGAGCCAGCCGACGGCGAGCAGCCAGCCGCCGACGACGTCGGTGAACCAGTGCACGCCCAGGAAGACACGGGTCAGCCCGACCCCCGCCCCCCAGCACGCGACCAGCAGGCACAGCACGGTCCTGCCGCGCGGGGCACGCAGGCACAGGGCCGTCATCAGCAGTCCCGCCGTCAGCGCGGCCGTGGTGGTGTGACCGGAGGGGAAGGACCAGCCGGAGGCGTGGGTCTGCCAGTCGTACCGGGGCGGCCGGGCCCGGGTGACCAGCTCCATCACGCCGTACCGCACCGCCTGGCCCGCGCCCAGGCAGACCACGCCGAGCAGCACGGCCACCAGCCGCTGCCGCCCGGTGCGGCCCGCGATGAGTCCGGCCAGGACCACCAGGACGTACGGCACGACACCCGTGCCCGTGGCGGTCAGGCCGCGGGCCATCGCCAGCGCGACCGGCGGGCGGTGCCCGACGGACCAGGACAGCAGCCCGTGGTCCAGGCCGAGCGGGTCGCCCTGGTCGCTCACCAGCACGGCGGCCAGCGCGGCGAAGGCCATCCAGGAGCCCAGGGCCACCGTGCCCGCCCGCTCGGCGAGGTTCCCTGGCCTCATGGGGTTCCCGTCACCGGCAGCGGGTGCGGCCGGGTGCCCGTCGGCCGCCCCGCGAGGCCGCCCGGCAGGCGGCGCGGGACGGTCATGGCGACGGCCGTGTGGTTGCTCGGCGACGCCCGGTCGCCCCGCGCGGGACACGCAGCCGGGGTACGGAAGGCCGGGTTCCGGGACGGCCGGTCCTCGGCGGCCGGCCACACGGTGACGGTGCCGTCGACCGAGGAGCCCGACAGGGCGGGGAGCATCAGCGGGCCTCCCCCTTGGCCGCCCTGCGGGAGCGCAGCAGCTCCGCGGCGAGCGGGAGCAGGGACAGGACGACGATCAGTGCGATCACCGGCAGCAGGTACTTGTCGACGTTGGGGATCGAGGAGCCCAGCGCGTATCCGGCCAGCGTGAGACCGAGGCTCCACACGAGCCCGCCCGCCACCTGCCAGAGGGTGAAGGTCCGGGCCGGGACCTCGAGCGCGCCCGCCAGCGGGTTCAGCACCGTGCGCACCACGGGGATGAAGCGGGCCAGCACGATCGCCTTCGCGTGTCCGTACCGCTCCAGCAGTTCCTCGGCGCGCTGCGCGCCCTCGCGCAGCTTGGCCGAGCGGCTGCGGGCCAGCAGCGCGCCGCCCGCCTTCCGGCCGAGCAGGAACCCGCACTGCGCCCCCGCCAGCGCGCCGACGGCCGCCGCGACGAGCAGCGGCCCGAGCGAGAGGTGCACCCCGCTGTCGGACTTGCCCGTGCACAGCAGCCCCGCCGTGAACAGCAGGGAGTCTCCGGGAAGGAAGAACCCGATCAGCAGGCCGGTCTCGGCGAACATCACTACGCCGACGCCGAGCACGCCGAAGGCGGCGAGCAGCGAGTGGGCGTCGAGCACGTTGACCGCGAGCTGCGACGCCAGATGTGGGGGAGTGGCCATCGCCGTACGCCCTTTCCTTCGACTGTGGCTTCGGTTCCGAGAAGATCCGACTACACATTTGTAGACGGTCTATCGGACCACAAACGAATCGAGAGTGGCGAACGTTCCCGGACTTTGCCTTGCCATTGCCTACGCATGACCGGACGCCTACATGGTCATCGTCATCATGGTCGCGAAGGTAAGGTATGCCTTCACTAACTAACTGGGAGGGCAGCAGGGCATGTGGGACGACGCGTTTCCGAGTTTCCTGATCGGACTCAGGGAGGGACTCGAAGCCGGACTCATCGTCTCCATCCTGGTCGCCACCCTGGTGCGGGCCGAGGCGCGCTCGCGGCTGGCCCAGGTCTGGACCGGTGTCCTGGCCGCCGTCGCCGTGGCGATGAGCTTCGGCGCGGTGCTCACCTTCACCGCCGCGTCCATGCCGCAGACCGCCCAGGAGGCGTTCGGCGGCATCCTCAGCGTGATCGCCGTCGCCTTCGTCACCGCCATGGTGTTCTGGATGCGCCGCTCGGCCCGCAGCCTCTCCGGCGAGCTGAAGGAGAAGGTGACCGGTGCCCTCGCGATGGGCTCCGGCGTGCTGATCCTCACCTCCTTCCTCGCGGTCGGCCGTGAGGGCCTGGAGACGGCCCTGTTCCTGTGGACCACGGCGCAGGCGGCCGGTGAGTCGGCCGGACCGCTGACCGGCGCTGCCATCGGCCTCGTCCTCGCGGCGGCCCTGTGCTGGGGCCTGTACCGGCGGGTGCTGAAGATCAACCTGACGAAGTTCTTCACCGCCACCGGCGCCGTCCTGATCGTCATCGCCGCGGGCGTCCTCGGTTACGGCCTGCGCGACCTGCAGGAGGGCGGCGTGCTGCCCGGCAAGACGGCCTACGCGGTCGACCTGGCGAGCAGCGTCGACGCCGGCTCCTGGTACAGCACCCTGGTCCAGGGCGTCCTCAACCTCACCCCCACCATGACCTGGCTCCAGGTGGTGGCCTACGTCGCCTACCTGGCCGTCGTGATGACGCTGTTCGTGCGCGGAGTGCGGGCCACGGCTCCGAAGCCGGCGAAGGAACGCCCCGGGCAGGAGCCGAAGGCCGGCCGGCCCGAGCGGCAGCGGCCGGTCTGGGTGCTGCCCGCCGCCGTGGTCGCCGTACCCGCCGTGGTCGCCGGACTGGTCGTCGCCCTCGCCAAGCCCAAGCCCGCCGGTGACCAGACCGTCGCCGTCTCCGAGACCGAGTGCGGCAAGGGCTTCACCGCGCCCAAGCCCGGCCGGCAGACCTTCCAGATGCAGAACACCGGCGGCAAGACCTCCGAGGTGTACCTCATCGACCCGTCGACCAGCGCGGTCTACGGCGAGATAGAGGGCCTCGCCCCCGGCACCACCCGCGACCTCGTCGCCACCGTCGCCGGCGGCACCTACGCCTGGCGCTGCGTCCCCACCGGCGGCAAGGCCGTCACCTCCAGGGCGGTCACCGTCAGCGGCGGCGGCGCGGCCAAGCCCGTCGTCCCCGTCTCCGAACAGGACCTCGCGACCCCCCTGAAGGCGTACAAGGCGTACGTCGGCCAGGGCCTGGGCACCCTCGTCACCCAGACTCGCACCCTGGCCGACGACATCGAGCACGGCCACCTGGACAAGGCCCGCACGGACTGGCTCACCGCGCACCGCACCTACGCCTCCCTCGGCGCCGCCTACGGCACCTTCGAGGACTACGACAAGAAGATCGACGGTCGGGCCGACGGACTGCCGGACGGTGAGCAGGACAAGGACTTCACCGGCTTCCTCCGCCTCGAGTACGGCCTGTGGCACGGCCAGTCCGCGGGGGACCTGACCGCCCCCGCCCGGCAGCTCGCCGCCGACGCCGCCGGGCTGCAGAAGGCCTTCCCGGGTCAGGACTTCGACCCCGGCGACCTGCCGCTGCGCGCGCACGAGATCCTGGAGAACACCCTCCAGTTCGAGCTGACCGGCGACACCGACGAGGGCAGCGGCACGAACCTCGCCACCGCCGACGCCAACCTCAGCGGCACCCGCGAGCTGCTCACCGTGCTCAGGCCGCTGCTCGCCAGCCGCGCCCCGAAGCTGCTCCCGACGGTCGACGCGGACATCGCCCGCGTGCAGAAGCTCCTGGACGCCGCCCACGACGGCACCCGCTGGACGCCCGTGGACCGGCTCGCCCAGGCCGACCGGCAACGGCTGAACGGCGCCACCGGCCAGCTGCTGGAGGACCTCGCCCCGATCCCGGACCTGCTCGAGATCCGGAAGTCCGCCTGATGACCGAAGCCCGTCCGATGAAGTCCGCGCACCCGCACCCCGAAGGGAACCCCGCGATGTCCACTGCCGAACCGTCGGCCTGCCCCGTCGGCCCTGCCCGCCGCTCCTTCGTGCGGACCGCGCTGGGCGCCGGTGCCGCCGGAGCGGTCCTGGCCGGCGGCGGCTTCGCCCTCGGCGAGAGCGGCGGCACGGCCCAGGCCCAGAGCAGTGGCCCGGACGGCTCGGCCAAGGTCCCCTTCCACGGCGCCCACCAGGCCGGGATCATCACTCCCGCGCCGGCGGCCGCCACGTTCGTCTCCCTGAACGTCATCGCCGACGACCGCAAGGGCCTGACCGACCTGCTTCGGACCATCACGGAGCGGGCCCGCTTCCTCACCTCCGGGGGGACCCCCACGGACCTGGGCGTCGGCGCGCCGCCCTCCGACAACGGCATCCTCGGCCCCGAGGTCCCCGCCGACCGCCTCACCGTCACGGTCGGCGTCGGCGCCTCCCTCTTCGACGACCGCTACGGCCTGGCCAAGGCCAGGCCCGCCCGGCTCACCCCGATGCGGACCTTCCCCAACGACAACCTGAACGCCGCCGAGTGCCACGGCGACCTGTCCCTGCAGATCTGCGCCCAGAGCACGGACACCGTGCTGCACGCGCTGCGCGACATCGCCCGGCACACCCGCGGTGCCATGCAGATCAAGTGGCGCATCGACGGCTTCCAGAACGCCCCGCGCCCCACCGGCGCCCAGCGCAACCTGCTCGGCTTCAAGGACGGCATCGCCAACCCTGACGTCACCTCCGCGCGCGAGACGGACAAGCTGATCTGGGTCGGCGACGGCCAGGGCGAGCCGGCGTGGACCAAGGGCGGCAGCTACCAGGTCATCCGGATCATCCGGATGCTGGTCGAGTTCTGGGACCGGGTCTCGCTCACCGAGCAGGAGAAGATGTTCGGCCGCCGCAAGGACACCGGCGCGCCTCTCGACGGCGCCAAGGAGACCGACGTCCCCAACTACGCCAAGGACCCGCACGGCACCGCGATCCCGCTGGACGCCCACATCCGCCTGGCCAACCCGCGCAGGGCGGATACCGACAGCTCCCGCATCCTGCGCCGCGGCTACAACTACGACCGCGGCGTGGACAGCGTCGGCAACCTCGACATGGGCCTGGTCTTCTGCTGCTACAACCAGGACGTCAAGCGCCAGTTCGAGGTCGTGCAGACCCGCCTGATCGACGAGCCCCTGGTGGACTACATCTCCCCGACGGGCGGCGGCTACTTCTTCGCCCTGCCCGGCGTCCGGGACACCGAGGACTGGCTGGGCCGGGGCATGCTCTCCGCCTGACGGATCCACTCAAACCCCGACAACCACGGCAGGTCTTTTCCTCTTCATGGGAAAGGCCTGCCGTCGCCTTTACCCCCCGCGTACTGCACACCATTTGCAAGTACGGGAAGATGGCACCAGGCTGTGCTGCGCAGCCGTACCCGCACCACCGAAGGATGACCCTCCCGATGACGGCCGCCCCTGGTTCCGCTCCGTCCCTCCCCGTCCAGGCCGACGCCAAGCGCTCGGCCTGGCAGCGTGTCCGCGGCTCCATGACGCGGCAGGAGTGGATCAGGGTCGGCGGGATGGCGGGCTTCGTGCTGGCCCTGCACATCATCGGCTGGGGCACCCTGGTCGGCATCATCGCGCCGCAGCACTTCAGCGTGGGCAAGGAGTCCTTCGGCATCGGCATCGGCGTGACCGCCTACACCCTCGGCATGCGGCACGCCTTCGACGCCGACCACATCGCGGCGATCGACAACACCACCCGCAAGCTCATGGGGGAGGGACAGCGCCCGCTGTCGGTCGGCTTCTGGTTCTCCCTCGGCCACTCCAGCATCGTCTTCGGGCTCTCCCTGCTGCTCTCGCTCGGCATGAAGGCCCTGGCCGGACCGGTCCAGAACGACAACTCGCACCTGCACCAGGTCACCGGCCTGATCGGTACGACGGTCTCCGGCACCTTCCTCTACCTCATCGCGGGCATCAACCTCGTCATCCTGGCCGGCATCTGGAAGGTGTTCCGGCAGATGCGCTCCGGCGCCTACGACGAGGCCGCGCTGGAGACGCAGCTGAACAACCGCGGCTTCATGAACCGCCTGCTGGGCCGGGTCACCGGCTCGATCAGCAAGCCGTGGCAGATGTACCCGCTGGGCCTGCTGTTCGGCCTCGGCTTCGACACCGCGACGGAGATCGCCCTGCTGGTCCTCGCCGGTTCCGGCGCCGCCTCGGGCCTGCCCTGGTACGCGATCCTCTGCCTGCCCGTCCTGTTCGCGGCCGGCATGTCCCTGCTGGACACGATCGACGGCTCGTTCATGAACTTCGCCTACGAGTGGGCGTTCTCCAAGCCGGTCCGCAAGGTCTACTACAACCTCACCATCACCGGCCTGTCCGTCGCCGTCGCCCTCATCATCGGCACCGTCGAACTCCTCGGCCTCCTCGCCGACGAGCTCGGCCTGCACGGCGCCTTCTGGGACTGGATCTCCGGCCTCGACCTCAACACCGTCGGCTTCGTCATCGTCGGCCTGTTCTTCGCCACCTGGGCGATCGCCCTGCTGGTGTGGAAGGCGGGCCGGATCGAGGAGAAGTGGACGCAGAGCCTCGCCCCGGCGGAGCAGTCGGGGTCCTGACCCTCAGGACCGGCGGGGTTAACGCCGCGCTTCCGGGAAACGCGGACCGGGACCGCCCGCGAGCCCAGAGGGAGGCGACCATGAGCGACCAGCAGTCCGAGCAGACCCCGATGGCGGACGACGCCTACCAGCCCACCGGAACCAACGAGGAACAGGAGGACGCCGGGCCCCTGGACCTCCAGGACGCGGTCGACGAGCGCACCTACGACGACGTCCTCGACGAGGGCTACTCCCCGCCCGAACGCCCCCTCGCTGTCACGAAGCAGGGCACGACCGCCGCCGAGCAGCACGCCGGGGAGACCCTGGACGAACGGCTCCGCCAGGAGGTGCCGGAGGCGACCGTGCCACCGGGCGACGACATCGGGGACCTGCCCGGCGGCGAGGGCGAGCCCCTCGACCCCCAGGCCGGCGCGTCCCGGGCCGGCCGCCTGGTCGCCCCCGACGAGGGCGCGCACACCGACACCACCAAGGAGGAGGTCGCGCGGGACGTGGGCGTCGACGGGGGAGCGGCGGGCGCGGAAGAGGCAGCCGTGCACGTGGTCGAGGAGGAGCCCTGAGCGTCGCCGGTCCCTCCCACGGACGAGGGATGCGGGGCACCGCTCGAGCAACGGACCACGCCCACCTGGGGCCCGGCCGCTGTCCGCCTTCCCAGAGGGGGGCTCCCTGCCCCCGTTGACACAGGGAACCCTCTGCTCGCCCCGGACCGCCCTACGGCAGCAGCCTCTCGATGGCTGTCGGGCCCTCCTTCTCCATCTTGCGGCGGGCCCAGTCGAGGTTCTTCGGTGTGACGTCCCTGCCCGCCGCCATCACCAGGTCCTCCGGGGTGACATCCCTGGAGGGAGCGGAGTGGAGCAGGGCGTCCGGGGTGCAGTGGTCGTCGGACGACCGGGATTCGTCGGGTGTGATCGTCGACATGATGCCTCCTCCTCGGTCCGGATGACCGCATCCGTGCCGGTGCCGCCGAACGGGGCACACTCTCACCATTCCCCGCAGCGCCTTCCCACGCCACCGGAGAGCACACACTCCTAAGCTGGAATCCATCTCGCACCGCTCACCGGGAGGCCGCAGATGGCCGAGACCCCGTTTCCCGAGACCCCGTTTCCCGAGGACGTCCGCCTCCGCGCCCGCTACCTGCCCATCGCCGAGCACGGACTCATCGGCGACCTGCGCAGCGTGGCACTGGTCGGCTCGAACGGCACCATCGACTGGTACTGCTGTCCGTCCTTCGACTCCCCCAGCGTCTTCGCGGCCGTCCTCGACGCCGAGCGCGGCGGCAGCTTCGAGCTGGCCGCCGCCGTACCCGCGCGTGCCAAGCAGTTCTACTTCCCCGACACCAACGTACTGATCACCCGGTTCTTCACCGAGGACGGCGTCGGCGAGGTGCAGGACTTCATGCCGGTCACCTCCGACAGCGCGGCCGGGCCGGGCGAGGCGGCCCGGCACCGGCTGATCCGGCGCGTGGTCTGCGTGCGCGGCACCGTCCCCTTCCGGGTGCTGGTCGCCCCGCGGTTCGACTACGGCGCGGCCCCGCACTCCGTGCGCAACCAGGCCGGCACCGTCGTCTTCGAGTCCGCCGTGCTGTCGCTGTCGCTGACCTCCACGGTCGCCCTGGAGTGCGATGCCCGGGACGCCCGCGCCGACTTCAAGCTCGGCGAGGGCGAGACCGCGGTGTTCGCCCTCGACCAGGTCGGCGAGGCGGTGGCCCCCCGCGGCTGTGCCCGCGCCGAGGCCGAGCACGAGTTCAACGCCACGGTCGCCTACTGGCGGCACTGGCTGCACCAGTCCCGGTACCGCGGCCGCTGGCGCGAGATGGTGCACCGCTCCGCGCTCACCCTGAAGCTGCTCACCTACGCGCCGACCGGCGCCATCGTCGCCGCCCCCACCACCAGCCTGCCCGAGCAGCTCGGCGGCGAGCGGAACTGGGACTACCGGTATGTGTGGGTGCGGGACGCCGCCTTCGCCGTCTACGCGCTGCTGCGGCTCGGCTTCACCGGCGAGGCGGAGGCCTTCATGCGCTTCCTGACCACGCACGTCAGCCCCTGCGACGGCGCCGACGGCACGCCCCCGCTGCAGATCATGTACGGCATCGACGGCCGCGCCGACCTGCCCGAGCGCGAGCTGCCGCACCTGGAGGGCCATCAGGGCTCCGCCCCGGTCCGGGTCGGCAACGACGCCGCCGGCCAGCTCCAGCTGGACATCTACGGCGCCCTGATCGACTCGATCTACCTGTACGACAAGTGGGCCCAGCCGATCTCCAGCCAGCAGTGGGACGACGTGAGCCGTCTGGTCGAATGGGTGTGCGCCCACTGGGACCAGCCCGACGAGGGCGTGTGGGAGACCCGGGGCGGCCGCAAGAACTTCCTGTACTCGCGGCTGATGTGCTGGGTCGCGATCGAACGGGCCATCCGCCTCGCCAACCGGCGCGGACTGCCCGCCGATCACCGGCGCTGGCGCCAGGCCCGCGACGCGATCTACCGGCGGATCATGGACCGCGGCTGGTCCGAGCGGCGCGCCGCCTTCGTGCAGTACGAGGGCGGCGACGTGCTGGACGCCTCGCTGCTGATGATGCCGCTCGCCAAGTTCATCGCCCCCACCGACCCCAAGTGGCTGTCCACCCTGGACGCCCTCACCGAGGACCTGGTCTCCGACTCCCTGGTCTACCGCTACGACCCCCAGGCCAGCCCCGACGGACTGCGCGGCGACGAGGGCACCTTCTCCATCTGCTCCTTCTGGTACGTCGAGGCGCTGGTGCGGGCCGGCCGGCTCGACGAGGCCCGGCTGGCCTTCGAGAAGATGCTCACCTACGCCAACCACCTCGGTCTGTACGCGGAGGAGATCGGCCGGACCGGTGAGCAACAGGGGAACTTCCCGCAGGCCTTCACACACCTGTCCCTGATCAGCGCCGCCTTCAACCTCGACCGCGCCCTCGGCTGACCATCGGGGCGGTGTGTCCGCAGGTCGTACGGGTACCCGGAGGTCTCCGGAAGGAGAACGACGCAGGGTCGACAGAAGGAGGAGACCCCGTATGACCAGCACCAGCGAGACCGGCGGCGTCACCGGTACGCGCGACAAGAACTACGACCTGATCTGGTACGTGGAGGCGTGCCTGGACAACGCCCTTCGCCTGGAGACGTACATCCAGGACGCCGAACGCGACCACGACAACGAGCTCGTGGACCTGTTCCACAAGGCACAGGCGGACAGCCGTAAGGGCGCGGAGATGGGGAAGCAGCTGCTGCGCGAGCGACTGAGCGCCTGACCGCCTCCTCCGCTCAGGGGAACCGGTAACCCGGAACGGGCCCGGCGGAACGCATGCGTGCGTCGTCCGCCGGGCCCGGTCGCGCAATCCCCACCGGTGGGACCTCGGCGTACGTCACGGCAGTAGCTGTTCCGCCCAGATGATCTTGCCGTTGGCGGTGTAGCGGGTGCCCCAGCGCTCGGCGAGCTGGGCGACCAGGAACAGGCCACGGCCGCCCTCGTCGGTGGTCGCCGCGTACCGCAGGTGCGGGGAGGTCGTGCTGCGGTCGGACACCTCGCAGATCAGCGTGCGCTCGCGCAGCAGCCGTACTCCGATGGGGCCGCGGCCGTAGCGGATGGCGTTGGTGACCAGCTCGCTCAGGACCAGCTCCGTCGTGAAGTCCAGCTCCTCCAGGCCCCAGTCGGCGAGCCGGCGGGTCACCGCGGACCGCACCTCGGACACCGCCGCGGGGTCCGACGGCACCTGCCACTCGGCGACCCGGTCGCCGCCCAGCACCCGGGTCCGGGCGACGATCAGCGCGACGTCGTCGCTCGGCCGGGCCGGCAGCCGGTCCAGCACGGCGCGGCAGGTCTCCTCCGGCGAGCCGCCCGGCGTGCCGCTCAGCGCGTCGCTCAGCAGCTCCAGACCGACGTCGATGTCCCGTTCACGGTCCTCCACCAGCCCGTCGGTGTACAGCACCAGCCGGCTGCCCTCCGCCAGCTCCAGCTCGGCCGTCTCGAACGGCAGCCCGCCCAGACCCAGCGGCGGCCCGGCCGGCACCTCCGGGAACTCCACCCCGCCGTCGGGGCGCACCACCGCGGGCGGCGGATGACCGGCCCGGGCCACACTGCAGCGCCGTGCCACCGGGTCGTACACCGCGTACAGACAGGTCGCGCCGGCGATCGCCGCGGAGCCGTCCGCCGCGGTCTCGTCCTGGTCGATCCGGCCGACCAACTCGTCCAGCAGACCGAGGAGTTCGTCGGGCGGCAGGTCCAGCGCGGAGAAGTTGTGCACCGCCGTGCGCAGCCGGCCCATGGTGGCCGCCGCGTGCAGCCCGTGTCCCACCACGTCCCCCACCACCAGCGCCACCCGGGCACCGGACAGCGGCAGCACGTCGAACCAGTCCCCGCCCACCCCGGCCTGCGCCGGCAGATACCGGTAGGCGATCTCCAGCGCGCCCTGCTCCGGCAGCGAGCGCGGCAGCAGACTGCGCTGGAGGGTGACCGCCATGCTGTGCTCGCGGGTGTACCGGCGGGCGTTGTCGATGGACACCGCCGCCCGAGCGACCAGCTCCTCGGCGAGCGCCAGCTCCTCGGAGTCGAACGGCTGCGGCTTCTCCGAACGCCAGAAATTCGCCACGCCCAGCACCAGGCTGCCCGCCCGGAGCGGCACGGTGATCAGCGAGTGGATGCCGTAGTCCAGCACCCGGTCGGTGCGCTCGTGGTTCTGCGCGCGCCAGCCGGGCGCCTCGCGCAGCCGGGGCACCAGGACCGACTGCCCGGTGGTCAGGCTGCGCGCCTGCGGCGAGGTCGCCACGAACCGGATCCGCTCGTCCACCGGATACAGCGGGGTGTCCTCGCGGATGCCGGCACAGGCGGCGCGGCGCAGCGCCGTGCCCGGCTTGGGCTCCTCGCCGTGCAGGACCGCGTCGAACAGGTCCACGGTCGCGTAGTCCGCGAACCGGGGCACCGCCAGGCCGGCCAGTTCCTCGGCGGTACGGGTCACATCCAGGCTGGTGCCGATGCCCACCCCGGCGTCGTACAGCATGTTCAGCCGCTCGCGCGCCACCTCCGCCCGGCCCGACAGGGCGCGCAGCTCGGTGGAGTCGCGCAGCGTGGTGACACTGCCGGCCGGGCCGCCGCGCACATCGGTGGGCCGCTGGTTGATCGCCAGCAGCCGGTCCTTGACCAGGTGCACCTCGTCGGTGGCCACCCGGCCCGAGGCCAGCAGCGCCGCCGTCTCGTCGTCCAGCCCCAGCTCCAGCACGCTGCGCCGCTCGGCGTCCTCCGGCAGGTCCAGCAGCCGGTGCGCCTCGTCGTTGGCGAGCAGCAGCCGGCCGCCGTCGCCGACGATCAGCACGCCCTCCCGGACCGCGTGCAGCACCGCGTCGTGGTGCTCGTACATCCGGGTCATCTCGTACGGGCCCAGGCCGTGGGTCTGGCGCAGCAGCCGTCTGCTGACCAGGGCCGTGCCCCCGAGGGCCAGTGCGAGCGCCGCCGCTGCCGCCACGAGCAGCAGGGGCAGTTGCTGATTGGCCGCCCCGCCCACGTGCGCCGTGGTGATCCCGGACGACACCAGGCCCACGACCTTGCCGGAGGCGTCCTTCACCGGCACCACGATCTGCACCAGCGGCCCTATGGTGCCGTTGACGTGCTCGACGACCGTGCCGCCGGCCACCGCCGGGGCGATCGTGCCGACGAACTTCTTGCCGATGCGGTCGGGGTTGGGGTGCGTGTAGCGGATGCCGTCGGTGTTCATCACGACGACGAAGTCCACGCCGGTCGCCTTGCGCACGGCCTCGGCCTTCGGCTGGAGGATGGCCGTCGGGTGCGCGGAGCGCAGCGCGGCCGCCGTGCCCGGCGCGTTCGCGAACGACTGGGCGACGGAGAGGGAACGGTTCTTTGCCTCCAGGTCGCTGTCGCGCCGCACCTGGAGCACCTGCGCCACCACCGCCGCCACGATCAGCAGCAGCACGATCACCACTTGGAGCAGGAACACCTGTCCGGCGACGCTGCGCCCGGTCACCGCCGACCGCAGCGCCCCGGGCGCGCCGCCGCTCCCGCCCGGGCCCTGCGGCCGCGGGCCCTCCGAGACGCGCGGGGGCTCGGAAGGACGGGGCGGCCGGGTCGCGCTCCGGCCGGACAGTCGCACCATGTGCCCATGTCTACACTGCCCGGCTCGCTCCGGCGAGACTGTCACCCGAGGTGATTGCCGCCGATCGGACGGCACGATCCGCTCACCGGCGGTGTACGGGGACCGAACGGCGGGCGGCGAGCAGCAGCGCCACGTCGTCCGGGCGGTCGGTGGCGTGCCGGGCGGTGGCCGTGAGCCGGTCGGCGACCCCGGCCAGCGACCGCCCGCCCCGGCGCCCGGCGGCGCCCCCCGCCTTGGAGAGCGCCAGCCGCAGCGTCTCGATGCCCTCGTCGATGTCCGCGCCCGGCCGCTCCACCAGCCCGTCCGTGTACAGAGCGAGGATCGCGTCCGGCTCCAGCAGCAGCTCGGCCACCGGGTACCGGGCCCGCGGATCCACCCCCAGGACGACACCGCCCGGGACGTCCACCAGCCGGGTCCGTCCGTCGGGGGAGCGCAGCAGCGGTGGCGGATGTCCCGCCCGGGCGATCCGGGCCCGGCCGGTGGCGGGGTCCAGCCGCAGATAGCAGCAGCTGGCGAACTGACCGGGGTCCAGGTCGATCAGCAGGTGGTTGGTGCCGCTCAGCACCTCGTCGGGCGGCCGGTCGCCCAGCGCGAACGCCCGTACGGCACTGCGCAGCTGCCCCATGGTGGCCGCCGCCTGCACCCCGTGCCCCTGCACATCGCCGATCACGAGCGCCAGTCCGTCACCCGCCTCGACCACGTCGTACCAGTCACCGCCCACGTCCATGCCCTGGGTGCCCGGCAGATACCGGCCCGCCGTCTCCACCTGCGGATGCGCCGACAGCCGGCGGGGCAGCAGCGCCTGCTGCAGGCCGCGGGCGAGGGCGGCCTCGCTGTCGTAGCGCTGGGCCCGCTCCATGGCGTGGGCGATCAGCCCGGCGAGCGCGGTGAGGACCGCACGCTCCTCGGTGCTGAAGCCACGCGGGCGGTCGAAGCCGAGGATGCACGAGCCCACCGGCCGCCCGGAGGCGATCAGTGGCAGGAAGGCGCGGGCGCCCTCGTCCGCGTCCAGCGGCATGCCCGGGTAGGCGGCCGCCATCTGCTCCATCGACTCGAAGAACAGCGGTCTGCCCGTGGTCAGGCACTCCACGCCCGGCAGTCGCGCGTCCAGGCCGACCCCCTCGAACTGGTTGAGGAACCCCCGCGGGAAGCCGCTCTCCCAGGCGAGATACAGATGCCGTTCCTGGAGCAGGTAGATGGCGAGGCACCCGCCGCCGAACGCGGGCAGCAGCTCCTGCACCACCACGGCCGACACCTGGCGGGCGGTCACCGCGTCCGTCAGCGCGATGGCCAGGGCGATCGGCCGGTACAGCGGCGTCATCGGGCCGCCCGCCGCCACGACGTCCTCCAGGACGTGCTCCTCGACGGCCGGCGCGACCGGGGCGTCCACGCGGCCGGCCGGGACGAGTGTGCAGCACAGCAGGTCCTCGCCGCAGTGCACCGACACGGCGAGCCAGTCGCCCGCACCTGTCTCGCCGCGTCCCCCGGCCGGACGGCGCACATGGAAGTGCACCGGACCCGGGGACAGCAGCGCGCCGCGCAGTTGGTCGTCGTACGGCGCACCGGTCAGCCACGGCATCGCCTCCCACAACGGGCGCCCGAGCAGCCACTCCCGGTCCCGGCCGGCCAGCCGGGCCGCGGCCTCGTTGACGTACACGATCAGCCCCAGCCGGTCCAGGCAGAACACGCCCTGCGGCAGCAGGTCGGCCGCGCCGTCCGCGAAGACGGCGGGCCCCGGGGCGACGACCACCCCGGCGACCTGCTCCACGGGCCCGTCCCCGGCGGTCGGCCACACGTCCAGCAGCCGCGGCGTGCCGTCCCGCGCCCGCAGGCTCAGCGGCGCGGCGGGCGGCTTACCGGCCGCGGCGTCGCGCAGCGCGGCCAGGACCAGGTGCGCGTCGTGCGGGGTCAGCGCGTCGGCGAGCGCCGTGTCGGTCCCCTCGAAGTCGCCGGGGGGCAGCCCGAGAAGGGTGTGCAGCCGGTCGTCCGCGCGCACCACCGAGGTCTCGGGATTCCAGCCGAACCGGGCCATGACGGCCTGCGCGGGCCGGTTCGCGGGCGGCCGTACGCACAGTGGCTCACCGTCCCAGATCACCGCGCCCGGGTCGCCGTCGGCCAGTCCGAGCAGCTCGGCGCCCAGGCCTTCGGCGAGCCTGTCGAGCAGCTCCCGGTCCAGCAGCTCCTCCGCGGTGTCCGTCACCGCCGGGCGCAGCACCATCAGTACCCCCAGCGGCTCGCTCCCGCCCGGCACCGGCACGTGCACCGAACCGAACGGGAAGGGCAGGCTCGCCGCGAACTGCGGATACCGGCGCACCGTCTCGGTGGCGTTCGCCAGCACCACGGGTACACCGAGGCGGTAGGCGTCGGCGACGGGGAAGGGGCGGTCGACGTGCATGCGCCACCAGGGCCGGAACAGTGGCCCGGGCAGCCCCGCGAGCGCCGCGAGGCGCAGCAGGCCCGGCGTGCCGGAGCGCAGATACACGGCCGCCACCCGCCCACCGGCCGCACCGAGCGCGCCGGTCGAGGTGTCGGCCAGCAGCGCGGCCAGCCGGGCCCGCGTACGGACCGCCTGCTCCCCACCGCTCCCAGTCATCGCCCCTACCTCGTCCCGTGCGCCTCCGGGTGGATGACACAGCAAGAATGCGCCCGACGGAGCCTTCGACGCACCTGGGAGGAGCGGGAAAGAAGCGGGAAAGAGAGGGGAGAGAGGGGCGGGGAAGACCTGCCGCGGGAGCGCGGACCGGCTCAGCCGGCCGGTCGTGCCGGTCCGGCAGGGCCCAGCCCGGGGCTCCCGGCGTGCAGCGGGCGCAGCACCAGATGGCCGTCCACCCGGGCGGCCGCCATGGCGAACGGGAAGAGGTCCGCCTCCAGGCACATCGCCACGTCCTCGGGATGGACACCGGTCCAGCCGCGCCGCACGCCGTCGGCGAGCCGTCCGGCGGCGTCGGAGCGCCGGGCCCGTTCGAGGTAGGGGGCGGGGTCCGCGTCGGCGGCCCGGACGCGGTCCGCAATGTACTCGGCGCAGGCGAGGTCCTCCTCGGCCCGGCCGTCGTCCCCGGTGACGACGAAGGTCACCCTCTCCGGCCGGGCCCGGCGAAGCACCTCGGCGGTCGCACCGGCCACCACGAAGCTCGCGCACAGCAGCAGTCCGGCGTCCGCCACGGCGAGCGCCCCGGCCGTCCCGGCGGTGGTCTTCTGCACGATCGTACGGCCCCGCACGTCCAGGGAACGCAGCCGCGCGGGCGAGTTGGCCAGGTCGAACCCCGGCACCGGAGCGCCGTCCTGGAAGGCCTGCCAGCCCGGGCGACGGGCCTTCAGGTCCAGTGCCTCCTGCTGCGTACGGGCGAAGACGATCCGCTCGGCACCGCGCCGGAACGCCCAGGCGGCCACGGTGAACGCCCGCATGACATCGACGACCACGGCCACGTCCGGGGCCTTCGGCGTACCGGGTATACCGGTGAACTCGGTCTGCACCGGTCCATGATGAGGCCTGCGGCGGCCGTTCAGGGCTCGGCCGGACCGGGCGGCAGCGGCCGGGTGGCGCGCAGGCTGCGCAGGGCGAGCAGCAGGACGGCGATGTCGTCCAGGTAGACGGGGTCGGGCAGCAGGTCGGTGGGCAGCAGCAGATAGGCGACCGCGCCCCAGAACACCCAGCGCGGCCCCGTCGGCAGCCCGGCCCGCCGCAGCGTGCGCCGGGCGCGCACCAGCCGTACCAGCAGGCCGAGGGCGACGGCGAGCAGCACCGCCGCGACGACGGCGCCGATCACCAGCACGGTGGTGGTGGAATCCATCCGGCCTCCCTCCAGAGTGCAACGGTACGGCTACGACGACTGTCCGGCCGCGCGGTGACCGCTACGACGGCTGCCCGACCCCACCTTCTCGGCTACGACGACCGGTCCGTGCCGTCGGCGGGCTCGGTGCTGCCGTTCCCCGTCGATGCGTCCGGCGCGCCGTTCACCGAGCCCGGCGCCGGGCCCTGCGGGGCGGGCGCCGGCTGTTGCCGGCCCTTGGGGGCGAACCGCAGCCGCTCGAACGTCCGGGTCAGCTGCTGCAACGCGCCCGGCGTGCGGGACGCGGGCCGCTGCGGCGGGAGAGCGGGCGCGGGGACGTCACGGTAGGCGGCCAGTGCCTCCAGGGCCTGCTCGGCGGCCTCCTTGTACAGGTCACGGGACCTGGTCATCGCCTCCAGCGCCTCGGCGTACCGCGCGACCAGCCGCCGTTCCCGTTCCAGCTCCTCCTGGAGGGTCAGCAGGGTCCAGTTCTCCCGCAGGTCGGTCAGCGCCTCCTCGGCCTCCTGCGGCAGGGGCCGGGGCAGGGCGGCGAAGTGCCGCAGGGCCGCGAGGAGTTCGGCGGGCTCGGAGCCGTCCAGGAAGACGCTGCGCACGGTGTGCTCGCGGCTGTCGTAGCCCTCCGGCGCCGGGTCCGGGGGCAGCAGCACCGCGCCACCGCGCGGCACCTCGACGCCGAGGTCCTTCAGCGCCCAGTTGACGGCACGGAACTGGTGCGGCGCGGCCCGGTGCTCCACCACCCGGTGCCTGAGGCCCGGCGGCAGCAGCCGGGTCAGCGGCAGCCTGCCCTGCTCGTCGGGGGTCATCGCCTCGTGCACGACGACATTGAGGCACCACGCCTCGCGCGCCGCGTCCCGCAGCCGGCGCCGCATCTCCTTGTCGTCCGCGGGCAGCGCGTTGACCTGCCTCAGGCGCAGCCCGGTCACCATGGCGTGGTGGTCCCAGGAGCCGTCCTCGCCGACCGCCGCCTCGGGCCAGAACAGCGTCGCCGGCGAGGGCCACGCCTCGTCCCACGGGCGTTCCGCCTCCGCGACGAGCCGCCACTCGTGCCCCTGGCGCCGGCCCTCCTGCGCCACGAGCGTGAGCCGGGCCCGTACGGTCACCGTGCCGGCGACCCGCCAGCGCGCCTCGAACACGCGCCGGGCCGAGTCCTCCGGCACGGGAGGTTCGGCGAAGTCGTCGATGTCGCCGCTCTCCTGGTGCCGGCGCAGGGTGCGGCGGACGACCTCCTCGGGGGCGGGACCGGTGTGGCGGCCACGGACCGCCCAGAGGGTCTGCGGGACGGTGGCGCGGTCGGCGGTGGAGTTCGACATGAGCCAATCTGCTGATGGGGGCGGGTGTGCCTCCCAGTATCACCGCTCGGCGCGGGCTCACGTCGCCAGGGGCCGGATGGCGGCGTGTGGCGGCGGCCGCACGCCCCCGCGCACGGGACGCGCGCGGTCCACCCGGGGCGCACGGGGCACGCGTCGGGTGGCCGTCGTTCACACGTGGTCGGGGCCTCGTACGGCCCCCACAATGGTCCGGCGAACGGGGTCCGCCCATCCATCCGCTTAGGGGCGGACCCCGTTCTGCCTGCTCGGGGGAGGTAGGCGGGCTATTGGGTCTTCAGATCTTGCTGCTCGATATATATCGGCAGGCGATATATCCTGGCCGCATGACCGCGAAGAGCATGACCCGGGCGGCGTTCTTCGTCCTCACGGCGCTCGCCGACCAGCCCCGGCACGGCTACGGCATCCTGCGGGAGACGGCGGAACTCTCCGACGGAGAGGTGCAGTTGCGGGTCGGCACGCTGTACGGAGTGCTGGACCGGCTCACCGCGGACGGCCTGATCGTGCTGGACCGGGAAGAGGTCCGGCAGGGCCGGCTGCGCCGCTACTACCGGCTCACCGACGACGGAGTGGCCGCCCTGGAGGCGGAGGCCGAGCGGATGGCCGCCGGTGCCGGGGCGGCCAAGCGCCGCATCGCCGAGGGCCGCCGCGCCGGCGCCCGCCCCGCCCGGGGCCCGGCCGGGCTGGAACCCCCCACCGCACCCGGACTCGCGGGAGGCTACGCATGACCACGCTGCTGGAGGCCCGGTACCGCACCGTCCTGCGCCTGCTCCCCGCCTACTACCGGCGGGAGCGGGAGGAGGAGATGGTCGAGACGTACCTGGAGGACCTCGATCGCGACACCCAGGACCAGAGCCGGCCCACGCTCGGGGAGGTGGCGAGCATCGCCGCCCTGGCTGTGCGCAGCCGCCTCGGCGCCGCCGGGGCGCCCCGGCGCTACGTCGTGCTCGGATCGGGCGCGCGGCTCTTCGCACTGGCCGCCGTCCTGCTCCTGGCGGCCTCCGCGATCGTCGCGCCGGTCCTGCGGCTGACCTGGTCGTTCACCCGGGGCGGTGCGGAACGGCGGCTGTTCCTGGCGGACTTC
Organism: Streptomyces puniciscabiei; assembly: GCF_006715785.1. Taxonomy (NCBI): domain Bacteria; kingdom Bacillati; phylum Actinomycetota; class Actinomycetes; order Kitasatosporales; family Streptomycetaceae; genus Streptomyces; species Streptomyces puniciscabiei. The sequence continues at coordinate 41,356 of NZ_VFNX01000004.1, forward strand.
ACCGACCACGGACTCCTCACCGCGATCGTCGCCGTCGCCCAGTGGATCCTGCCGCTCGGCTGGGCCGTCGCCTATTTCGCCCTCCTGTACGACCGCCGTCGCCTCGCCCGGATCGGCGCCCTGGGGGCCGCCGTACCCACCCTGTGGCCGCTGGTCAGCTCGCTGACGGGGGCGACGGTCGTCACCGAGCCGGCGTTCGTCGTGACGCTGGCGCTGCTCGCCTGGCTGCCCGCCCTCGCGCTGTGCGCCGCCCACCACCGCGACGCACCCCCGGCCCGGCTGCCCGCCGGCACTCCCGGTCTGGTCCTCATGGCGACGTGCGTGGTGACCGGCGCGTCCCTGGTGCTGCTGCCCACCGCCGACGACCTGGTGTGGGGGCCCGCCAACTGCTTCCTTGTCGCCGCCCTCGGCCGGCTGCTGTGGAGCGCCCGCCGCGCGGCGAGCGCCGCGCCCGGCGGCGCCCTCGGCCTCGCCGCGCTCGGCCTGCTCCTGCTGGCCGCGCGTGTCGCCGCCGTCTACCCGTGGCTCCGGGTGCCCGGCGCCGGCCCGTACACCGGCGGGGCTCTCGCCCAGACCGCCGCGCTCGCACTGCTGACCGTGCTCCTGACGGTGGCCGGCCGCCGCGAACGCGCGGCACGCTGAGCGCCTCGGGGTCTTCGGGGCCCGACCCCGGTGCTGTCCCGCCCCGCGCCGGCCGTACGGTCTGCGCGGCCGCGCCCGGGCCCGCGCGGCGCGGTCACGGCGAGGGGCCGGTGCATCGGCACCGGCCCCTCGTGAGTCCCTGCGGAGTCCCGGTCCTACGCCCCGCTCTCCCGCAGCATGTCCTCGCGCTCGACGATCTTCACGCGCTCACGGCCCTGCGGCTCGCCCAGGGCGCGCTCGGCGGCGTCCAGCTTGTACCAGCCCTCCCAGGTGGTGAAGCGGACCTCGCGTGCGGCGAGGAAGGCGTCCACCGCCTCCGGCTCGGGCGAGGCCGGGGTGTGCAGCCGGCTGTTCGCGTAGTCGTCCAGCAGGTTGGCGACGGTCTCGTTGGCGTCGCCCTTGGTGTGGCCGATCAGGCCGACGGGGCCGCGCCGGATCCAGCCGGTGACGTAGGTGGACTGCAGATGAGTGCCGCCCTCCTCGATCACCCGGCCGCCCTCGTCCGGGATCGTGCCCGTCTCCATGTCCCAGGGCAGCTTGGGCAGTTTCTCGGAGAGGTAGCCGACCGCACGGTAGACGGCGGTGACGTCCCAGTCCTTGAACTCGCCGGTGCCCTTGACGTTTCCGGTGCCGTCGAGGGCGGTGCGCTCGGTGCGCAGGCCGACGACCCGGCCGTCCTCACCGAGGATCTCCGCGGGCGACTCGAAGAAGTGCAGGAACAGCTTGTGCGGCCGGTCGCCGACATCGCGGATCGCCCAGTTCTCCAGGGTCTTGGCGACCATGTCGGCCTGCTTGTTGCCGCGCCGGGTCTCGATCGAGCCCTCGTCGTAGTCGATGTCCTCGGGGTCGACGATCACCTCGATGTTCGGCGAGTGGTCCAGCTCGCGCAGCTCCATCGGGCTGAACTTCGCCTGGGCGGGGCCGCGCCGGCCGAACACGTGGATCTCGACGGCCTTGTTGGCCTTCAGGCCGTCGTAGACGTTCGGCGGGATCTCGGTCGGCAGCAGTTCGTCCGCGGTCTTGGCGAGGATGCGGGCCACGTCGAGGGCCACGTTGCCGACGCCCAGTACGGCGACCTTCTCCGCTTGGAGCGGCCAGGTGCGCGGGACGTCCGGGTGGCCGTCGTACCAGGAGACGAAGTCGGCGGCGCCGTAGGAGCCGTCCAGGTCGATGCCGGGCAAGGACAGTTCGCGGTCGGCCATCGCGCCGGTGGAGAAGATCACCGCGTCGTAGAAGGCGCGCAGGTCGTCCAGGCTGATGTCGGTCGGGTAGTCGACGTTGCCGAACAGCCGGATCTGCGGCTTGTCGAGCACCTGGTGCAGGGCGGTGATGATGCCCTTGATGCGCGGGTGGTCGGGGGCGACGCCGTACCGGATCAGGCCGAACGGGGCGGGCATCCGCTCGAAGAGGTCGATGGAGACGCCGGGGTCGGCGGCCACCTCGGACTTGAGCAGGGCGTCGGCGGCGTAGATCCCGGCGGGGCCGGCTCCGACGATGGCTACCCGCAGGGGGCGCGGCATGATCAGGTTCCCTTCGAGCGTGAATGGGCGACTCGATCGGGAAGCCTAAACTAAGGCACACCTAAGTTGGTACGCGGGTCCGGTCTATGACCTCATAAGGGGATCTTATGACTGGCCCAGCATCATCTTATGGCCGAGGGGTGGGGGAAGGGGGACGGGCGTGGGCGGACGCGCGGGGACGACGGTGGCGGTGACGGGCGGCAGCGGCTTCGTCGGCAGCCATCTCGTACGACGCCTGCTGGAGCGGGGCTACCTGGTCCACGCCACCGTACGCAACAGGGCCGACGCGGCGAAACTCCGGCCGTTGTGGGAGCTCCAGGAGGCCTGTCCCGGTCAACTGAAGCTCTTCGAGGCCGACTTGCTCAAGGGCGGCAGCTTCGACGAGGCGTTCCGCGGCTGCTCGGTCGTCTTCCATGTGGCCTCGCCGTTCCTGATGCCGGAGCGCATCAAGGACGGCCGACGGGACGTCGTGGACCCGGCGCTGCTGGGCACCCGCAACGTACTGGCGGCGATCGGGCGGAGCCCTCAGGTGCACACGCTGGTGTTCACCTCGACCGTGGGCGCGGTCTTCGGCGACTATGCCGACGTGCTGGAGCCTCTTCCTGCTGGACGAGCTGTTCAAGGGCTACTTCTGGTACGGCGCACCGGACTTCAGCTTCACCACGGCGGACGTCCGGGACGTGGCCGGCGCGCACATCGCCGCCGCCGAGAACCCGTCCGCGCACGGGCGGTACATCGTGGCCGCCGAGACCATGACGTCGTTCCACGAGATGGCCCGCGTCATCCTCGCCCGCCACCCCCGCGACCTCCGGCTCCCGCGCACCAGGCTGCCGCACTGGCCGGTCCGCGTCCTGGGCCCCGCCTTCGGCCTGACCCAGGACTACATACGCAAGCACCTCGGCATACGCTTCCGCGTCGACAACAGCCGCAGCATCCACGAACTGGGCCTCAGCTACCGGCCGTTGGAGGAAACCCTGCTCGACCACTACGAGAGCCGGCGCGCGTCCCGGCGCCACGGCTGACGCCCGGCGCGGCTTCCCGCCCCCGGCTCAGGCGGGCCGCACGATCCGGTGGATCGCCGACTCCCCGGCGCCGTAGATCGACTCCTCGCGTATCGACGCCCCCGGACCCGGCGCGTGCACCATCATGCCGCCGCCGACATGGAGGCCCACGTGCCGGTCGTCGTCGAAGAAGAGGACCAGATCGCCGGGCTCGATCCCGGCGAGGGTGACCGGCGCACCGGCGAGCGCCTGCTGGTAGGCGGCCCGCGGCAGCGGCACACCGGCGGCCCGCCAGGCGGCCTGGGTGAGGCTGGAGCAGTCGTAGGAGTCCGGCCCGGTGGCGCCCCACACACAGGGCTTGCCGATCTGCGCCCGGGCGAACGTGATGGCCTTGGCGGCCCGCCCGGCCCGGGACGACTCGGCGAGGGCGGTGAGGGAAGCGGGGCCGGCCACGGGGGCCGGGGCGGCGGGCGAGGCGTCCGTGACCGGCATCGCGGCTGCCGTCGCGCCAGGGGTCGCCTCGACCGGCTGCTGCCACTGGGTGGTTGCGGGGTTGGGGGAGGCGGCCTGCAGGGGAGGTGCGGTCGACGGTACGGCTGTCACGGGGGCGGGGGGTGCCGCGGTGACGGGAGCCGACGGGGCGGTTGGTGCCGGCATGAGCGGTGTGGTCGTAACCGGCATGGGTGGGGTGACCGCAAGTGGCGCCGGGGGTGCGGCCGTCATGGGCGTGGGGGGTGCGGTGGTGACCGGCGTCGGCGGTGCGGCCGTGACGAATGCCTGAGGTGCGGCCGCAACGGACTCCGGCAGCGACGCCGGCATGGGCGCGGCCTGAGCGGCCGCGGCGGCCGTGGTGAGCCGGGCGGTGTACCGGGTGATCACGTCACTGGCCGCGGCCAGCTTGCGCTGGTTGCTCGCCTTGGAGGTGGCCGGGGAGGGACGGCCCGGCGCGCTGGGCCCGGCATGCGTCCACGCTTCCTGAACCGGGGTACCCGGCGCGGCGGACAGCGTGGTCACCGGGAGGACGGCGGTCTCGACCGGACCGGGCCCGTCCGGTGGCGCAGTACCGGGACCGGCCGGATACATCGGTCCGAGGCCGGTCGGTTCCGCCGCTCCGAGGCCGGCTGGAGACACCGTTCCCAGACCGGTCAGCTCGGCCGCTGCGAGACCGGCCGGAGACACCGCTCCCAGAGCGGTCAGCTCGGCCGCTCCCAGACCGGCCGGGGACACCGTTCCGAGGCTGCCCGGCTGCAGCGGTCCGAGGCCGGTCGGTTGCGCCGTTCCCGGGCTGGCCGATCCTGTCGTTCCGAAGCTGGTGGGTTCTGCCGTTCCGAGGCCGCCCGGAGACATCGCTCCCAGACCGGTCAGCTCGGCCGCTGCGAGACCGGCCGGAGACACCGCTCCCAGAGCGGTCAGCTCGGCCGCTCCCAGACCGGCCGGGGACACCGTTCCGAGGCCGCCCGGCTGTACCGGGGCGAGGTCGGCCGGTACTCCGCGCGGATCGGGTGCCGCCTGGGCTGCCGCGCCGGACAGCGCCAGGCCCGCCGTGCTCGCGCCGGCCGTACCGGTCCCGCTCAGGGGTGTCGACCGGGTGCCGCCGCTGGGCAGTTCGGGGCGTCGTGGGCCGGGCAGTGCGGCGCGTGCGCTTTCGCGTGCCGCCAGGGCTAGGCTCTCCGGGTCCGTCGCCCGGCCGGCCGTCAGCTCGGTCACCGCGCGCTCGGCGGCCCGCTCCAGGGCCTCGGACCGTCGAGCGGACGAGTTCCGGCCCAGGGCGCCCGGTGAGCCGCCCGTCCGGCCCCGGGAGCGTCCCGTCGCCGCGGGGCCGTCGGGCAGCACGGCGGGCACGGTCGGGCCGAGCTTGGCCCGTGCCCCTTCGAACCACTGCCGGGCGATCTCGTCGAGAGCGGGATCCGGTCGCCGCCCCGGGCGCTTGGCCAGCGGGACACCCCGTGAGCGGGTCACCGAGGCCATGGCCCGGGTCGCGTTGTAGTTCCCGGTCGCGTTCTCGGCCTGGTCGTAGAGGGAGTCGATCCGCTGCCGAACCTCGTCCCGCGCAGCCTCGTCGCGGCTCTCCGGCGCCATGGAAGACACGCTCCTTCCTTGCCCCGCAGGGCAGTTGGGCCGTTGCGTCCGGTCAGTCGAGGACCGGGCGGCCTCGCGTCAACCTAGCCAACGTGTGTACCTCGTGTGAAGGTTGAGGTGCGAAATGTCCGATACGTATTTGTGATGTTCGTGGTGACGTTCGAAGGGGAAGGGGCGCGTTCCGCGTTTTCCTGTGAGGTCCCGGTGAATTCGCGATTCCGTTGAACACATCGGCGCCGCCCTCCGTATGGGGCCCGGGAGCTCCATGCCCGACCGGCGCACACACCACACAGGGGACGACCTTGGTACGCAACAGGCGCAGACGCCCGACCGGCGCACGACGCGCGACCTTCGCAGCGATGGCTCTGATGCTGGGCGGAGGCGGCCTCGTCGCGGCCAATGTCTACGCCTCGGCGTCCGAGGGCTGGGGTGACGGATCCGGAGCGAACGGAACCGGACACGTTCTGTCCGCGGGCATGGCCACGATCTACTGCCCCGACGTCGGCAGCCGGCTGACCGCCGTGCCGGACGCGGCCCGTCCCGACGTGGACCGTGAACTCGCCCTGCTGGACCGGCAGACGGCGGAGGCCTACCGGAAGCTCCAGCAGTCGGGGCAGGCCGGCGGGCAGGACTCCGGCTCGGTCGACGCCACCATCATGAACCCGTTGAAGGACGAGCGGGCCGCGGCGATCGGCCGGATCACCGACGCGATCGACCGGGCCGGGGAGCGCCCGCAGGGCCTCGACGCCATGGCCGCCTGCTCCCTGCGCCCCGGCGGCGACGGTGCGAGCGCCGGCCCCCAGTCCACCGCCACCCCGAGCCCGGGTGCCCAGCCGGGCGGCGCCGGCCAGGGCGGCAACGGACCCGTCGTCTCCGACTACGCGGACATCACCTCCGTACCGCCCGCCGCGCCGAACCCGCCGCAGCAGGCCGACGCCTCGCGCGGCAGCTTCACCTCGGACTGCGGTGTCAACGCGAACGGTCTGTTCAACTCCGACAACGTCATCGTCGCCCCCGGCGTCTCCAACGGCGCCCACCACTTCCACGACTACGTCGGCAACCAGGGCAACAACGCCTTCGCGAGCGACGACGACCTGGCGAACGCCGGCACGAGCTGCGTGGACAAGGGCGACAAGTCCTCGTACTACTGGCCGGTGCTGCGCCTGCAGAACGGCACACAGGAGCGGGACGCGGGCTCCCCGGGCGGCGGCACGGAGGGCAACGCCGGCCAGATCGTCACGCCCAAGCAGGTCACGCTGACCTTCACGGGCAACCCGCGCGGCAAGGTCACCGCCATGCCCCGCCTGCTGCGCATCATCACCGGCGACGCCAAGGCCTTCGTCAACGGTCCCGGCAACGCCAACGCCTCCTGGAGCTGCACCGGTTACGAGGACCGGCAGCTGAAGGACAAGTACCCGCTGTGCCCGCCGGGCAGTGACGTGGTGCGTTCCTTCCGGTTCCAGAGCTGCTGGGACGGCCGCAACATCGACAGCGCCAACCACCGTACGCATGTGGCCTTCACCGGCCCCGACGGCTCCTGCCCGGCCGGCTTCCAGGCCATTCCGCAGCTGGTCGAGCGCATCGTCTACGACGTCAAGGCGCCGAGCCTCCAGGACGGCGGCCGGACGGCCCCGCTCTTCGCGGTCGACTCCTTCCCCGAGCAACTGCACAAGCCCGTCACCGACCACGGCGACTTCATCAACGTCTTCGACGAGGACCTGATGCGCCAGATGGTCGACTGCATCAACGCCGGCCGCACCTGCGGCTCGGACGGCGACCAGCCGGGTACGACGGCGTCTCCCACGGCGAGTTCCGGCTCCGGCACGACGGCCGCCCCCGGCTCAGGTACCACGGCCGCCCCCGGCTCAGGTACGACGGCCGCCCCCAGCTACGGTACGACCGGACAGCCCGGCGACACCGCCACCGTGACCTCCGCCCCGGCGCCCTCGGCCACACAGCCCGGCGAGCAACCGAGGACCGACGCGACGGTCACGCCGGACCGCACGACCACTCCGGACCGGCGTACCACCGCTCCCCACGACGGCACGTCCCAGCACGACCACCGCACCGGGAATCACGGCACGGCCAAGGCGGACCGGCCCACCGCGCCGGCACGGCCCACGCCCAGCTCCACGCCCTCGCCCGCCAGGCCGGCGTCCACCCAGGCCGAGTCCGCCCAGGCCGTGCCCACCCAGTCCGAGTCGGCCCAGGCGACCGCCGCCGGATACGTCCCGCCCACCTCCGCGCAGCCCCAGCCCCAGGGCACGCACGGGGCGCTCGCGGAGACCGGAGCGCACCTGTGGCCCGCGGCGCTCGGCACCCTGCTCGCCATGTCGGGCCTGATCATGCTGCTCAGGGCCAGGCGTCTGCGGTACTGACGGCATCAGCCCGGGACGGCCGACCGTCCAGCGGAGGAGGGCCACTTCACGGATGGGCCTCCTCCGCGGAGCGGTCCCCCGAGCGACGCCCCGTGCCGCGGTGGCCGACGTCTGTGTCCGTACCGCGCTGGACGGCGGCGCCCTGTAGGGGACCTGGATTCCCCGGCCGGCCGGCCGCTACCCGGCCCCGGAACCCACCGCGCCGGCCTGCACGCCCACCGAGGAGATGATCCGCCTCCTGCACCACCCGGAGCGCGTGGCTCGTACCCGAAATGAGCGCCGGCCGGACGGCGGCGCTCAGGTCAACTCCAGGGTCTGCTTGGCGAGTTCGTAGGCGGGCCGCATCGCCTCGTGCTCCTCGGTGTCCATTCCGCCGAGGTGCAGGACGACCGGGCCACCGGGCGTGCCGACCGCGAGCGCGGTCTCCTTCTTCGTCTCGCCCAGGAGCTTGCTGGTGTAGAGGTACTCCACCTCCACGCCGCTCAGCCCGCCGGCGGTCCGGAAGGAGTGGTACCGCTCCTTGCCGACGTTGTCCTCCGCGGCGACGAACTCCCGCAGCACGCTGCCCGCGTCGGCCTTCCCCGCCTTGCCGGTCCACACGCGCAGGAAGCCGATGAGGCCCGCGGGCTTGGCGTCGATCTCGCAGGCCGCGGTGACCGGTCCCTGGCGCAGGAAGGCGTCGGCGAGCGACCCGCTCAGGTCGCCGTCGGAGCCCTTCGACGCCCTCGACAGCTCCGCCTCGGCGTCGATCGCCTTGGCCTTCCAGTGCTTGGCGAGGTCGAAACGGACGGGCAGCTCGCAGGCCGAACCGGCCGCACCGATCGAACCGCCGCTCGCCGTCGCCGCACCCCCGGCCCCTTCGCTCTTCGCGGCCGGGGTCGCGCCCGAGGCCTTCTTCCCGTCACCGTCCGCCGATTTCGCGCAGCCGCCCAGCGTCGTGGCGAGCGCCACCGCCACCACCACCGCGCCCCGCACGGACCCCACCTTGACCTGCACGAACCGCTCCCCTCCTGGTCAGGGGCGCAACTGTAACCGAGGACACTGACGGTCAACCGGTGACGAGCGGTCTGCCGCCCGTTCCGGAGGGTTCTTCCGCCGCGGCTGCCACTCGCCGAAGGCGTCCTCGGTGAGCCGGTACGCGGCCCGTTCGTCGCCGTGCCGGAACGGTCGTACGGTGACGCCCGCCGGCGGATCCCGCACCTCGGTTCGCCTCGCAGCGCCGCCCGCCGCGAGGACATGCGCCTTGGGCCGTCGGCCCTTCACCCAGCCGTGGCCGGCCGCCACGCCCGTGCCGTCGTGCACGAGCACCGTGTCGTCCTCCGGCCGCGGGCCGGGCCGCGTGAGTGCGGCGGTGAGCCGGTCCGCCCCGGTCACCGTGCGGCCCTGCAGCGCGTGTCCGTACGCGGCGACCAGGTCATGGACCGCCTCCACGTCGGCGGTGGTCGCCTGCCGCCACCGGTAGCCGCTGCGGGCCGGGACCGGCCCCGACTGCGGCCGCGCCGGTCACGGCAGCCCCTTCGGTCCTCCCGCGCACGGCATCCACCCCGCCGCACCGCCCGCCCCGCCCCGTCGTTTGCGAGACGTCGCGGGGGCACGGCAGGGTGCGGGGTGTGCCTACCTTGCTGATCGTCCATCACACCCCGTCGCCCAACTGCCAGGCGATGTTCGAGGCCGTCGTCTCCGGCGCCACGACACCGGAGATCGAGGGCGTCCGCGTCGTCCGCCGGGCCGCCCTGGCCGCGACCGCCGCCGACGTCCTCGCGGCCGACGGCTATCTCCTCGGCACACCGGCCAACCTCGGCTACATGTCTGGTGCGCTGAAGCATTTCTTCGACCAGATCTACTACCCCTGCCTGGACGAGACCCGGGGCCGGCCGTTCGGTTACTACGTCCACGGCGGCAATGACGTCACCGGCGCCGTCCGGGCTATCGAGGCCATCACCACCGGCCTCGGCTGGCGCCGCGCGGCCGACGCGGTGACGGTCACCGGCGAGCCCGCCAAGGCCGACACCGAGGCGTGCTGGGAACTCGGGGCCACGGTCGCGGCGGGGCTGATGCCCGAGGCGTGAGGCCGCTCGCCCGCGGGCGGACACGCGAGCGCTCCTCGGACGGCACCCGGCCTGTACGCACGGTGGGCGGGGCGCGGCCCGGGTGGGCGTCCGCCGGCTGGCGGGATGAAGGTGCGGGGCCGGGGTGCCTGGCCGACGATGGGACCGGGGTCGCGCTCCTGCGGCGCGGCTGACCCCTGTCCTGTGTCGTCGTACGTCGTCGAGCGAGGGAGCGTCGGATGCGAGCGGACGGGCACGCACCCGGACGGCCCACGCCGGACGGTCAGGACGCCGGCGCACTGCTGCGCCGGTGTGCACGGGACGTGGTGGACGTCGCCGAGGGCATCCGTGCGGTGTCCGCACGCACCGGCGCCGCGCTGTTCGCGCCGTCCCTGACCGCCTCCGCGCGCCGCCGTCCCCGTACCGGCCTCGCCGCCCAGTGGGCGCTGCTGCGGGCCCTGACGAACAGACAGGCCCTCGGCGGCTCGGCGTTCAGCGCGCCCAACGGCGTGGGCCAGGTGCTCGGCGCGGCCGGCGAGGCGCTGGGCCGGGAGAGCCTGGCCGCGCTGGTCGCCGTCACCTCGCTGCGCCTGAGGATCGCCGCCGTACTGGTGGACCACCCGGAGTTCGCACGCGACCCGGGCATGCGCCGGCTGCTGGCGGCCGTCACCGCCGACCGCGACCGGGAGGCCGTACGGGCACTGCGCGCGCTGTTCCGGGACCCGGGCGCCCAGCGGGCCCTGTCCGGGCTGGCCCCGCTGATGGCCGAACTGGTCGCCGTCCGCGCCCTGCTGGAGGAGGCTCCGCAGCACGACGACGCCGGCCGGCCGCTCGTGGCGGGGCGCGAGCCGTCCGCCGGTCCGCCGCACGATCCACCGCACGGGATCGGCGCCTCGCCCCTCGCCACCATGGACCGGGGCGCGGCCGAGGCCGTCGACCTCACGGACCAGGAGAAGCAGTTCATCGCCACCGAGGGCTCGTTCCTCGGATTCCTGCGCAACATCGACGTGCTGTCCACCGACGGGCGGATCCTCGTGCAGAACGTGCGCGGTCCCGACGGTGTCGTCCGCTATGTCGTGCAGGCACCCGGCTTGGCGCCGGGCCGGCCGCGCAACGACTCCGCGCCGGACTTCGCCGGCGCCTGGCGGAACCTGTTCACGACCGACTCGCCCCACACCCGCTCGGTCCGGCTCGCGCTGGCGCACTACGGCGTCCCGCGCGGCGCCGACCTCGCGCTGATCGGGCACGGCGAGGGCGGCGTCGCGCTGATGAACCTCGCCCGGGACGAGGAGTTCTGCCGCACCTACCGGGTCACGCACGTCGTCGCCGTCGGCTCGCCGGTCGACCGCACGAAGCCCGCCGACCCGCGCACCTGGGTCGCCGGCATCACCAACCAGCACGACATCGCGGCCGCCGTGGACGGCCGGGACGCCGGTTCCGCGTTCGACCCGCACCCCCACTGGTACGCGGTCGACTACGCCGGGCCCACCCACGAGTTCCCGCTGTGCCACATGCTCCGCGAGTACATCGAACATCTGCGCACGATCGTCCCCGACGCCCGCGAGGACGTCGACGCGGCGCTCACCCCCTACCGCGGCCCGATCGTGCGCACCCAGGCCTACCAACTCAAGGACCGCGCCCACCCGCCCGAGGGCTACCCCTTCCTCACCGTGCCGACCACCTCGCTGCCGACGACGGCCGGCCCGGTCGACGTGCCGGTGCGCTACTACGACTCCTCCGCCGTCCATCTCTGCTTCCCCGTCCCCGCCGACGCGGCACGGGGCCTGCTGCCCGGCGCCACCTGGCTGACCCCGAGCCGGCTGGGCCGACGGGCCCTGGCGCTGCTGTCGCTGTACGAACACCGCTGCTCCACTGTCGGCCCGTACACCGAGATCGTCCTGTCCCTCCTGGTGGACGACCTGTGGCGGCCGCGCCCGTACGACGTCGCCGCGGACCTGCTGCGCCGCGTCGACCTGCGCCGCACCGGCCGTTACGTCCTCTCCCTCGCCGTCACCAGCGACGAGGCCCGGGTGGTGGCCCAGGAGATCTGGGGGCAGCCCGCGATGCGGACGACCGCCGAGGCCGATCTGACGGGCCGGGAGATCGCCGTCCGGTCCGGCGACCTCGGCCTCTCCGTCGAGGGCCGGCTCGGCCCGGGCATCCGCTGCCCGGAGGCCGACTGGATCCTCTACGGCCGCCGGGCCGAGAGCACCGTACGCACCCTGGTGCGGGTCCACGGCAGGCCGCGGCTGCATCCCGGCGCCGGCGTGCGGCTTCGGCTGGACACCGCGGCCGCCGAACCCCTCGCCGGGCAGCTGCGCCGGCTCGGCGTCGACCGGGCCCGGCCCCGGTTCGTCCTGAGCTGCCCCCAGTTCATGCTCCACCGCAGCGCCGGTGCCGTCCTGCCGCGCTGAAGCCCCCTGTCCTCACCCCAGTCGAGTGGGAGCCGCCATGGTGACCGAGTCCCCGCGATCGATCACGGCCTCGGCCGACGAACTCCTCGCGCAGGTCCGCACCTTGCGGGCCGACGCCGACCTCATGGACGGGTACGCCCGTCAGCTGCTCGCCACCGCGGCCACTCTGAGCGGCTGCCCGGCGGCGCCCGACCGGAGCCGTCCCACCCTGGAGCAGCAGGCCGCCGCCTGCACGACGGCGGCGGAGCAACTGCGCACCGCCGCCGAGGCGTTGGACATTCACACCCGAGCCGGGGCCTGGGACTGAGTGCTCGCACCGGCGGGCCGCCGGCCCCGGCCGGGGAGCCGGGACGGTCAGGGCTTGCGGGCCACCCCCACGTACACCGGCTGCTCCGTGCGGACCCGCATGCCCGGCTCGGGGTGCCAGTGGGTGGCCTGGACGACACCCGGCTCGGCGAGCTCCAGGCCGTCGAAGAACCGGACCACGTCGGCGTACGAGCGCAACCGCACCGAGGTGCCCCCGGAGCGGTACACGGCGTCGATGCGCCCCCACACCTCCGGGTCGAACAGTTCCGTGCCGCCGTGGGACAGCATCAGGTAGCTGCCCGAGGGCAGCGGCTCCAGCAGGGTCCGGACGACACCGTGCGGGTCCTGCTCGTCCGTCACGAACGGCAGCAGCGCGATCAGCGACAGGCCCACCGGCCGGCCGAGGTCCAGATGCTCGCGGGCGTACTCCACGATCCGCTCCGGCTCGCGGACGTCGGCGTGCAGATAGGCGGTACGGCCCTCGGGCGTGCCGTGCAGCAACGCCTCGGCGTGCCGCAGCACGATCGGGTCGTTGTCCGCGTACACCACCCGCGCGCCCGGGGTGACGGCCTGGACGACCTGGTGCAGGTTCGGCCCGGTGGGGATCCCGGTGCCCACGTCCAGGAACTGGTCCACGCCCTGGCCGGCGACGAAGCGGGCGGCCCGGTGCATGAACTCGCGGTTGGCCCAGGCCGTGTCCTTGGCGCCCGGGAAGAGCTCCAGCACCTTGCTCGCGGCCTCGGCGTCGACGACGTAGTGGTCCTTGCCGTCCAGGTACCAGTCGTACATCCGTGCCGAGTGCGGCTTGCCGGTGTCGATCCGCTCCGGGCTGAATCCGGTGTCTGTCACGTCGGCTCTCCGTGAAGGGGTGGGGGGTGATCGGGTGATCGTCAGCGGCAGCGCGCGGCCGCCGCGCTGTCGTGACGGTGCCAGACGGTCTCGACCACACGGCCGTCGGGCAGGGTGTGCCGGGGCGGTCCCTCGTCCGGTACGAAGCCGGCCCGGGCCAGGGCCCGTCGGCTCGCGGTGTTCCCGGGCTCCGCGCCCGCCCGGACCGTGGTCAGTCCGGCGTGGGTGTGCGCGAGCGCGGCCCCCGCGCGGAACAGCTCCGCGCCCAGGCCCTGGCCGCGGCAGGACGGCGCCAGCCAGCCGCCCATCTCGCCCGTGCGGTGCTCCAGTTCCAGGGCGCCGGCATAGCCGAGGTCCGACCTGCGCACGCAGACCAGCAGCAGGGGATCGTCCGGGCCGGGTGCGTAGGGCTGGGCCAGTTTCCGGGGCACCCGGCGGCCGTCGTCGCCGGCCGGCCGCCAGGCGAGCAGGGCCTTGCGGGTGCCGGGGTCGGGCAAGACCTCGTCCGCTTGGGTGCCGAGCCAGCGCTGCGCCTCGGCGTCCGCGCTGGCGGCCAGGGCCGCCGCGACGTCCAGCCGGGTCCGGGGCGTGAACAGCAACAGCCGTTCCGTGGCCAGGACATGCCGGCCGGCCTCGGGCCCGCACCGCCCGGGCACGGGCAGCCCGGCCGTGGCGGCCCGCCTCCGGCGGATCACCGACCAGACCATGCGCACCCCCGGGGAACGGCCCGCGCGACGACCACGGAACCCGTACGGACGTCGGGCCCCGAGGGATGCGGACGATCCGCACCGGCGGCGAATGTACCGGGGTTCGGGACGGGGTGGGGTGTGGGTGGGGGTGGTTTTGGGACGGGAGAGTGATGACGGAGTCGGCAGGGTGGTGGGGTGGCCCGGGGTCAGTCGGCCTGTTCCTGGGAGCCCGCCTTGGGACGGGTCCGGGTCCAGGACGGGTCGGCGGACGGGGCCGTGACGGGGGCGGCGGGAGCGATGGGGTGCATGGGTGTCCTTCGGACTGGTGGGGGGATGGTCCGTGGGGGGGTGGAGTGGGGGGCGGGGGGTGGGGTGTCAGTCGTGGTCGGACGGCAGCTCCGCCCAGACGACCCGGGCCGGCCGGCCGGGCGCGGGCGTCACCCCCCAGTCGCGGCACAGCGCGTCGACCAGGAAGAGCCCGCGCCCGTGCTGGTCGTCGGATCCGGGGCGCCGCGCCGCCGGACGGGTGGGGCCGCCGTCCTGGTCCTCGACCTCGATCCGTATCCGGTCCGCCGTACCGTGCAGCCGGCAGGCGATCCGCTCACCGGCCGCGTGCACGAGGGCGTTCGTGACCAGCTCCGAGGTCACCAGCACCGCGTCCTCCCGGGTGCCGTCCGGCACGCCCCAGGCGGTCAGCAGGTCCTGTACGACGCGCCGGGCCGTGCCGACGGCCGCCGGCTGCGCGGGCAGGTCGAACGCGGCGGCGGACCGGGCGAGCGCGGCCCCGGAGGCGAGCCGGTCGGGGCCGAGGGGCCCAGGGAGTCGACCGTGACGCCCGCCTCCGGGTGGTCTCAGGACGCCGGCCGGGACCGGCGGTCGGTGCGCATGCTCCAGGGTCTCCGGGGCGGGGAGTGGGCGGTCCCCGGTGTCGTACGGCGTGGGGAGCAGGCGTTCCCCGGTTTCGTCCGGGTCTGGGCGTCGCCAGTCCTCGGTGCCGTTGGAGGGCCGGTCCGGGACGTCCGTCGCCGCGTGTGCCCGATCGGTGCCGACCAGGCTCTGGTTTGGCTGGTTCACGCCGTCCCGGGCCGGGTGTGCCTGGTCCGCGACGTCGGGAGCCCGGTCCGACCGGCTTGCGCCGCCCGGGGTCGGGTCCGGTCGGTCCCCGGGGGTGGCGGACCGGTGCCGGGGCTGGACGGAAGCCGCGGACTGGTCATGGCGGTCGGCGGGCCGGTTCCGGCGGGGTACGGCCGGCAGGTGCAACGGGCCGCCGGGCAGGGGTGGTTGGGCGGGGCTCCGGTGTTCGGGCGGGTGGTGGAGCGGTCGGGGGAGGGAGGGCGGAGCCATCGCCGTACGCCTTTCGTCCGGCCTCGCGTGGGGTGCGGTGTCGGGCCGGCCGCGCAGCAGACGGCACGCCTCCCACGAGGCCGTGGTGCGGCCCGGTCTCCCCCAACCCGGCCGCGCCGCCTGCTCCTTGGTCGGCTGGAGCAGTTGGATCCACTTTCCCACCCGCCAACAACGCTCCGCAACCGTCACATTGAAATTTGCAAGTGGCGAAGTGCATGCTGCTCCGGCCAGAACGTGATCGAATGGGCCGGGGACGCGGACCGTGTGCGGCGGTGTTCCCGTGACCTGGTGAGGGGGGTGTGGGCATGACCGCGGAGACCGACTGGGGCGGTGCCCCCTCCGTCCTGCGCATGATCCTCGGCCGGCAGCTGGAGGAGCTGCGCACCCGGGCCGGCCTCAGCTACGCTGAGGCGGGCGCCGCCATCGGGGTCAGCCACTCCACGATCCGCCGCATGGAGGCCGCCAAGGTGGCCCGGCTGCGCCTCGCGGACGCCGAGAAGCTGCTCCAGGTCTACGGCGTCACCGACCAGGACGAGATCGACACCTTCCTGAAGTCCGTGCGCGAGGCCAACAAGCGCGGCTGGTGGCACACCTACCGCGATGTGATGCCCGACTGGTTCGCCGCGTATCTCAGCCTGGAACAGGCCGCGTTGCAGATCCGCGTGTACGAGAACCAGTTCGTGCACGGCCTGCTGCAGACCGAGGACTACGCCCGCGCCCTGATCGGCGCGGACAATCCACACGCCTCCGCCGAGGCCACCGAGCGCCGGGTCGCGCTGCGCATGCGCCGCCAGGAGCTGCTGGCCCGGAAGGCGCCGCCGCGTGTGTGGGTGGTGATGGACGAGACGGTGCTGCGCTGGCCGGTCGGCGGACCGGAGGTGATGCGGGCGCAGATCGACCACCTCCTGGAGGTGAACCGGCTGCCCCATGTGACCGTCCAGCTCATGCCGTTCAGCAATGGCCCC
The DNA here is from genome assembly GCF_006715785.1 of Streptomyces puniciscabiei. Classification (NCBI taxonomy): domain Bacteria; kingdom Bacillati; phylum Actinomycetota; class Actinomycetes; order Kitasatosporales; family Streptomycetaceae; genus Streptomyces; species Streptomyces puniciscabiei. The sequence continues at coordinate 57,591 of NZ_VFNX01000004.1, forward strand.
CACCCGGCGCTGCGGGCGGGCGCCTACCACCTCTTCCGGTTCCGGGCCCGTGAACTGCCCGACGTCGTCTACCTCAACGGCCTGGTCGGGGCCGTCTACCTCGACAAGGCCGACGACGTCGTGGTGTACCGGGAGGCGCTGGACCGGCTCGGCGCCCAGGCGGCGCCCGCCCGGAAGACCGAGGCCCTGCTCGGCGCGATCCGCAAGGAGCTGTGACGCACCCACCTGTTCGTACGCAATCCCCGCACCCCCCGACCAGAATGGGAGACACGGCGTTGCCCGACAACGGATGGCCGGCCGACCGTATCGACACCGAGAACGCCCACTCCGCCCGCATCTACGACTACATCCTCGGCGGCAAGGACTACTATCCCGCCGACCAGGAGGCCGGTGACGCCATGGCCCGGGAGTGGCCCGCGCTCCCGGTCCACATGCGCGCCAACCGCGACTGGATGAACCGCGCCGTGCGCTGGCTCGCCGAGGAGGCGGGCATGCGCCAGTTCCTGGACATCGGCACCGGCATCCCCACCTCGCCCAACCTGCACGAGATCGCCCAGGCCGTGGCCCCCGAGTCCCGGGTGGTCTACGTCGACAACGACCCGATCGTCCTCACCCTCTCCCAGGGGCTGCTGGCCAGTGCCCCCGAGGGCCGGACCGCGTACCTGGAAGCCGACTTCCGGGATCCGGCGGCCATCCTCGACGCACCCGAGGTGCGCGAGACCCTGGACCTGGGCAAGCCGGTCGCGCTCACCGTCATCGCCATCGTCCACTTCATGCTCGACGAGGACGACGCGGTCGGTGTCGTACGCCGGCTGCTGGAGCCGCTGCCCTCGGGCAGCCATCTGGCGATGTCCATCGGCACCGCCGAGTTCGCACCCGAGGAGGTGGGCCGGGTCGCCCGCGAGTACGCGGCCCGCAACATGCCGATGCGGCTGCGCACCCTCGACGAGGCCCATGAGTTCTTCGAGGGACTCGAGCTGGTCGAGCCGGGCATCGTCCAGGTCCACAAGTGGCATCCCGACGGCACCGGCGAGCAGGACATCCGCGACGAGGACATCGCGATGTACGGCGCGGTCGCCCGCAAGCCGTGACCGGCCGCGCGCCGTGACAGACCAGGGGCCGGGGTCCGCACCCACCTCCCGGACCCCGGCCCCGCCCCTTCTCGTACGGCGGGCCGGGCGGCTCCCCATCTCTCAGCGTGAGCCCATGTACACCACCCGAGCCCTCGACAACCTCGCCCGGCTCGCCGGAGACAGCGCACCCCGGCCATCCGAGGCGAATGACCGAAAGCACGCGGAAATACGACCGGAATTCGGCACAACCATCCGGCTGCCTCATGTTCCGGGAGCGGAATGGGAAAAAGCCGAGAGAAAGCGGAACCGGCGCGAGAGAAATGAGGTCTTAAAGGCCGTCGACGGCCGGGATCAGTCCGGTCGTACAGAAAACGGGGGAATAAGACCTATGTCCGTCCGCAGTCGCAAGACCCTCATCACCGCCGTCGCCCTCACCGGCGGCCTCACCCTGGCCGCCGTGACGCCCGCCCTCGCGGGCGCCCGCACGAGCCACACCACCCGTGCCACCGTCGTGTCCTCCGCCCAGGGCGACCCGCGCAACGTCACCCAGCACGTGGCCGACTTCTACGGCGCCTACATCGACGCCGTCTGGTCCACCGACGACAAGTCCGCCGGGGACGCCGCCAAGGCGCTGCGCGCCTTCTACCTCTCCGCCGCCGCACAGAAGAAGGTCGCCGCCTTCGAGAAGAAGGAGCACGCCGACGGCATCCTCTTCGCGCAGAACGTGCCGGTGAAGTGGAAGGTGACCTACACCGGTTCCGGCGCCGGCCACGCCACCAGCCGGGTCACGCTCACCTGGAGCGACGGGGCGCACGCCGAGGTCAGCCGGATCGACGTCCAGTCGGACCTGAAGACCCTGAAGATCACCGACCTCAAGTCGGTCCGCTGACCGGGGGGCGTGCGGTCCCGCCCCGCCCCACTCGGGGCGGGGCTCACGCCCGCCGGGCCGGCCGGTGGCCGGCCGCCCTCACCGGTGCTGGACGGTGTCCGAGCCGGCAGCCCGCACGTGGTGGCGCCGGCGGTCGACGCTCGTGCGGTGCACGGCGATGAGCGCGGCATCGTCGCCCAGCCGGCCGCCCGCATGGGCCAGCAGATCCCGCCGCACATGGTGCATCAGCGCCTCGGGGCTGTCGTCGGTCCAGTGCGCGACCCGCTCGGACAGCGGATAGAACCGGCCGTTAGCGTCCCGGGCCTCCACCACACCGTCGGTGTACAGGAGCAGGGTGTCACCGGGCTCGAAGGAGAACACGTCCAGCGTGTGGTCGGTGCCGCCGTGCACCCCGAGCGGCGGGGACGGGTGCAGGCTCGGGACCGTGACGGCGTGCCCGGGGCTCAGCAGCAAAGGCGGCGGGTGGCCGCAACTGGTCATCCGGGTCACCGGATCCCGGTCCGGGATCTCCACCAGCAGCGCGGTGGCGAACCGCTCGCCCGCCTCCTCCGGCGGGTCCAGGTCCTCGGCGTACCGGGTGACGCTCTGCTCCAGCAGGGCGGCCAGCTCGGCCAGCGGGATGTGCCGGTGCGCGCTCTCCCGGAACGCGCCGAGCAGCAGCGCGGCCTCGCCGATGGCGGACAGGCCCTTGCCGCGCACATCGCCGATCATCACTCGTACTCCGCCGTCGTACCGGGTCGCCGCGTACAGGTCGCCGCCGATCTGTGCCTCGTCCTCCGCGGCCAGGTACAGCGAGGCGATCCGCAGCGGGCCGATCTGCTCGGGCAGGGGCCACATCAGCACGTGCTGCGCGGCCTCGGCGACCGTGCGGACCTGGGCCAGCTGGGCCTGCCGCCGCTCCCGCAGCGCGCTGTAGAGCACCAGCAGCACCGTCAGCACCGCGAGGGTGATGATCTGCACGACGTGGTTCGTGGTGCCGAGCCCGCCGTGCGTCACACCGATGACCACCTGGGCGGCCAGGGCCAGCCCTCCGATGGCCGCCGTGGTCCGTGGCCCGGCGAAGGACACCGTGAGCGCCGGCGCGATCACCAGGGCCGGCCCCAGGTGGACATTGGTGGGCGTCTGCATGTCCACCACCGTGATCACCACGATGAGCACGACGGGGAGCAGCAGCAGAGCGTGTACCGACTGCCACGGCTGCCGCGAACCCGCCCTGAGCCTGAGACCCATGCCTACAGCGTGCTCCCGGGCCGCACGCGACGCACGCCAACGTGTCGGTACGGCCGGCCGTCCGCCCTCGGTGAAGGGTACGAGGCAAGGGCCGAGGGATGCCGATCACGACCCGGCGTCGCAGCACCGTCCTGCTCCGGGGGGACACTCCCTGGTCCCGGCACTCCGGCGCTGGTGGTGGGGACCGGGCCGCGTGTCGGTGTGGTCGCGCCGGGTACCCGTACGACCCCCGGGTCCGGACCGGCCGATCCGGGGGTGCCGGGGCCGCGAACGGAGACGTCATGACGCAGAACGGGGAGGGCACCGCCCCACTCCGGCGACCGGAGGTCGCCGAGCTGCGCCTCGCCGGGGGCGGACCGGACGAGTCCGTCACCACCCCCGCACCGGGCCAGGCGGAGCTGCCGCAGGACCGCAGCCAGGCGATCCTGGAGGCCACCAAGGAGGTCGGCGCCCTGCTCAAACGCGCCGGCCATCGCTTCGCGCTCGCCGGCAGCGTGGCCGTCTACGCACACGGCGGCAGCCGCTACCTCCAGCACGACGCCGACTTCTGTGTGCTGCCCGACGACGCCGAGGCGGTGGCGGCCAGCCTGCGCGAGGCCGGGCTGCCCGTCCGGACCCCGCCCGAGGACTGGTTGCTGAAGACCACCTGCCGCGGGCAGAACATCGACATCATCTTCGCCCTCGCGCACCAGCCCGTCACCGCGGAGATGCTCGACCGCGCCCACGTGCTGCCGGTCGACTCGGTGCTGATGCCCGTCCTCGCTCCGACCGACCTGATCCACAGCCTGGTCAGCGCGTTCTCGGAGCACTACTGCGATTTCGGGGCCGTCCTGCCGGTGGCCCGCGCCGTCCGGGAGAAGGTCGACTGGGACGCGCTCCGGGCGGCCTGCGGCGACCAGCCAATGCCGGCCGCCTTCCTCTTCCTCCTCGAACGGCTGAACGTGATCGACCCCCAGGAGGGGCAGCCATGACCGACACGAGCCCGCCGCCCCCGCCGGCGGCCGGCAACCTGGACTACCGCGTCGCGCACCTCGCCGAGCGCCTGGCCGCCGGGGACCTTGGAGAACTGGGCGTACGGCTGGAGCTGCGCGGCGACGCCATCCTGCTGACCGGCACCGTGCCGTCCGCCCAGTGCCGCGACGAGATCTGCCACACGGCCCGCGAGGAGCTGGCGGGACATCCGGTCCACTGCGACATCCTCGTCGCCGGGACCTCCTCGCCCGATCACGGGGAGGACCTGACATGATCCGCGTCGCGGCCGTCGGGGACATCCACATGGGCCCCGAGAGCCAGGGCATGCTGCGCCCCTCGTTCGAAACCCTGCCCGGGTGCGCCGACGTCCTGCTGCTGGCCGGCGACCTCACCCGGCACGGCACTCCCGAGGAGGCGGCGGTCGTCGCGCGGGAGATCAAGGACCTGGGGGTGCCGGTCGTCGCCGTCCTGGGCAACCACGACCACCACGACGAGCGGCCCGACGACGTCACCGCGATCCTGCGCGACGCCGGCGCCCACGTCCTGGAGGGCCAGGCCGCCGTCGTCAGCGCCGGTGAGGCCCGGATCGGGGTCGCCGGGACCAAGGGCTTCGGCGGCGGATTCGTCGGGCGCTGCGCCGGCGAGTTCGGCGAACCGATCATGAAGGAGTTCGTCCGCTACAGCCGCCGGTGCGCCGACGGCCTGCACGGCGCCCTGAAGGACCTGGCCGACTGGAACTGCGACGTGCGGATCGCCCTCACGCACTTCTCGCCCGTGCCGGACACCCTGGCCGGGGAGCCGCCGGAGATCTACCCGTTCCTCGGCAGCTATCTGCTCGCGGAGGCCATCGACACCGCCGGAGCCGACCTCGCCGTCCACGGCCACGCCCACGCCGGCACGGAGCACGGCATGACCAGCGGCGGCGTCCGCGTGCGGAACGTGGCCCAGCCGGTCATCGGCCAGGCCTTCCACGTGTACAACCTGCCGGGCCACGAGGAGCACGGACCGAAGTGACCCCGCCCGCCGCCCACCCGGCGCGCCCCCCGGCAGTACCGGGGTCAATCCCGGCCCGGCTTCCCGGCCGGTCAGGGGCGATGCCGAGTGCTTCCGTGGCGGTCGCGGGGCGGTGTCCGGCGCGTTTCGGCGGCCTGGGGGCTGTGCTCTGCCTTCTCGGCGGTCGGGTCGGGGGTTTCCACGGCCTCCGGGCGGTCGGGCGGGCGTAACCGGTGCTTCCCGGCTGGTCCGCGCCGGTACCGACCGAGCCGCTCCCGGCCGGTGCAGGGGCCGATGCCGAGTGCTTCCGGGCCGGTCGCGGGGCGAGTGTCCGGCGCGCTTCGGCGGCCTGGGGGCTGTGCTCTGCCTTCTCGGCGGTCGGGTCGGGGGTTTCCACGGCCTCCGGGCGGTCGGGCGGGCGTAACCGGTGCTTCCCGGCTGGTCCGCGCTGATACCGACCGAGCCGCTCCCGGCCGGTCAGGGGCGATGCCGAGTGCCTCACCGCTGGGTCAGGGGATGTGCCCAGCGTTTCTCGGGGCTCGAGCGGGTGTGCCCAGTGCCCCCTGCGGCTCGGGCGGGCGTGCCCGGCCTTTCGCGGTGGGTCGGGGGTGCTGCCGAGCGCGCGGCTTCCGGCGGGTCGGGGGTGCCACCGAGCGAGCGGCTTCCGGCCCGGTCAGGGGCTGATGCTGATACCGAGTGCCTTGCGGCCGGTCAGGGCCGATGCCGACGCCGATGCCGAGTGTCTTCCGGTCGGTCAGGCGGCCGTGCCCAGCGCCTCGCGGCCGGTCACGTCGCCGTCCTTCGTGGGCACGGTGACCGGCGTCGGTCCGCCGCGCCGCCGGACCAGCAGGCCCGCGCCGATCGACCCGGCGATGAGGAGGCCGCCGGCGACCAGGGCGCCGCGCGCGCCGGCCCACTCCATGAGGAGACCCAGCAGGGGCGGTCCGCCGAGGCTCCACACCGTGCCGATGCTGCTCCACACGCCGAGGACCCGGCCGCGCAGATGGGCCGGCGGGTCGGTCTGCAGGACGGCCGTGCCCGCGGTGTCGGAGATCGACTCCACCACGGCCATGGGCAGCACCAGCACCATCAGCACGGCCAGCGAGGGCGACAGTCCCGCGACGACCTGCAGGAGGGCGCCCGCCGCCGCGAGCAGTCCCACGGTCCGTACGGAGGGCTTGCGCAGCCGGGCGCCGAGGATCGCACCGATGATCCCGCCGACCGCCAGCACTGTGGAGACGGTGCCGAACGACCCGGCACCGCCCGCGAGCGGCCCGGTGACGAGGACGGCGAGGGTGAGACCGTAGTTCCGGCCGAAGACCGAGCTGATCCCGGTGATCCCGGCGAGGGCCATCAGACGGGGCCGGCGCACGAAGAACCGCAGCCCCTCCCGCACGCCCATCTCCGCGGGCGCCGGGACGACACGCGCCTCGGCCGCCGGCTCGGCCCCCGCCCTGTGCTCGGCCACCGCCCCGTGAACGGGCCGCAGGAAGGGCACGACCGACGCCACGAAAAGGAACGACACTCCGTTGGCGGCGTACGCGGCCCCCGTGCCGAGGAAGCCGACGGTCACCCCGGCGAGCGCGGTGCCGGCCAGCCGTCCCGCGCTGTGCACGAGGGCACCGACACCGATCGCCGACGGCACATCCTCCCGGGGCACGAGGTCGTTGCCGAGCAGCGCACACGCCGGCCCGTCGACGGTGGCGATGATGCCGGTGACGGCGGCCAGCACCAGCAGCGCCGTCATGTCGATCCGGTCGAGCGCCACCAACAGCGCCGTGGTGAACGCGACGGCGCCGAGCAGCGCCTGGCTCACCGCGACCGTCAGCTTCCGGGGCCAGCGGTCCACGGCGGCGCCGCCGAGCAGGCTCACGAACAGCGCCGGCGCGGCCTGTACGGAGATCGACAGCCCGGTGGCCGCCGCGGAACCGGTGATCTGCAGCACGAGCAGGTTCTGCACCGTGAGCTGCATCCAGGTGCCGGCGTTGGAGACGAAGTTCGCGGCCGACCACCAGCGCATGCCGCGGTGTCGCAGGGATCGCCACGGCGACCGCGAGGCGGGCGCGGAACCGGGCACAGGTGTGATCAGGGAGGGGGCAGCAGACACAGGGGGGTACTCGACAACCAGGTGGTCGGGGAGAGGGACCGGCGGAACCCGTCGGACCGGCTGCGCTGCACGGCCGGGCCGCCCGGTCAGGGCGCCGTCCATCGTGGCAGACGGGAGGGCGCAGTGGTCGCGACGGCACCTGCCGACCGCGGGCGAAAGGGCCAAAGGCCCATGGGCGTACGCCACTTGAGCCGCGCGTGTGCTTCCTCACAGCCCTCCTCACGCCCTGCCGAGGCAGGCCCTCATGCGTGACGAGCGCCACGGGCGCGCACCCGCTCCGGACTCCCGGTCACCCTCCGGAGCGTTCGGTGACGGCACTGGACCTCGACACCGCGAAGCCCGGGACACGCATCGTTGAGGGGCGCTGACGGTGCGCAGGTGCGCGCGACGCGCACTCTCAGTACACGCGCGTCAGCAGATCCAGCACCTCCGCCGGGCCCGCCGCGATGGCCGGCAGCAGGGCGCGGTCGGCGCCCGGCTCGCGCAGGGGCCGCTTGATGTCCAGCGCCCCGGACAGCTCCCGTACCGCCGCGACGGCCGTCCGCGCCCAGTCGCCGTCGGCGGGCGCCGGGACACGCGTCGCCCGTGCGGCCCGCTCGTACGCCTCCCGTGCCGCCGGCGCGCTGAACTCCATGACCTCCTCCAGGACGGCGGCGAGGGCGACGCCGTGCGTGGTGCCGGTACGGGCGGTGCGAGTGTGGCCGATGCCCTGGACCAGGCCGAGCCCGGACAGGGTCAGCGCCTGGCCGGCCAGGCGCGCGCCCAGCATCAGCTCGGCGCGTGCGTCGAGGTCCGAGCCGTTCCGGTGGGCGGCCGGCGGCGCATGGCCGACCATGCCCACCGCCCGGGGGCGTACGCCCCGGAGAAGGCGTTCGCGCCGCGCGAGGCCGGCGACTCGATGCCGTGGACGAGCGCGTCGATGCTGGTCGCAGCCGTCGCAGCCGTCGCAGCCGTCGCAGCCGTCGCAGCCGTCGCAGCCGTCGCAGCCGGCGGCAGGCCGAGCGTCAGCTGACAGCCCCGCCTCCGCGGCGAGCGAGGTCTGCTCGGCGGGCTTCAGCACACACTGTTGCCGGTGGCGAGCGCCGGGCCCAGCTTCCAACCGGCTATCAGCGGCGCGTAGTTCCACCGCACGACCGCGCCGATCACGGCATCGAGTCGCCGGCCTGGCGCGGCACGAACGACGCCGTGAAGGGGTGCCGGGCGGTGTCGACATGCGGCTGCCGCGGAACCGCCTGAAGCCGTCAGCGATCGACGGCCCGCATACCCGCCTCGTCGTAGCGCTCACCCGCGGCCCGGGGCAGCTCCGCGTCGATGCGGGCCAAGTCCTCCTTGCTGAGCGTGATGTCGACAGCGCCGGCGTTCTGCTCCAGGTAGCTGCGCCGCTTGGTGCCCGGGATCGGTACCAGGTCCTCGCCCTGGGCCAGCACCCAGGCGATGGCGAGCTGGGCCGGCGTCACGTCCTTCTCGGCGGCGATCTCCTTCACCTTCGCCGCCAGCCGCAGGTTCGCCTCCAGATTGGCGTCCGTGAAGCGGGGGTTCGCACGGCGCCAGTCGTTCGCGTCCAGCTCGTCCGGGGAGCTGAAGCGGCCGGCCAGGAAACCGCGGCCGAGCGGGGAGTACGGCACGAACCCGATGCCGAGCTCCCGGCAGGCCGGCAGCACCTCCGCCTCCACGTCCCGCGTCCACAGCGAGTACTCGCTCTGCACGGCCGTGATCGGGTGCACGGCGTGCGCCCGGCGGATGGTCTCCGCGCTCGCCTCGCTCAGGCCGATGTGCCGCACCTTGCCCTCGGCGACCAGCTCGCCGAGCGCGCCGACCGTCTCCTCGATGGGCACGTCCGGGTCGACCCGGTGCTGGTAGTACAGGTCGATGTGGTCGGTGCCCAGCCGCTGCAGCGAGCCGTGGATCGACTCGCGCACGTGCTCGGCGGAGCCGTCCTGCCGGCCGACCGTGCTCATGTCGCCGGGTACGGCGTCGTCCATCCGGTAGTTGAACTTGGTGGCGATCACGTACTCGTCGCGGTGCCCCCGGATCGCCTCGCCGACCAGTGACTCGTTGGTCAGCGGGCCGTACACCTGCGCGGTGTCGAGGAAGTCGATCCCCAGTTCCAGGGCCCGCCGGATGGTCGCGATGCCCTCGTCCTGGTCGGCCGAGCCGTAGAAGGCGGACATGCCCATACATCCGAGGCCGAGGGCCGATACCTCGAGGTCCCGCAGACTGCGCTTCTGCATGTGATGTCCCAGCCTTTCCTGCACACTCGGTGGTCGCTCCGTACGCCACGCAGCCGGAGCCCGTGCGGAGCCCTCGCGTGCCGTACGTCTGCGACGCTACGAGTTCGAGCGCTCTCCAAGTCAAGCAACGCACCGGGCCCGGCCGGGAATCCAGCCCACCGAGCCGTTCAAGGGGCCTGCACGGGAGGACGGATCCGAGGGGGTGCGGGTTGCCTCTCGGGCCCGGATTCCGCCGCTGGGGGCCTGTGGGTCTTCCCACACCCCCCCGCATCCGTAAAGGATCTTGACGACTGCCTCCCGGCTCGCTGAACTGTCACCGATCGGGTCTCACCACCACAGAGACCCACACCGGGGGAGGGACCGGGCGCATGGCGGAACGATAGCGGCGCACTGAAACGGGTGGACGGCGGAGAAACGCCCCGAAACGGGAACACCGGGCTCGGGGTGAAGGGGGCGATGGACATGACGGGGGAGCCGAAGGCGATGGGCTGCCGTGCCTCATGACGACTGAAGCGCGCATCGAGTGGTGCCGCGCACTGCTCGCACGGCTGGCCCGGTTCACCGGGCGCACCCTGCGGGGCGAGTGGCACGCCATCGTCGTCGAACCGGTACGGCGGCTCATCCGGCGCGGACTGTCCGGGCTGCTGCTGGCCTTCGTCGCCTCTTTCGGCGTCGTCTTCTTCCACGACATCGCCCAGTACCCGCTCGGCGCGCTGTGGGTGACGCGGCTCGGCGGCGTCCGGGCCGACCTGCCGCTGTGGCTGTCGTTACTGCGCACGCCCGTGTCGCTGTACGTCCCGGCGCTCGATCTGCCGGTGTGGGCGGGCATCACCCAGCTGTTCCTCGCCTTCGCCTGGGCCGAACTGGCCCTGGGCCGGGCCCGGACACTGGCGATCGCCTACGCCACCACTGTGGCCGGCACGCTCACCGCCCGCGTGATGATCGCGCTGGGCCCCGGCTGGTGGGGCTTGGGGGCGCCGCACGCGTACGCGCACGTGCTCGACACCGGACCGTCCGCTGCCGTCGTCGGCCTGTTCACCTACCTCTCGGTGGTCAAACGCGCGCCCGTGGTGTTCACGCTGACCGGCGGCTCGATGGTGTGGGAGTCCATCGCCGTCCCCAACCTGGCCGGCCGCGAGCACCTGATCGCGGTGGCCTCGGCGATCGTCCTCGGCCTGCTGCACGGCCGCCGCGCACGACTGCGGGCCCGGATGTGGGCCCTGCTGTCCGTCCGGGACCGCGGGCCCGCACCCACGGAACCACCCGTGATCCCCGCGCCCTCGCCCTCGCCCTCCCGGAGCGCGACCGCGCCCGCGCCCGCGTCGGCGAGCGCGGAGCGGTCGCGGGAGCGGTCCCAGGAGACGGCGATGAGCTCGCTGGAGTGCTGAGCCCGCCGCGCGTGCCTGTGGCGTGGCCCACCCGGCCGGTGTGATGGTTGTCGCACGTCGACACGCGCGAGCACCCCCTAAGGTGGCCGCGATGTACGGCAGGGCGGGGCTGACACCATGGTGTTCGTCGCCGGCAGGGCAGCTGAAGGGAATCCAGGATGTTCCGCAAGGTGCTGGTCGCCAACCGTGGAGAGATCGCGATCCGCGCGTTCCGGGCGGGCTACGAACTCGGCGCGCGCACCGTCGCCGTGTTCCCGCACGAGGACCGCAACTCACTGCACCGGCTGAAGGCCGACGAGGCGTACGAGATCGGGGAGCCGGGGCATCCGGTGCGGGCCTATCTCTCCGTCGAGGAGATCGTGGGGGCCGCCCGCCGGGCCGGTGCCGACGCCGTCTACCCCGGTTACGGCTTTCTGTCCGAGAACCCGGAGCTGGCGCGTGCCTGCGAGGAGGCGGGCATCACGTTCGTCGGTCCGAGCGCCGCCACCCTGGAGCTGACCGGCAACAAGGCCCGCGCGGTCGCGGCCGCCCGGGCGGCCGGAGTGCCCGTGCTCGGCTCGTCCCAGCCGTCCACCGACGTGGACGAACTGGTGCGCGCGGCCGAGGAGATCGGCTTCCCCGTCTTCGTCAAGGCCGTCGCGGGCGGCGGCGGGCGCGGCATGCGCCGGGTGGAGGACCCCGCCCTGCTGCGCGAGTCCATCGAGGCGGCCTCCCGCGAGGCCGACGCCGCGTTCGGCGACCCGACCGTCTTCCTGGAGAAGGCCGTCGTCGACCCGCGCCACATCGAGGTGCAGATCCTCGCCGACGGCGAGGGCAACGTCATCCACCTCTACGAGCGCGACTGCTCCCTCCAGCGCCGCCACCAGAAGGTCATCGAGCTCGCCCCCGCCCCCAATCTCGACCCGGGGGTGCGGGCGCGGATCTGCGACGACGCGGTGCGCTTCGCCCGCGAGATCGGCTACCGCAACGCGGGCACCGTCGAGTTCCTGCTCGACCCCGCGGGCAACCACGTCTTCATCGAGATGAACCCGCGCATCCAGGTCGAGCACACCGTGACCGAGGAGGTCACCGACGTCGACCTGGTCCAGGCCCAGCTGCGGATCGCCTCCGGCGAGACCCTCGCCGACCTCGGCCTCGCCCAGGACACCATCACCCTGCGCGGTGCCGCCCTGCAGTGCCGTATCACCACCGAGGACCCCGCCAACGGCTTCCGCCCCGACACCGGCCGGATCAGCGCCTACCGCTCCCCGGGCGGCTCGGGTATCCGCCTGGACGGCGGAACGACCCACGCCGGTACGGAGATCAGCGCGCACTTCGACTCGATGCTGGTCAAACTCACCTGCCGGGGCCGGGACTTCAAGGCGGCCGTCGGCCGGGCCCGGCGTGCCGTCGCCGAGTTCCGCATCCGCGGTGTGGCCACCAACATCCCGTTCCTGCAGGCGGTGTTGGACGATCCCGACTTCCAGGCGGGGCGCGTCACCACCTCCTTCATCGAGCAGCGCCCGTACCTGCTGACCGCGCGCTCCTCCGCCGACCGCGGCACCAAGCTGCTCACCTACCTCGCCGACGTCACGGTCAACAAGCCGCACGGCGAACGCCCCGACCTGCTCGACCCCGTCACCAAGCTGCCGCCGCTGCCCACCGGCGAGCCGCCCGCCGGCTCCCGCCAGCTGCTGGTCGACCTCGGCCCCGAGGGCTTCGCCCGCCGGCTGCGCGAGTCGCCGACCATCGGCGTCACCGACACCACCTTCCGCGACGCGCACCAGTCCCTGCTCGCCACCCGGGTGCGCACCAAGGACCTCCTCGCCGTCGCCCCGGTCGTCGCCCGCACCCTGCCGCAGCTGCTGTCCCTGGAGTGCTGGGGCGGCGCCACCTACGACGTCGCGCTCCGCTTCCTGGCCGAGGACCCCTGGGAGCGGCTGGCCGCCCTGCGCGAGGCGGTGCCCAACATCTGCCTGCAGATGCTGCTGCGCGGCCGCAACACCGTCGGCTACACGCCGTACCCGACCGAGGTGACCGACGCCTTCGTACAGGAGGCGGCCGCCACCGGCATCGACATCTTCCGCATCTTCGACGCCCTGAACGACGTCGGCCAGATGCGCCCCGCCATCGACGCGGTACGGGAGACCGGCACCGCGATCGCCGAGGTCGCCCTCTGCTACACCGCCGACCTCAACGACCCGGCCGAGCGGCTCTACACCCTCGACTACTACCTGCGCCTGGCCGAGCAGATCGTCGAGGCCGGCGCGCACGTCCTCGCGATCAAGGACATGGCCGGACTGCTGCGCGCCCCGGCCGCCGCCAAGCTGGTCTCCGCGCTGCGCCGCGAGTTCGACCTGCCCGTGCATCTGCACACGCACGACACGGCCGGCGGCCAGCTCGCCACCTACCTCGCCGCGATCCAGGCGGGCGCGGACGCGGTGGACGGCGCGGTGGCCTCGATGGCCGGTACGACGTCCCAGCCGTCCCTGTCGGCGCTGGTCGCCGCCACCGACCACTCCGACCGTCCCACCGGCCTGGACCTCGGGGCCGTCGGTGACCTGGAGCCGTACTGGGAGGGCGTGCGGAAGATCTACGCCCCGTTCGAGGCGGGCCTCGCCTCGCCGACCGGCCGCGTCTACCACCACGAGATCCCCGGCGGCCAGCTGTCCAACCTGCGCACCCAGGCCGTCGCCCTCGGCCTCGGCGACCGCTTCGAGGACATCGAGGCCATGTACGCCGCCGCCGACCGCATCCTCGGCCGCCTGGTCAAGGTCACCCCGTCCTCCAAGGTGGTCGGCGACCTCGCCCTGCACCTGGTCGGCGCCGGGGTCTCCCCGAAGGACTTCGAGGAGACGCCCGACCGGTTCGACATCCCGGACTCGGTGATCGGCTTCCTGCGCGGCGAGCTGGGCACCCCGCCCGGCGGCTGGCCCGAGCCGTTCCGCACCAAGGCGCTGCAGGGCCGGGCCGCTGCCAAGCCCGCGCCCGAGCTGTCGGCCGAGGACCGCGAGGGGCTGGCCAAGGACCGCCGGGCCACCCTCAACCGGCTGCTGTTCCCCGGCCCGACGCGGGAGTTCGACACCCACCGGCAGGCCTTCGGCGACACCAGTGTGCTGGACAGCAAGGCGTTCTTCTACGGACTGCGGCCCGCCAAGGAGTACGCCGTCGACCTGGAGCCGGGCGTCCGGCTGCTGATCGAGCTGCAGGCGATCGGCGAGGCCGACGAGCGGGGTATGCGCACGGTGATGTCCACGCTCAACGGCCAGCTGCGGCCCATCCAGGTCCGCGACCGGAACGCGGCCTCGGAGGTGCCGGTGACGGAGAAGGCCGACCGCGCCAACCCCGGCCATGTGGCGGCGCCGTTCGCCGGTGTGGTGACCCTGGCGGTGGCCGAGGGCGATGAGGTCGCGGCCGGCGCCACCGTGGCCACCATCGAGGCGATGAAGATGGAGGCCACCATCACCGCGCCGAAGGCGGGCCGGGTGTCCCGCCTGGCCATCAACCGCATCCAGCAGGTGGAGGGCGGCGACCTCCTGGTGGAGCTCGCCTGACCACGCGGTCGGGACCTACCCGGTCCGGGCACTCAGTCCCAGAGCGGGTAGGTCATGACCTGGTTGAAGCCCTTCGGCCGGGCGCCGGTGTAGGTCAGGCTGATCTGCGCGTAGCGCTCGAAGGACGGATGCTTCTTCCACTGCTGCTCGCCGGTGAGCCGGATGACCACCGGGTACTGGTGGAAGGTGCCGGCGGCGCAGTACGGGTCGCAGTCGTTGACCCAGTTCACGCCTACGGCCTTCGCCCCGTCCGGACTCCACTGGGACCATTGGAGTCCGGTGAGGCGGCTGTTGCCGTCGCCGCAGGCCAGGATGAAGTCGGCCGGGCGGACGTTCCGGTGGAAGAAGCAGTCGACCAGCACGGGCCGGGCCGGACCGGCCTGCGCACCGGTCCCGGGAGGGGTCGGGGGACTGGCCGAGGCCGTCGTCAACGCCGTGGTCAGCAGGGCTCCTGCCGCCAGGGTGACCGCCGTTCCCACCAGTCCTCCACGCATGGCCGCTCCCACGTTGTGCTGTGTTCGACCGTCCACTCGACGCTACGACCCTGCGGCGGTTTGCACCAATCGCGCAGGTCGCAGGGCGTGTCATCCGTGTTTGACAGTCAGGCCGTAGAACGCGACGCGGGCGCCGTTGGTCGTACTGTCCGAAGAGGACTGGTTGTAGGAGCCGGCCTTGAAGTACTGCTTGTACTGCTGGAACGACGACGGAATGCCGTAGTGGGTGGTGGTGCCGTTGACGGTCAGGTCGATGGTGTTCCCGCCCGAGACGGCGATGGTGTAGCTCCAGGTCTTGCCGAGGGACACGTGTCCCACGCTGTGCGAGGTCTGCCCGCCGGACGGCGAGTTCTCCGTGCCGAGGACGATGTCGCCGTTCGCGTGGTAGTACAGCTCCAGCAGCGGCTTGGTGGAGGAGCCGCCGCTGCCCAGGTGGATCTGCCCGACGCAGACGTTCTTCGTCACGGACACCACGCGCAGGGTCGCGCTCAGCCTGTGCGAGCCGGACAGCGACCAGTCGGCGGGGCTGCCGTCGCGGTTCATCTCGCGCAGCTCGGAGCGGGCGTAGTTCGAGTTCGGCGTGGTGACGCCCTTCTCGGGCGCCCAGAAGGTCATCGCTCCGTCGCGGGTGTCGGTGTAGAAGTACGCGTCCTGGTAGCCGTTCGGGCCCTGGAGCCGGGACGACGGGATGGTGGTGGGGCTGCCGGGGGAGCCGACGGGCTCCTGCAGGTCCCAGACCGACAGGTCGAAGTTGCCGCCGGGCGCGACACGCGGATCGGCGGCGATCGCGCCGGTGCTGGCGAGGAGGGTGAGGGCGAGGGTGAGGGCCGCGGTGGCCGGCACCGCGAGAAGCCGGGATCGGGTCATGTGGGGGTCCCTTCTTCGAAGCGAAGGCCGGACCGGCGGATGCGTTCAGCATGGTGAACGCTGAACGCATCCTTGGTCGCTGGTGACCCGAGAAGCTAGAGGTCTGAACCAAACACGTCAAGTGGTCCGGCAGGGGTTCAGCAGGTGCCCTCGTCCTGCCACGGCCCCCATTCCGAGGCGCCCGGCACCTCGTTCTGGGTCCACCACTTGGCCTTCCAGTTGTGCTTGTTGTACGAGACCTCGTTCCCCTGTGTGTACACCGCCGTGGAACTCCACGCGGGCTTGCAGGAGGTCGGCGTCGGGGTGGGGGTCGGCGTCGGCGGGGTGGTGGGCGGCGTGACACCGGCGAACTTCACCGAGTACTTGGCGAAGTCCCAGTCGTTCTGTGCCACGCTGGAGCATGTCCCGGACGTGCGGCCGCCGTTGTCGGGCGGGCTGCACTGCCGGTCGCGGTTCAGGGACCAGAAGGTGAAGCGGTCCATGTTGTGGCTCGTCGCGTAGTCCAGCACCGTCTGGAAGTCGGCCTGGGTGAAGTACTCGCCCGTGTCGCTGCGGCCGTTCATGCCGGAGAAGCCCTCGTGCACGTACGCGGTCGCCTGGTCCCAGCCGAAGGTCGACTGCAGGATCGAGTTGAAGTTGGTCAGCGCGCTGGTCTGGCTCGCCCCGCCGTTGAAGCCGCCGTCGAACGGCATGATGGAGAAGTTGTTCGGGGTGAACCCCTGGGACTTGGCCTCCAGCAGCATCTGCTTGCCGAACCAGCCGGTGCCGTCCGCGGTGCCGGCCGTCGTCACCGAGACGTACAGGCCGGGGTTGTTCTGCTGGAGGATCCTGGCCGCGCCGATCTCGTTCTTGATGGCCGCGCTGTTCTCGTACTCCGGCTCCTCCAGGTCGAAGTCGATGGCGTGCAGCCCGTACTTGGTGATGACCTGCTGGTAGGCCGCCGCCGTGGACGCGGCGTCGGCGCAGGCCTGGCCGAGCTTCGTGCCGCCGTAGCCGCCGATGGAGACCGACACGTCACCGCCCTTGGCGCGGATCGTGCTGATCATCGACTGCACGGCCGTGTCCGAGGAGACGGCGGCGGTACCGCCCCAGGTCGGTGTGCAGCCGCCGCCGTTGGGCGCGAGGACGAAGGCCAGCTGGAACGCCTTCAGGCCGGTGGCGTCCATGATGGCGGCCGGGTCAGGCGGATCGTTGTCCAGCGGCATCAGATAGGGGGCGGCGGCGTACCAGCGGTTGCTCAGTGCGGTGGTCGCGCCCGAGGCGTTGCTCGCGACGAGCGCGGTCGTGCCGGCGGCGGCGAGCGTGACGGCCGCCGCCGCGCCCAGACATGCCCGAAGACGTCTCACTGCGTGCCTCCAGAGGGTGGGGTTTCCCGGGACCTGCCCGGGGTGGGGAGCCCCACCCTCCGGGAGCTGTTGCGACCACGTCAACAGCTTGGACTAGACCAATGCACTCTTTGGACTAGACCATACGATCCCTTTACCTCCCGTCGACCAGTCGCACCGTGAATCCCCGGTCCAGCGACAGCCTCGCGGTGGTGATGGTCGTGACATGGGTGCCGGAGTCGTACGACCAGGCGGAGGCGGGCAGTTGACGGCCGTCCAGGAGGACCCGTGCGGGTGCCGCCTCGCCGTGCACGGTGAACCGGTACGCGCGGGCGGCCGGCTTGCCGGCATAGTCGCCCCTGCTCGCGCCCACCGAGACGGTCGTCCCGTCGCCGTCGGCGTGCAGGGACACCCGCTGGGTGGCGGCGGCGCCCCTGGTGAAGTCGCGGGTCACCCCGTCGTCCTCGTACAGCGTGTAGTGACTGGTGCCATGGGCCGCCGGATACAGGTCCCAGTCCAGCTCGTGCCGGTCCCGGGTCTGCCAACTCGTCGTTCCCTTGGGCCACATCGGCACGATCGCGCCCTCGCGCACGAACAGCGGGAGCGTGTCGAGCGGGGCGTGGTAGCCGTTGACCGTGGTCGGGCCCTGGTAGGTGCGACCGGTCCAGTAGTCGGTCCAGGTGCCCTTCGGCAGATAGATGCCGTCCCGGGTGTCGGAGTCCTGGTAGACCGGGGCCACGAGGAAGTCGGGGCCGGACAGGAACTCGTACTTCGCCTGGTCCGAGAGGGTCCCCGGGTCGTCCGGATACTCCAGCCACAGCGGACGCACCGCGCCCACGCCAGTCTTCGCCGCCTCGGCGGAGAGCGTGTACATGTACGGCAGCAGCCGCTCCTTCAGCTGCAGGTACTTGCGGTTGACGGAGGTGTACGGCTCGCCGTCGAGCCAGGGCTGCTGGTCGGCGGGCTTGCCCGTGGTGATGTCGCTCGCCCAGCCGTCCATCGTCATGATGGCCGGCAGGAACGCCTTCCACTGCAGGTCACGGGCGTACATCTGGGCGTCGTGGCGGTAGATGCTGCCCACGTCACCGGTGTTGTACGCGATCCCGGACATCGTCGCCCCGGCATAGGTGGGGATCTGCCAGCGGATGTAGTCCCAGGACAGCTTCTGGTCGCCGCTCCACAGCACGCCGCAGCGCTGGGCGCCCGCCCAGGACACCGGCAGCCACACGAAACCGCGCGCGTCGCTGTTGTCCTCGATCCCCTTCTTCGCCGCGTCGCACGCGTCGAGCGCGAACTTGTACCCGTTGCCGACCCAGGCCACGTCCAGCTTGGCCACCCGCTGGCCCGCCCTGACCTGGTCGGCGAGCTTGTCGATGCCGTCCTGGGTCCACAGGCCGAGCTGGGCGTGGTGGTCCTGCAGGCCCTGGGCGGTCTGCTGAAGGTTCTCGTACCCGCAGCCGTAGCCGTCGTTGACGAGCATCCAGCCGAGCGGCATCTCGTGCTCGGTGTAGCCGTCGGCGATCTTCAGCGCGTCCAGGGTGTGCCGCTCGCCCCGGTTGGCGTTGTGCAGGTAGCAGTCCGAGTCGCCCGGTTCGAGGCCGTAGACCGGAGGCATGAAGGGCCTGCCCACCAACTGCGTGTACCTGCCGATGACCTGCTTGGCGTCACCCAGGAAGTAATAGGCGTCCAGGCGCCGTTCCTGCTGACCGGTGGTCACGGGTGAGCCGAAGGTGTACACGCCGGGTGCGAAGGTGTTGCGGAAGACGCCGTAGCCCGCGCTGGAGAGGTAGAACGGCTGCGAGTTGTTGTAGCCGCCCTCGTTCCAGTCGAAGCTGTTGGCCACGTACATCGTCCGCCCGCGGTGCGAGAAGCTGCCGTTCTGCTCGCCGCCGCCGAAGAACTGCTCGTCCGTGCCCCGCACCAGGCTCTGCCGCATTCCGCCGGTCGACCAGCGCAGCGGCTTGTCCTCCTGCCAGATCCGGGTGCGGTTGTCGGGCTTGTACAGCCCGAAGCGCAGCGGCTTCTTGTACACGCGCAGAACCGCCTGCGGGGAGCGGATGCCGTAGTAGTCGCCCGCGTCGAAGGACGAGGTGTGCCGCTGCGGGGCGGGCTCCTCGCGCACGATGGCCGTGCCCGCGGGATCGCTCAGCGAGCCGGACGGATCGGCCTGCAACCGGAGCTGACCTCCCGTCAGGAAGTCCGCCCGCGCGGTGAGCTGACCGGCCTTGACGGTGTAGCTGCCGTCGCCGCCGGAGAAGGACGTGAGGTCGCCCGCGTCCGTGGTGGCGGGCAGGTACGCGCTGCCGGTGAAGGAGGCGTCGTGCACGTCGTACGGCACGACCACCACGTGGTACGTCCCCGACGCCCGCGGGATCAGCGTGGCCTCCGGGTCGGCGGTGCCCGCGCTGGAGGCCACCTGTGTGCCGTGATCGTCGTAGACGTACAGGTCGAAGTCGTCGGAGGGCTTCTCCCACTTGATCGACAGCGGGACGCCGCCCTCGGGGTTGTCGTCCCAGTAGCCGTCCGGCACCGAGACGGTCAGGTCGAAGCGGTCGCAGACCTTGTCGTCCGGGTCGGCGGCCGGGGCGGGACAGCTCTCGGTGTCCCCGCCGGTGCCCTTGGCGTAGACCGGGCTCTGCCAGCCGACGCTGCTGTGGGCGGGGTCGAGTACGGCGCCGGAGACGGTGGCGGCCCGGGCGGGCGCCGGGGCGGCGAGCGCGGTTCCCGCAAGGGCCGTCGCCAGCGCTAGTGGTACCAGGGCCGGCCATGGCGCACGGTGGCGCAGTCTTCGCGGTCTTTGCACGGCGGAACAGCTCCCCTCGCAGTACTGCGGACTGACTGTTCTTGCATTCCCTGTGCTCACAAGAGCTCGAAAGACGCGTGAATCGAGCAACTTCAAGCAGGAAGCCTCGGGGTTGACGCAGGTTCATGTCAAGAGCGCGGGGGCCGGAACCCGGCCGGACACGCCGAAGGCCGGCCCCCTCGGCGGCGGGGACCGGCCTTCGGACGCGGGTCGTTCAGCCCGCGTTGGCCCGGAGCACGATCTGGGTCTGCGTGGTCTGGGCGACCAGCCGGTCCCGGTCGTCCCGCAGGTCCGTCTGCACCACGATGAGCGAGCCGCCGACGTGCAGCGGCCGGGCGGTGGCACGGACGTGCCCGGCGGTGACCGCCCGCAGGAAATTGGTCTTGGACTCCACCGTCGACGTACCGGTCGCCCCCTCGGGCAGATTGAGGTGGGCGCACACCGCCCCGACACTGTCCGCCAGCGCCATCAGGGCGCCACCGTGCAGGGCGCCGCCCGCCGTGCACGCCTGCGGGGACCAGGCCAGCGAGCCGACGGTGCGCTCGGCGGCGGCCTCCTTCAGCTCGACGCCCAGGCCGGCCGCGAAGGGCATCGCGGCCAGCAGCCCGGCGGGCTCGGAATGGGACGACATGGCGTACCGCCTTTCGTGAGAGCCACGGAGACCAGGCAGTGTGCCAGTCAGTCCCCGGACGACTCCTGGAGCATGGCGAGTTTCAGGACACCACCGCCGATGCCCCAGCCGCCGTCCGTCACCTCCTCCACCAGGACCATGGTGGCGGCACGGGCCCGCTCGCCGTAGATCTCGACGTACAACTCGGTCGTGCGGGTGACGATCAGCTCCTTCTGCTCCTCGTCCAGGCTTCCCGCGGGCACCTTGAAATTCGCGAACGGCATGATGGCTCTCCTTGATTGACGGGGTGTCAGAGTGAACTGCCGGGGGTGAGCAGATCGTCGAGCCCGGCGCGGTGGAAGAAGTCCGCCCGGACGCGGTCGGCGACCGCCGAGACGACCTCGCTGCCGTCGCGGGCGGGGTCCACGTGCGTGCGCAGCGGGCGGCGGCCGGCGGGCAGGCCCACCAGCCGTACGACGGCCCCGGCGATCTCGGCCGGGTCGGCGTCCGGCGGGATCAGCGCCGCGAGGCGTTGGTCCAGCCCGGACAGCAGGGTGCCGTAGCGCTCGTCGTAGGCCGCCGCGCGCCCGGTGTCGGCGGGGGTGCCGGCGTGCAGGAAGTGGTTCGTGCCGGAGGTGAAGGCGCCCGGGACGACGATCGCCGTGTCGATGCCGAACCGGACCAGCTCACCGGCGTAACTGACCGCCAGCGCGTCCATCGCCGCCTTCGCCGCGAAGTAAGGCCCCAGGAACGGCGGGCAGCCGCCTCGCGTGCTGGAGCTGCCGATCCACACCAGCAGCCCCTTGCCGCGCTCCCGCAGATGCGGCAGCGCGGCCCGGTTCACCCGCTGGGCGCCCAGCACGTTGACGTCGTACAGGCCCGCCAGCTGCTCGGGCGTGAAGGCCTCGGCGGGCCCGGTGGCCATGTGGCCCGCGTTGTGCACCACGACGTCCAGCCGGCCCTCGCCGGACAGCAGGTGGGCCACCGCCGCGTCGGCGGAGTCCTGGGAGGTGACGTCGAGTTCGACGGCGTGCAGGGACACGCCGTGCTCGGCCGCGTACCGGTCCAGCCCGGTCACGGCGGGCGTGTTGCGGCCGGCCGCCTGCCGGATCCCGGTGTAGACGGTGTGCCCGGCGTCGGCGAGGGCGCGCACGGTCAGCGCGCCGAAGCCGCTGGACGCGCCGGTGACCAGGATCGTCCGGGGGGTGTCCGCAGGCATGATCGACTCCATGGGGTGGGGATCGGGAGGGGGAGGGTCAGACGATGCCGCCGTTGGCGCGCACGACCTGGCCGTTGACCCAGTGGCCGGCCGGGGAGGCGAGGAACGCCACCACCTCGGCGATGTCGTCCGGCGTGCCGAGGCGCTCCAGGGGCGGCTGGGCGGCCAGGCGCGCGATGGTCTCCTCGTCCTTGCCGTCCAGGAAGAGTTCGGTGGCCGTGGGCCCGGGGGCCACGGTGTTCACGGTGACGTCCCGGCCGCGCAGCTCGCGGGCCAGCACCAGGGTGAGGGCCTCGACCGCGCCCTTGCTCGCGCTGTAGGCGCCGTACGCGGGGAAGGCCAGGCCCACCACGGACGTGGAGAAGGCGACGAACGAGCCGCCCCGGCGCAGGGTGCGGGCGGCCTGCCGGGCGACCACGAACGTGCCGCGGATGTTGGTGCGGTGCATCGCGTCCAGCTGTGTGAGGTCCAGCTCGGCGATCGGCGCCAGGTACATCCGGCCCGCCGCGTGGACCACCACGTCGACTCCGCCGAACTCCGCGGCCGCTGCCTGGAACAACTCGGCGACCTGCTGTTCGTCGGCGACGTCGGCGCGCACGGCGACCGCGCTGCCGCCGGCCGCGGTGACCTCCTTGACGGCGGCCTCGGCCAGGTCGCGGTTGCCGGCGTACCCGATCACCACGGCGTACCCCTCGGCGGCGAGCCGGCTCACCGTCGCCCGGCCGATGCCGCGTGAACCGCCGGTGACGACGGCGACGCGGGGCCGGGCGGCCGAATCCTGCGTGGCCGGTGCCTGCGTGGCCGGTTCCTGCGGGGCCGAGGCCGGGGTGGTCGATTCATGGGTGGCCGATTCCTGGACGGCCGATGCCTGGGTGGTCGATGCCTGGGTGGTCGTTTCCCGAGCGGACATGAGGGGTCTCCTGGCGGACGAGGCGGTGCGGGAGGTTCCACTTCAGCCTGGGCCGCCGTACCCGGGCCAACCACGGCTGCGCCCACCCTGGGGACGGCAACCCCTGGCTACGCCCGCCCGGAGGCGCGACCATGGACGGCGTGAACCATGCCGAGCTGGCCGCCTTCCTGAAATCCCGGCGCGACCGGGTCCGCCCCGCCGACGTCGGCCTGCCCACGGGCCCCCGCCGACGGGTCCCGGGCCTGCGCCGCGAGGAGGTGGCCCAGCTGGCCGGGCTGTCCGCCGACTACTACACCGAGCTGGAGCGGGGCCGCGGCGCACAGCCCTCCGCACAGGTCCTGGCCGCCCTCGCCCGCGCCCTGCGGCTCGGCGGCGACGAACGCGACCACCTCTTCCATCTCGCCGACCGCCCGCTGCCGGCCGGCACGCCCGGGCCCACCGCGCTCGTCCAGCCCGCCCTGCTCGGCCTGCTGGACCGGCTCACCACGACCCCGGCCCAGGTCATCACCGACCTGCACGAGCCGCTCGTGCAGAACCCCCTCGCCGTGGCGCTGCTCGGCGAGATGCCGGGCGGACACGGGATCCACCGGAGCTTCGTCCACCGCTGGTTCACCGACCCCGCCGCCCGCGGGATCTACCCGGCCGAGGACCATCCGCACCACTCGCGGGTCTTCACCGCCGACCTCCGGGCGGTCGCGGCCCGGCGCGCCAAGGACTCCGACGTCACCCGGCTGGTGGCCACACTGCTCCGGCGCAGCACGGAGTTCGCCGAGCTGTGGGAGGAGCGGGAGGTGGCCCTGCGCCGCACCGACCACAAGCGGATCGCGCACCCCTTGCTCGGCGTCATCGAGCTGGACTGCCACAGCCTCTTCAGTGAGGACGGCCGCCAGCGGCTGCTGTGGTTCAGCGCCCCGCCCGGTACCGAGGGAGCCGCCCAGTTGGAGCTGCTCCAGGTGATCGGCACCCAGGACCTGAGCGCCACGCCGGACGAGCCGGGGCGCCGGCCCCGCTGAGCCGGCCCCCGGAAGGCACCGGACTTGTCACGATGTCGGCAGACCCGTGGCGGATCATCCGTCGCCTGAGGCACCCTTGACAGTGTGCGCCCTGTTTCGCGACGTTTGAGCAGTCGCGCGCGGAGGGGATGCGGCGCACATCGGAACCAGTGGCAGGACGCGCCCGGCGCGTCATGGGGGGAGCGGTCGCCCATGCGATCCATGAGCCATGATCCACACGCCTCACCGGCCTGTGCCGCCTCGGGCACGCCGCTCGCGGCGCCTGCGGAAGGACGGTCGAACTGAGGTGGAGATCACCATCCACAGACCCGGCGAGCTGACACCCGAGCTGCGCCGGGCCTGGCACCGCGCGATGGACGAGTCGCCCGAGTACTCCAACCCCTTCCTCGCACCGGAGTTCGCGATCGGTGTCGGCCGCTACCGGCGCGGGGCCCGGGTGGCGGTCCTGCACCAGGACGGGGAGCCCGCCGGGTTCCTCCCGTACGAGCGGGGGCCGTTCGGCACCGGACGGGCCATCGGGCTCGGGCTGTCCGACTGCCAGGCCCTCGTGCACCGGCCCGGGGTCACCTGGAACGCGGAGGAACTGCTGCGGGCCTGCGGCCTCAGCATCTTCGAGTTCGACCATCTGGTCGAGGAGCAGCGACCGTTCGCACCCCACGTCACCGGCACCTTCGCCTCACCGGTGATCGATGTGAAGCCCGGCGACGGCGGCTACCCGGAGTGGCTGCGCGGCACCTACCCGGGCCTGGCCAAGACCACGCTGAAGAAGGAGCGCCGGCTCGGCCGGGACATCGGCGAGGTGCGGTTCGAGTTCGACGAGCGCGACCCCGAGATGCTGCGCACCCTCATGCGGTGGAAGTCCGCGCAGTACCGCAGGACCGGCCGCATGGACCGGTTCTCCCGGCCGTGGATCGTCGGCCTGGTCGACCACCTCTTCCGTGTCCGCGAGGAACACTTCACCGGAGTGCTGTCCGTGCTGTACGCGGGCGACCGCCCGGTCGCGGCCCACTTCGGCCCCCGGTCCAGCACCGTGCTGGCAGCCTGGTTCACCGCCTACGATCCCGAACTCCACTACTACTCCCCGGGGTTGATGATGCATCTGCGGACCGCCGAGGCGGCGGCCCGGCACGGGGTCACCCTCGTGGACCTGGGGCGTGGCGACAAGGAGTACAAGGACTGGCTCAAGACCCGTGAACTGCGGGTCGCCGAGGGCTTCGCGGCCCGCCCCCACCCGGTGGCGCTCGCCCAGCGGCTGTGGCGCAGACCCGTGCGCGGGCTGCGCAACACGGTAAACGCCCATCCGCGGCTGCGCGAGCCGGCCGACCGGCTGCTGAGAACGGTGGGCAGGATGCGCACCCAGGGTGTGGCGGCTCCCCCGGGCGCCCGGAGGAATCGCCTCCCGGAGCGGTAGCGACTGGCAGGTTCTCGTCAAAATTTGGCCAAGCGGCGGATGTTTTCGCGCCATCGTGATCGGGTCTCCTGCGTCGGCAGTGTCGATGCCCTCCGGGAGGTCCCTGGTGTCCGTACCAACCCGCAGAAGACGGTGGTTCACCGTCTGCGCACTCACCGCGTCCGCCGCGCTCGTCGCGATTTCCCCGTCCGTCGCCTCCGGGCGCTCGGTGAGCCCCTTCGGTGTCCGTGCCCTCGGCCAACTGGCCAAGGAGCGCGAGCAGTCGGTGGGTGCCATGTCGCCGCACGTGGCGGCGGACGACGACGGCAACGAGGCCGACGAGATCGCCGAGGGCGCGGACCAGTACGCCGAGGCCCGCACCTCGCCGGGTGTGGTCGCACCGGGCGCGTACGGCGCCGCCTGGCAGGACCTGAACAACCTCCGGAGCACGGGCGGCCGTTGGCGCACCACCACCGACCTGCCGTACAACTCCGACGACCCGCGCTACCGCGACATCGACTCCAACTCCAGCGGCGGCAGCGGGAACGTCACCGGCCGGATGGCGGCGGTCGCCGCCGACGACGACGGTTACGTCTACGCGGGCAGCGCCGGCGGCGGAGTGTGGCGCTCGCGCAGCGGAGGCGGCCACTGGCAGCCCATCAGCGACCGGCTGCCCGCCCAGTCCACCGGCGCCCTCGCCCTCGACGGCACCGGCCGGCTGTGGCTGGGCACGGGTGAGGCGACCACCAACGCCGACGCCTACCTCGGCAGCGGCGTCTACGTCCTCACCCACCCCCACCACGGCACCTTCTCCGCGCGCAGCCGGGTCGGCGGCGACGAGCTGGAGAGCACCACCATCCACGAGCTGCGCTTCGGCGGCGACACGGTGTGGGCGGCCACCGGCAAGGGCGTGTGGAGCCACTCCACGAAGACGCTCAGCGGCCCCTGGAAGCTGGAGTTCGCGCCCAACCCGGACTTCCTGCCCGGCGGTTCCAAGGCCGACGACCCGAGCGCGCCGTACAAGAACATCGCCAACGACATCGCCATCGACCCCAAGGACCCGTCCAAGGTGGTCCTCGCCGTCGGCTGGCGCAGCGGCGACGACTACAACGGCTTCTACACGAAGGTGAACGGCACCTGGACCCGCATCACCAGCGGTCTCGGTGACCTCCCGGCCGACGCCGACAACGTCGGCAACGTCACCTTCGCACGCGCCGCCGACGGCTCCCGCTACTACGCCATCGACCAGTCCCCGGAGCAGCTGAACACCAACCCGGACAGCGGCCTGGAGGGCATCTACGTCTCGAAGTCCGGCTCGCCCACCGGCCCCTGGACGAAGATCGCCGACTACAAGGGCCTGGCGGCCGACAACTCGGCACTGACCACGGCCGGTTACATGCCCGGCGTCCAGGCCTGGTACAACCAGTTCCTCGCCGTCGACCCGGGCGACCCGCAGCACGTGTACGCCGGCCTCGAGGAGGTCTACGAGTCCAAGGACGGCGGCTCCAACTGGTCCACGGTCGGCCCGTACTGGAACTTCCCCTTCTCCTGCTGGAGCATCGACCCGGCCAAGCAGACCGGTGACTGCAACCCGACCACCCACTCCGACCAGCACGGTGTCGCGATCGGCCGCTACCACGGCAAGAGCTTCGTGTACGTCGGCAACGACGGCGGCATCTACAAGCGCCCGGTGAACGGCTCCCAGGACGCCTCCGGACACGCCACCGACTGGACGTCCCTCAACGACGGGACCATCGACGCCCTCCAGTACTACTCCGTCGGCATCGGCCGGGACCTCGACCACGGCGGCCTGTCCGTCACCGGCGGCCTGCAGGACAACGGCCAGTCCGTCCTGCGCGGCGACGACAAGGTGATGGGCTCGAACTTCGGCGGCGACGGCGGCGACACCCTCACCGACCCGGCGAACGGCTGCAACATCGCCGAGGAGTACGTCTACCTCGCCGTCCAGGTCACCCAGAACTGCGCGGTGAACGACGGCAGCTGGGCCACCGACCCGGGCAAGGCCACCTCGTACTCCGTCGCCCCGCCCGACAACGCCACCAGCGAGGCCCGCTTCATCGCCCCGCTCGCCGCGGACCTGAAGGACGGCAACACCTGGGTCGCCGGCGGCCGGCACATCTGGGTGCAGACCCACGGCTACGCCATCCGCAGCGGCAAGGAGTGGACCAGCGTCCACGACTTCGGCGCCGGCCGGGTCGCGACCGCCGTCGCCGCCTCCGGCGGGAAGATCTACGCCGCCTGGTGCGGCCCCTGCAACAACCAGGGCTTCGCCCGCGGCATCGCCGTCGGCAACGCGGACGGCACCGGCTGGCACGACATCAGCCTGCCCGTCGACGGCACCGTGCCCAACCGCTACCTCAGCGGCTTCGCCGTCGACCCGAAGAACGCCGACCACGTCTTCCTCGCGGTCAACGGCTTCTCCCGGCACTGGACCGAGGGACCCGGCGCGGGCGTCGGCCACGTCTTCGAGTCCACCGACGGCGGGACGACCTGGAAGGACATCTCGGCCAACCTGCCCGACGTGCCCACCAACTCCGCGCTCGTGACGGCGGACGGCGGCCTCGCCGTCGCCACCGACCTCGGCGTCGTGTACCGCGCGCCGGGCCGCACCACCTGGCAGCGGATCGGCAGCCTGCCGGCCGTCGCCGTCCTCCAGCTCAAGGCGAGCCCCGACGGCGGCACCCTGTACGCCGCCACGCACGGCCGCGGGATCTACACCGTCAAGGTGTGCGACCTCCGCTGACCGGCATCCGAAGAGGAGCTGACCGGCATCCGAAGAGGAGCTGACCGGCATCCGAAGAGGAGCTGACCGGCATCCGAAGAGGAGGGGTGACTCCCGGCCCGGGGGTCACCCCTCCGCGCGTCTCCTCATCCCGCCCCTCCCGGCGGAGCGCCCCGCACGGCCTGCCCCACCTCCGTGCGCAGCTTCACGAACCCCGGCAGGCTCCGGGTGGTGAGCTGGTCCCGTTCGCGGGGCAGGTCGACCGGCAGGTCCAGGACGACGCGCGAGCCGGGGCCGGGGGAGAGGACGACGACGCGGTCACCGACGTACACACTCTCGTCGATGTCGTGGGTGACGAACACGATGGTCGTGTCGTTGGTGCGGTGGACCTGAAGCAGCAGGTCCTCCAGGTCCTCGCGGGTGCCCGCGTCCAGCGAGCCGAACGGCTCGTCCATGAGCAGCAGGGAGGGCCGGCAGACCAGGGCGCGGGCGATGGCGACTCGCTGCTGCATGCCGCCGGACAGCTCCCGGGGACGGCGCCGGGCGACCCCGTGCAGGCCGACCCGTTCGAGGATCGTCTCGGCCTCGGCCCGGCGGGCGGCGCGGGCCAGGCCCCGGCGGCGCAGTGGCAGGGCCACGTTGTCGCGGACGGTGAGCCAGGGCAGCAGCGAGCGGCCGTACTCCTGGAAGACGACGGCGAGCCGCTCCGGTACGCCCGTCACCGCCGTCCCGTCGATCGTGACCGTCCCCTCCTGTGCGGGCAGCAGCCCGGCGATGGTGCGCAGCAGCGTGGACTTGCCGCACCCGGAGGGGCCGACCACGCTGAGGAGCTGTCCGTCCGGCACGGTGAGGGTGATGCCGTCCAGGACGCGGGTGTCGCCGAAGTGCCGGCCGACGGAGTCGAGGCGCAGCATCCCTCACCCGGCCCAGGGCTCGTACAGGGTGCCCGTGCTGCCGGCGACCCGCAGGTGCAGCAGGAAGGGGCCGCGGTCGTCGCCCCGGCCCAGGGCGTGGTCCAGCGCGGCCGGCAGCTCCTCGGGGTGTTCGACGCGGGCCGCGGGGCAGCCGAAGGACTCGGCCAGGGCCGCGAAGTCGATGCCGGTGATGTCCGTGCCGGGGACGGGCGCGATGCCGATCCGGCGGCCCAGCGCGCGGACGGCCGCGTAACCGCCGTTGTCCAGCAGGACGTAGGTGACCGGAGCCGCGTGCCGGGCCGCGCTCCACAGGGCCTGCACCGAGTACAGCGCCGAGCCGTCGCCGACGACGCACACCACCCGGCGCCGGTCGGCGAGCGCCCGGCCCAGCGCGAGGGGCAGGCCCCAGCCGAGCGCCCCGCTGCCCGTGGTGAGGAATCCGCCGTCCGACTCGACGGGCACGCGCGCGTGCAGCGTGTCGCGGTGGCTGGGGGCCTCCTCGACGAGGACCCGGTCGCGCGGCAGCCGGGCGCGCAGCAGGTCGAAGAACAGCTCCGGGGTGATGTGTCCTCCGTGCCCCTCGACGGGGGCCGGGACGGGAGCCGGGCGGGGCGGCGGCGGGTCGCGGTCGCTGTCCTTCAGCAGCGCGGTGAGCCGTTCCAGGGCGGGCCGCAGCGTGGTGACGATGCTGGTGCCGGTGGGCAGCCAGGCGGCCTGGCCGGGGTCGCAGTCCAGGTGGAACAGCTCGGTGCCGGGCGCGAGCGGCGGGCCGCCGTCCGCCACGTGATAGGTGAACACCGGCGCGCCGAGCGCGACCACCACGTCGTACGGCGCGAGGCGCGCGGCCAGTTGACGGGCGATCGGCGGCAGGAACCCCTGGAACAGCGGATGCGACTCCGGGAAGCCGGAGCGGCCGGAGAGCGGGCTGATCCACACCCCGGCCCGGATCCGCTCGGCCAGCGCCAAGGCCCGGTCCAGCGCGTCCTCGTCGTCCACACCCGGCCCCACCACGAGCGCGGGGCGCGCGCAGGCCTCCAGCCGGGCGGCGAGCGCGTCGAGGGCGTCCGGGTCGGCCGTGAACGCGGAGTGCACCGTGCGGGGCATGACGGGCTCGGCAGGACGGTCCCAGTCGTCCTCCGGTACGGACACGAAGACCGGGCCGCGTGGATGCGTCATGGCGATCCGGTACGCCTCGGCGACCGCGGCCGGCACGTCCTCGGCCCGCTCCGGCTGGCGGGCGGACTTCACGTACGGGCGCGGAAAGAGGGCCGGTTCGTCGGCGCCGAGAAACGGCCGCAACTGGATCAGCGAGCGCGCCTGCTGCCCCGCGACGATCACCAACGGCACGCGGTCGCGGAAGGCGTTGAACACCGCGCCGAGCGCGTGCCCCACCCCGCCGGCCGAGTGCAGGCTGACGAACGCGGCCCGCCGGGTGCCGAGCGCGTGCCCGGCGGCCATGCCGACGGCGACGGACTCCTGCAGGCCCAGCACATAGGTGAAGTCCTCCGGCCAGTCACGGAACATCCGCAGTTCCGTGGAGCCCGGATTGCCGAAGACCGTGGTCATGCCGGTGTCGCGCAGAAACCGTACGACCGCCTCGCGGACCGTGGCCGTGGTCATGCCGTCCTCCCTGCGGACGATCGGGGGCCGACGAGCCGCTTCTCGACCGTCAGCAGACCGGTGTTGAGGAGATACCCGAGCGCACCGAGCAGCAACAGCGCCGACCACACCGTGAGCAGGTCGGAGCGCGTCTGGGCGTCGGTGAGCGTGAAGCCGATGCCGTTGTCACTGCCCGGCAGCAGCTCCGAGAACACCATCAGGATCAGGCACAGCGAGAGACTGAGCCGGAGTCCCGCGAAGATCCGGGGGAGCGCCGAGGGCAGGATCAGGAACCACAGCCGCTCGGGCGCCGTCAGCCGCAGCACGGCCGCCACCTCGAGCCGCAACGGGTCGGTGGCGCGGGCGCCCTCGGCCGAGTTGACCAGCACGGGCCACACGGCGCTGAACACGATCGACGCCACCTGCATGGGCGTACCGAAGTCGAAGACGACGACGAACACCGGCACCAGCGCGGGCGGCGGCACGGCCCGCGCGAACTGCAGCACGGGGTTGCACAGCGCGTACGCCCGCCGGGAGCGGCCCACCGCGATCCCGAGGGTGATCCCGGCGACGGCGGCGAGCGCGAACCCGGCCGCCATCCGGCCCAGGCTCGGCAGGATGGTGTCGACGGCGGCCGGGGTGAGGAACAGATGTCCCGCCGGTCCCGAGAACCACAGGTCATGGGCGCGCCGGGCGATCCGCAGCGGCGGCGGGAAGTACACGCTGCGCCGGGCACGGGCGGCCAGCTCCCAGCAGCCGACGGCCACCACGAGCACCGACCAGCGCAGCAGGAAGGGGACGGCGGCGGCCCGGGGCGGCGGCCCGGGTGCTGATCCGGGCCGCGCGCTGCCCTGCGTCCCCGTCATGGACGGCCCCGCTGCGACTTCCCCGCGTCCGACCGGGGTTCCTGCGCCCAGGCGAACAACCGGCGCTCCGCGCCGACCAGTACACCGTTGATCACCAGCCCGAGCACGCCCGCCCACACCACCCCGGCCAGCACGTCCCGTGTGCCGTCCGTCTCCGTCTGGGCCTGGGCGATGAAGATGCCGAGGCCCTGGCCGAAACCGGAGAGGATCTCCGTCGCGACGGCGAGGATCAGCGCGACCGCGGCCGAGATCCGCACGCCTGCGGCGATGAACGGTGCGGTGGCCGGCAACTCCACCCGCAGCAGCACCGCGAGCCGCCCGAACCCGAAGGCGCGCAGGGTGTCCTTGGCCAGCGGATCGGTCTCGCCGAGTCCGTAGACGGTGTTGAACAGCACCGGCCAGAGAGAGGCGTACGCGATCAGCGTCACCTCCGTCCGTGTGCCGGAGCCGAGCAGCAGCGACACCAGCGGGACGAGCGCGACGGACGGCAGGGGCCGCAGGAACTCGATCACCGCGCGTACGGCCGCCTCCACCACCGGCACCGCGCCCAGCAGCAGGCCGAGCGGGACGGCGATCGCACAGGCGAGCCCGAGACCCAGCGCCCAGGCGCGCAGGGTCACCCCGATCCCGTCGAGAAAGGCCCGGTCACCCGCCAACCGCACGGCGCGCGCGAGGACTTCGGAAGCGGGCGGCAGATAGCTGCGCCGTACGATCCCGGCGCGGGTGACCGCCTCGCAGATCCCGAAGGCTCCGGCCGCGCCGAGCAGGCCGAGCAGGAAGTCCTGACGTCGCGTCATTTCACCAGCAGAGGTGTCGGATCGACGTCCTGCTTCAGCAGCCCCTGCGTGCGCATGAGCGCGATGAGCCGGCGCAGGGCGGCCGGGTCCGCGGTCGCCGGATAGGCGGGCAGATGGATCGACTTGGCCTGCTCAGCGGTCACCTTGGCGTACTTGGGCAGTTCCGTGCGGACCGCTCCCGGGTCCTCGGCGGCGAGCTTCGAGGCCGCCTCGACGGCCCGCCGGAAACCGGCTGCGGCCTTCGGGTTCTGCTTCACGAAGCCGGCCGTGGTGATGTACCCGCTGGCGGGCAGCCCCTGCGCGGGCCCCGACCCGCCGTCCAGCAGCACCCGCGCGCCCAACTCGCCCTGGACGGCGGTGTCGAAGGGCTCGACCACGTGGGCGGCGTCCACCTGGCCCCGCTGCAGGGCCGGGCCCATCTGCGGGAACAGGATCTGCCGGTAGACGGGACGCCCGGCATGCCGGGCGTCGAGGATCGCGTTCAGGGTGAGGGACTGGATGTTGTTGAGGACGGCGACGGCGACCTTCTTGCCGGCCAGATCGGCGGGCGACCTCAGGGCGGAGTCCCTGGGCACCAGGACGTCCATCATGTGCGGGGCGATCCGGACGCCCTCGGCGACGATGCGCAGGTCCAGGGTGCCCTTCTCGTACGCCTGGAAGTAGGTGACGTAGTTCGCGCTGGCGATCACGTCCACCTGGCCCTTCAGCAGCGCGGGCAGCGCCTGGATGCTCTGCTGCACGGGCTGGATGCGTACGTCCAGGCCCTCCTTGGCGAACAGCCCGCGGTCCCGCGCCAGATACAGGGCGGCGGAGTCGGTGAGGGGCAGCGCCGCGACGGTCAACTGCTGCCGGCCGTCACCTGGATGCGCCTTCCCACCACTGTCGCAGCCCACGAGGAGCAGCGCCGCCGCGGCGACGAGCGCGGCGAGGCGTTTGACTGCCGTCATTCCCGGTCGTGATCGACGTAAAGGCATACGGGCATGCCTACCCTGCGTTTGTCATGATCGCTACATCCCGGGTGCGGCTTTCGAGCGGTTTGGAAAAAGACGAACCCGGCGCCCGGCTCCTCGCCGGCCCCCGGCCGGACTCCGGGGCCGGCCGAGGCCCGGTCAGGCCCGTGGGCCGGCGATCCGCAGGGGTGTCGCGGCGGGGGGTGCCGTGGTGCCGGTGGCGCCGGTGGCGTCCGTCCACCAGTCGGCGCCGTCCTCGATGTAGCGCAGCAGCACGCCCTCGCGGATCGCCCAGGGGCAGACCACGGCCCCGCGCAACCCCATGAGCTTCAGCGCCGTGTGCCCGACGACCGCTCCGGCCAGGCTCTGCTCGGCGCGTGGCGCGGAGATCCCGGGCAGCTGGACGCGTTCGGAGGCGGGCAGCGCCGCGAGAGTGCGGACCGCCTCGCGCAGATCCCGGCCGCGCATCTCCCGGTGCACGAACGGGCCGTGGCGCCCGGGCGCGGCCCCGCACAGCCGGCCCAGCTGCTGGAACGTGCGGGAGGTGACCGCGGCGGTGCGCGGCCCTTCCCAGCGGATCCGCGAGGCCACGTCCCGCAGCTCATGGCGGATCCGGCGGCGCAGTTCCTTCAGTTCCTCCGGCCCCGGAGGGTCCTGAACCGCGAGGTACTCCTGGGTGAGACGCCGCGCGCCGAGCGGCAGGGAAGCGGCGAAGTCGGGCAGCCGGCCCCGGCCGAAGGCCACCTCCAGGGAGCCGCCGCCGATGTCCAGCACCGCGAGCGGGCCGGCGTGCCAGCCGAGCCAGCGCCGGGCCGCCAGGAAGGTCAGTTCCGCCTCGGTCTCACCCGGCAGGATGCACAGGGGGACACCGGTCTCCGCCGCCACCCGGCGGATCACCTCCTGCCGGTTCGGGGCGCCGCGCACCACCGCGGTCGCGAAGGCCAGCGGGCCCGACGCATGCCATCCGCGGGCCGTGTCCCCCGCCGCGGCCACCGCCTTCACCAGCCGCTCCACCGCCTCGTCGGCGATGCTGCCGTCCGGACCGACGTGTTCGGACAGGCGCAGCTTCCACTTGACGGTGTGCACCGGCAGCGGAACGCCCCCCTCCGCATCCGCGATCACCAACCGAACCGTGTTCGACCCCGCATCCAGCACGCTCACCCGCATGGCCGGGGAGTACCCACTTTCCAGCCAGGAACCCGTCATTCAGGGGGGCGCCTGTGTGCACAGCACCGGCCGGCGGTCCCTTCAGGGGCGGCTCGCGCGGCGATCGGTGGCACACCGGGCGCGCGCCGCGCACGGACCGGCGCCCGCCCTGATCCTGTCCGGATCTCGGCCCCCGTACCGGCCCGTCCCTGCCCTTAGATGGTCACCACCACTGTCGGCGCGAGGAGTGGCACGTGAGCGGGACGGACGCGACGAGGGTACTGGTGATCGGCGGCGGCATCGCGGGGACCGCGGCCGCGCTCGGCCTGCACAAGGCCGGCTGCGACGTCACCGTGTACGAGGCACACCCCGACACGGCCGAGGACACCGGGGCGTTCCTGACCCTGGCGAGCAACGGCATGCGCGCTCTTGCCCAGCTCGACGCCGCGGACGCCGTCCGGGCCCTCGGATTTCCGCTGACTTCGCTGCGGCTGCTCGACAGCGACGGCACTGAGCTGACACACGCGCCGCTCGGCGAGGTCGCCGAACCGGGACTGCAGTACCGCTGTCTGCGCCGCGGCGAGCTGAACGCGGCCCTGCAGGGCGAGGCGGTCCGGCGCGGCATCCGCCTGCGCCACGGCGCCCGCCTGGCCGGCGTCACGGACGGCCCGCACGGCGTCACCGCCCGGTTCGCCGACGGCAGCACCGCCCACGCGGCCCTCCTCATCGGCGCCGACGGCCTGAACTCCACCGTGCGCCGGCTCCTCACCCCCGGTGTCCGGCCCGTGTACGCGGGCCAGCGGATCTTCTACGGGTACAGCGGTGCCGCCGCCGGCGTGGACGGCACCGGCGTCATCACCTTCGTCCGGGGCAGCGAGACCACGTTCGGATACGCGGCGTCGCCGGCCGGGCAGACGTACTGGTTCGCCCGCGTGAGCACCGAACCGCTGCCCGCCGGCGGCTCCGCCCACCGTGCCCCCTGGCGCGAGGAGCTGCTGCCGCTGCTGCGCAAGGACACCACACCCGCCGCGGACATCGTCACCGCCTCCCAGGGGCCCGTCATGGTCACCAACGCCACCGAGCTGCCGCTCGGTGCGGTGTGGCACCGGGGACGGGCCCTGCTCATCGGCGACGCGGCCCACGCGGCCTCCCCGGCGACCGGCCAGGGGGCCTCGATGGCCCTGGAGGACGCCGTCGTCCTCGCCAAGGCGCTGCGCGACCTGCCCGGCGCACCGGACGCGTTCGCCGCCTTCGAACGGCACCGCCGCCCCCGGGTGGAGCACAACATCACCGTCAGCGGCGGCATCTCCCGCGGCGGCCGGAACCCCTCCCGTCCGGGTCCCCTCCTGGCCCGCCCCGCCGAGCCGGACGAGGCGCTCGTCCGCCAACTGGCCTGGGACGCCCAGCTGCCGGCGGCCCCGCCCGAGGAGACCTGACCGGGTGCTCCGGCCGGTCGCGGGCGCGCGAAAGTGCAAGAGGCGGAGCACTGGAGTCCATTGCCGGACCGACGCCGGGGCCGGATCGTTCCGTGCAACCGGCCCTTCGGCAACAAGGAGCACAGTTGCGACTCTTGAGCAGAGCGGGCGGCGCCGCGGCCGTGACCGTCGCCCTGGTCCTGGGCGGCGGCACCGCGTCCCCGGCACCGGCCGCCACACCCGGCGATGCCGGCTACACCGTGACCGTGGGGACCCCGGTACCCTTCACCCACCCCACGGACACCCCCGCCACCCCGTACCTCGACCGGGACGGCACCTTCCACTACCAGCAGTCCGCCGCCCTGTACGGGGCCAAGGACCCGCGCACCTGGGACTTCTACACCGGCACGGACTTCGACACCGCGACCTTCGACAAGGCACTGAGCAAGGCGGTGAACCCGGCCAACCCCGCCGACCGCAACGACGACACCACCTGGCGCTGCAACAACAGCCCCACCGGCCGCGGGGCGACGTACGCGCCGAGCGGCTCGGGCTACGCCCAGAAGAACTACTGCGACCTGTCCGGGGTGTGGGTCGACCCCGACACCGGCGACTGGTACGGCCTGGTGCACAACGAGTTCACCCCGCAGCCCTTCGGCGACGGACTGCACTACGACGCCATCGACTGCGCCGTCTCCACCGACCGGGGCCGCACCTGGAGCATCAAGGACCACGCGATCACGTCCCCGTACAGCACCGGGCGCGGGGACACGACGGCCTTCCCGAACCAGACGTACTCCTACGGCGACGGCGACCAGCGCCTCTTCGTCGACACCGCCTCCGGCTACTTCTACGTCTATTACGGCTCCCGGATCATCGACAAGAGCGGCGGCTGGAAGGCGTTCTACGAGCACGTGGCCCGCGCCCCGATCTCCGCCAAGATGGCCCCCGGCTCCTGGCGGAAGTGGTACGACGGCGCCTGGTCGCAGCCCGGCACCGGCGGCAGGGAGAGCGACATCGTCCCCGTCGACGCCGACCACCCCACCGGCTACACCCCCGCATCCGCCGAGTACGACCCGGCCAACACCGGCACCGCCGCCCAGCAGGTCGCGGCCGGAAAGATGCCGCCGACCTCGCCGCTGTTCGTCATGAACATCGCCTACGACGCCCATCTCGGGCTGTACATCGGGGAACCGCAGGCCGTCGACCAGAGCGGCGACTCACCGCAGTACCTCTACGCCACCGACGACCTGAGCACCCAGAAGTGGCGCCTGATCGGGGACACCGGCGGCTACACCAACGCCTCCTGGTACCGCTGGTTCCTCGACAGTGCCAACCGCACCAGCTCCACGATCGTCGGCCGGTCCTTCCGCTCCTACTGCGCCTTCGGCTGCTCGCACGACGCCTCCGGTGAATACGTCGACATCACCGTCGACTCCACCGCACCCGCGCCCGCCCCGATGGACACGAGCCGCGGCCACCGCATCGCGAGCGGCGCGGGCCGGATCCTCGCCCAGACGGCCGGCGGCAACGGCACCACCTCATTGGCGCGGCCCGCCCGGTCCGGTCGTGACATCTGGCTCTTCACCCCGACCGGCGACGGCGCCTTCACCGTCACCAACGCCGCGAGTGGCCGGCTGCTCGGCGTCGACTCGTCCTCCGCCGCGGGCCGCGCCTGGGGCGCGAGGCCGACTGTCACGGCGGCACGGGCCGGCGGGCCGTCGGCCGGGCAGCAGTGGTTCGTGATCGCGAACGCCGGCGGCACCTACCGTCTGGTCAACCGCTACAGCGGACTCGTGCTCGGCCTGTCCGGCACCTCCGGCCGGCTCGCCGAGACCACGCCGCTGCGCACCTGGACGGACCACAGCGGAAGTTCCGTCGGCGGCGGACGCACCGCCGCCGAACAGACCCTGTCCCTCACCGCGACCGGCTTCGCACGCCGCTAGCCGAACCGGCCCCGACCCGCACGGGCCGGGGCCCAATCCCCTCAGGGACCAGGAGACTTCCCGTTATCCTGCGCCCATGTCGATCATCAACGGGGATTCCGACGCTCAGCTGGCCGTGCGCGCGGCCCAGGCCGGCGCAGCCGTGGTCCGTGACCTCTACGGCAGCCGGCTCGAACGCCACGACAAGTCCGCCGGGGACTTCGCGACCGAGGCGGACCTCGCCGCCGAGCGGGCCATCCTGGACGTGCTGCGCGCCGCCCGCCCGGACGACGCCGTGACCGGCGAGGAGAGCGGACGCTCCGGCGCCGCGGACGCCCACCGCCGCTGGCTCGTCGACCCGCTGTGCGGCACCCTCAACTACGCCGTCCGGAACATGCTCGTCGGCGTGAACGTCGCCCTGCGGGAAGGAGCTGAGGTCACGGCCGCCGCCACCGCCGACCCGTTCAGCGGCGAGGTGTTCTGGACCGACGGCGAGGCGGCCTGGGTCCGCGGGGACGGCGCGGACGAACGGCTGACGCCCTGGTCGGGTTCCGCGCTGGTGGACGTCAACCTCGACCCGCCGTTCCCCAGCGCCCCCGGTTTCCAGGCGGTCCGCCTCCTCGCCGACCCCGGCTTCGCCGAACGGTTCCGGCCCCGGGTCGTCTCCAGCACCCTCGCCGTGGCCTGGGTGGCCGCCGGGCGCCGGGCCGCCTACGTGACCGACGGCGACCTGCGCGACAGCGTGCACTTCGCGGCGGGGATCGCCCTGTGCCGGGCGGCCGGCTGCACGGTGACCGGCCTGTACGGCGAGCCCGTGCTCAGCGGCGCGGGCGGGCTCGTCGCGGCGGCCGACGCGGCGACCCATGCCGCACTGCTGGGGCT
The DNA here is from genome assembly GCF_006715785.1 of Streptomyces puniciscabiei. Classification (NCBI taxonomy): domain Bacteria; kingdom Bacillati; phylum Actinomycetota; class Actinomycetes; order Kitasatosporales; family Streptomycetaceae; genus Streptomyces; species Streptomyces puniciscabiei. Next base: position 95,875 of record NZ_VFNX01000004.1, read on the forward strand.
CATCAAGAACCAAGTTCGTTGAGTACGCGCCGAGTTGGCGCGGAGCGAGTCGGCCCGCCTTCTCGACGCAGGCGCCGCTCGTCTGGTGTGATGCCCGCATGACCCTGGCCGCCGACCTCGCCACCCGCTTCGAACGGTGCCTGGACACCCGCCCGGAGGCCCTGCGCGAGGCGGCACAGGACTTCGGGCACATCGTGTCGGCCCCGCCGCTGGCGGTGCTGCGTCCCCGGTCCGCCGCCGAGATCCAGGAGCTGCTGCAGTTCGCCGGACCCCGGGACCTCCCGGTGAGCGTGCGCGGCGGGGGTCACTCGATGCACGGCCAGGGACAGGCGGGCGGCGGGATCGTGCTGGACCTGCGGGCGATGAACCGGGTGGGTCCCGTGGCGGACGGCCAAGTGACCGTACAGGCGGGCGCGTTGTGGCGGGAGGTGCTGGCCGCCACCCTGCCGTACGGCCGCACCCCGCCGGTCCTCACCGACTACCTCGGCGCGGGAGTGGGCGGAGTCCTGTCGGCGGGCGGACTCGGCGGGGCCGGTCACCGGCACGGCCTGGTCGCGGACCAGGTCCTGGAGCTGGAGGTGGTGACCGGGGCCGGGGAGCACCGGGTCTGCTCACCAGGCCGGAACCCCGACCTGTTCCACGCGGTGCTCGCCGGACTCGGCCAGTGCGCCGTCATCGTGACCGCCACGCTGCGCCTGGTCCCGGCCCCCGCCCGGATCCGCCGCTACTGCCTCTACTACACCGGCCTGACCCGCTACCTCGCCGACCAGCGACGGCTCGCCGAGGAGCAGCGCTTCACCTATCTGGAGGGCCAGGCCCGGCCGGCCGGTGAGCACGCCTGGCGGTACATGATCGAGGCCGTGGCCCCGTACGACGGCCCCTGCCCGCCCGACGACGCCGCCCTGCTCGACGGACTCGGGCACGACCGCGCCGCGCTGGAGACGGAGGACCTGGGATACGGCGAGTTCGCCCACCGCGTGGACACCGACGAGGAGGTCCTGCGTGAGACGGGGGAGTGGCTGTATCCGCATCCGTGGCTCAATCTGCTGCTGCCGCACGACAGCGCCGAGTCCGTCGTCGGCGCCGTGCTCGCCGACCCCGCCTTCCGGGATCTGCGTGACACGGGCCTCGTCCTGCTGTACCCGCTGCTCTCCGACCGCCTGAAGGCACCCTTCTTCCGTCGTCCTTCCGGTGAAGTCCTGTATGTGTTCGCCCTGTTGCGCACGGCCCCGCCCGGCGACCCCGAGGCGGTCGCGGCGATGGTGGCGGCCAACCGCGCCGCGTATGAGCGGGCCCGCTCCCGGGGTGCCGTCGCCTATCCCGTCAACGCCCTGCCCATGTCGGACGCCGACTGGCGGGACCACTACGGCAGCCGCCGGGCGGCCTTCGCCGCCGCGAAACGGCGCTTCGACCCGCATCTCGTCCTGGCGCGCGGACACGGTCTGCGGTTCTGAAGGTTTTGACTTCCGAAGGCTTGCCGCCCACTTGCTTCATCACTTAAATCAAAACATGAACTAAGCGGCCACTTCGGCCGCTTGAGCCGTTCTTCCATGGGAGCCGCCAGATGAGAAGCCGGAACGGAAGCCGCACGAGACCGAGACACCCGGGTGTCGCCCTGGCCGCCATGGCCGCGCTGATCACCCTGCCCCTCGCCCACACCCCGGCCGCCGCGGCCGGGACGCAGACCTGCGACACGGCCGACGCCGCCCAGGGACGGCCGGCCACGGCGTCCTCCACCGAGAACGCCGGCACCCCCGCCTCCGCCGCCTTCGACGGTGACACCTCCACCCGCTGGTCCAGCGGGTTCAGCGACCCGCAGTGGCTCCAGGTCGACCTCGGCGCGGTCACGGACCTGTGCCGCATCGACCTGCACTGGGAGACCGCCTACGGCAAGGACTTCCAGCTCCAGGCCTCGACCGACGGCCAGAACTGGGCCACCCTGAAGACCGTCACCGGCGCGAGCGGAGGAACGGCGTCGTACGACGTCAGCGGCACCGGCCGGTACGTCCGCATGTACGGCAACGCACGCGGCACCGGGTACGGCTACTCCCTCTGGGAGATGGCCGTGCACACCACGACCAACGCGACCGGCCCGATCCAGGGCGGCGGCGACCTCGGCCCGAACGTCATCGTCGTGGACCCCTCCACGCCCCACCTCCAGCAGAAGTTCGACGACGTCTTCCATCAGCAGGAGTCCGCCCAGTTCGGCACCGGCCGCTACCAGTTCCTGCTCAAGCCGGGCACGTACGACAACATCAACGCCCAGCTCGGGTTCTACACCTCCATCTCCGGACTGGGCCTGAACCCCGACGACACGCAGATCAACGGCGACGTCACGGTCGACGCCGGCTGGTTCAACGGCAACGCCACGCAGAACTTCTGGCGTTCGGCGGAGAACCTCGCGATCACGCCCTCCAACGGCACCGACCGCTGGGCCGTCGCCCAGGCCGCGCCCTTCCGGCGCATCCACGTCAAGGGCGGCATGAACCTCGCCCCGACCGGCTACGGCTGGGCCTCCGGCGGCTACATCGCCGACTCGAAGATCGACGGCACGGTGGGCCCGTACTCCCAGCAGCAGTGGTACACCCGTGACAGCTCGGTCGGCGGCTGGACCAACGGCGTCTGGAACATGACCTTCTCCGGCGTCCAGGGCGCCCCCGCGACCGACTTCGACAGCGGCCCGTACACCACCCTGGACACCACCCCGGTCTCCCGCGAGAAGCCGTTCCTCTACCTGGACGGCAACGACTACAAGGTGTTCGTCCCCGGCAAGCGCACCAACGCACGCGGCGTCTCCTGGCCGAACACGCCGGGCACCTCCCTCCCGCTCGACCGGTTCTACGTCGTCAAGCCGGGAGCGACGGCCGCCACCATCAACACGGCCCTCGCCCAGGGCCTCAACCTGCTCTTCACGCCCGGCGTCTACCACCTCGACCGGACCATCGACGTCACCCGCCCCGACACCGTCGTCCTCGGCCTGGGACTGGCCACGCTCGTCCCGGACAACGGCATCGACGCGATGCACGTCGCCGACGTCGACGGCGTACGGCTGGCCGGCTTCCTCATCGATGCCGGACCGGTCAACTCCGACACGCTGCTGCGCATCGGCACGCCCGGCTCCACCGCCGACCACGCGGCCGACCCCACCACCGTGCAGGACGTGTTCTTCCGCATCGGCGGCGCGGGGCCCGGTCTGGCCACCAACTCGCTCGTGGTCGACAGCGACGACGCGATCATCGACCACACCTGGATCTGGCGCGCCGACCACGGCAGCGGCGTCGGCTGGGACACCAACCGCGCCGACTACGGCCTGCGGGTCAACGGCGACGACGTGCTCGCCACCGGCCTGTTCGTCGAACACTTCAACAAGTACGACGTCTACTGGAACGGAGAACGCGGCCGGACGATCTTCTTCCAGAACGAGAAGGCGTACGACGCCCCCGACGCCGCCGCCATCACTCATGACGGCATGGTCGGCTACGCGGCCTACAAGGTCGCCGACTCCGTCACCACCCACGAGGCCTGGGGACTCGGCAGCTACTGCAACTACACGGCCGACCCGTCCATCGTCCAGGCCCACGGCTTCCAGGTCCCGATTGGCCCGGGCATCAGGATGCACGATCTGCTGGTGATCTCCCTCGGCGGCAAGGGCCAGTACGCCCACGTGGTCGACAGCACCGGCGCACCCACCTCGGGAACCAGCACCGTCCCCTCCAAGGTGACGTCGTTCCCGTGACCCGCGCCTGGGCGGGCAGCTCCTGACCGCGCAGGTCATGAGCCGCCCGTCCGGTCGGCCGAGGAGGTGCCCGCGGGTTTCGAGTGCGCCGCGAGTGCAACACGGACGGTGCGGCCCGTGCGGACGGTGCCGCACCCTCCGCATGTCCGCCGAGGAAGAGGACACTCATGGATCACTCGCGCGCACCCGTACTCGAAGCCCTGGAGGAGTTCCGGCGCCGCGGAGACGTGGTGTTCGGACCGCCCGGGCACAAACAGGGCCGCGGCACCGACCCCCGGGTCGCCGAGGTCCTCGGCATCGACGTCTTCCGCTCGGACGTGCTGACCCTCAACGGCCTGGACGACCGCCGGCAGTCCCAGGGCGTGCTGTCACAGGCGCAGGAGCTGATGGCCGACGCGGTCGGTGCCGAGCACGCCTTCTTCTCGACCTGCGGCAGCTCCCTGTCCGTGAAGACCGCGATGTGCTCGGTCGCGGGGCCTGGGGAGAAGCTGCTGCTGTCGCGCAACGCGCACAAGTCGGTCATCGCGGCGGTCATCATCAACGGGGTGGAGCCGATCTGGGTCCACCCGAAGTTCGACGCCGAGCGGCACATGGCCCATCCGCCGGAGCCCGACGACGTCCGCGACCGCCTGCGGGAGCACCCCGACGCCAGGGGAATGCTGCTGATCACCCCCACCGACTGGGGCACCTGCGCCGACATCCGGGGCGTCGCGGACGCCTGCCACGCCTACGACGTACCGCTCATCGTGGACGAGGCCTGGGGTGCCCATCTGCCCTTCCACCCGGACCTCCCGGCCTGGGGCATGGACGCCGACGCCGACCTGGTCGTCACCAGCGTGCACAAGATGGGCGGTGCCATCGAGCAGAGCTCGGTGTTCCACCTCCAGCACGACCGGGTGGCGCCCGAGGTGCTCAAGCAGCGCGAGGACCTGCTCGGCACCACCAGCGCCTCCTGTCTGGTCTACGGCGCCCTGGACGGCTGGCGGCGGCAGATGGTCGAGCGGGGCCGCGAGCTGCTGGGGGCGGCCGTCCACCGGGCCGAGCGCATCCGCGCCGAGCTGCGGGAACTGCCGGGGCTGCGGATCATGGGCGGCGAGGTGATCGAGGAGGGCCTGGCCGCCGAGTTCGACCCGATGAAGATCGTCATGGACGTCCGGGACCGGCATCAGCGGCATGCAGGCGGCCGAATGGCTGCGGACGCACCGGCACGTCGACGTGGGCGGCTCGGACACCTGCCGGATCAACGCCTCCATCACGCATGCCGACGACGACGAGACCGAGAAGGTCCTGCTGGACGCCATGCGCTCGCTGGTCGACAACGCCGGTTCGATCGAACGGCGGCCCGCCGTCCGGCTGCCCGAGCCCCGGGCCCTCGAACTGGAACAGGCCGTCCTGCCACGCGAGGCGTTCTTCGGGCCCGCCGAACAGGTGCCCGCCGAGCGGGCCGTGGGCCGGATCTCCGCCGAGATGATCAGTCCCTATCCGCCCGGCGTGCCCGTCGTGGCACCCGGCGAGGTGATCACCAAGGAGGTGCTGGACTACCTGCGCAGCGGAGTGGCGCACGGCTTCCTCATCGCCGACGCGGCGGACCCGTCACTGGAGAGCCTGCGCGTCATGGCCCGGCCGTGACCACGGTCTCTCGACCTGCGGCGGCCGGGCGCAGGACCTAGGGTGGCGGTGCGGGCGGCCGTTCGCGCCTGCCCGGGTCAAGAAGCCGGCCCACTGACGGAGGCACCCCCCGGCAGGGGGCGCTTGGCCCTGCTCGACGGTCCCCGGGTCCGGACGACGCGTCCGGCGGGCCTGCCGCTCCGGCAACTCGATGGGAGACGGCCCGACTTCACCCCGACCGGGAATCCGCCGCGATTGCCGGTTTCGGACGCTCCGGCCCGGGGACCTCGGTACGAAGGCCGCGATGACCCCTTTCGACAGATTTCATCAGGCCCGCACATTTATGTTCTGTCTGTCGGCCGTATGCCCGGCGAAGGAAACGCAGCGATGAGCGAGACGAACCCCCTGAAGCGAGCGGCGGAGAAGGCGGCGGACGTCCTGCGGGGCGACGGCGCGGGCCCGGAGCAGGGCATCCCCGGAAAGCCGGGCTCCCGGCCCCCGTCGGTCGCCGAGCCGACCGAACCCCATGAGCCGCTCCCGCCCAAGCCCGACCAGACCGGCCCGGAGACCGTCTCCCCCACCGGACAGCCGACCGGCGCCGACCAGGCCCGGATGGCGCAGAGCGGCGGATTCCTGACCAACGCCCAGGGCACCCGGCTGTACGACACGGACCACTCGCTCAAGGCGGGACCCCGTGGCCCGGTGCTGCTGCAGGACCACCACCTGCGGGAAAAGGTCATGCACTTCGACCACGAACGCATCCCCGAGCGCGTGGTCCACGCCCGCGGCGCCGCGGCGCACGGGGTGTTCCGCAGCTACGGCACGGCGGCGAACGTGACGAAGGCGGCCTTCCTCGCCGAGGGCGTGGAGACGCCCGTGTTCGTCCGCTTCTCCACCGTGCTCGGCTCCCGGGGCTCCGCCGACACCGTCCGGGACACCCGCGGCTTCGCGACGAAGTTCTACACCAGCGAGGGCGTCTTCGACCTGGTCGGCAACAACATCCCGGTGTTCTTCATCCAGGACGCGATCAAGTTCCCGGACGTCGTCCACGCCGCCAAACCGCACCCCGACCGGGAGATCCCGCAGGCCCAGAGCGCCCACGACACCTTCTGGGACTTCGTCACCCTGCACACCGAGGCCACCCACCACACCCTGTGGAACATGTCCGACCGGGGCATCCCGCGCTCGTTCCGCACCATGGAGGGCTTCGGGATCCACACCTTCCGCCTGGTCGACGCCGACGGCGGGACCACCCTGGTGAAGTTCCACTGGAAGCCGAAGCTGGGCGTGCACTCGCTGGTGTGGGAGGAGGCCCAGATCATGGGCGGCGTCGACCCGGACTTCCACCGCCGGGACCTCGCCGACGCGATCGAGGCGGGCGCCTTCCCCGAGTGGGAGTTCGGGATCCAGACCTTCCCCGACACGCCCGAGCAGACGTTCGAGGGCATCGACCTGCTGGACCCGACGAACATCGTCCCCGAGGAACTGGCCCCCGTGCAGCCCATCGGCCTGCTCACCCTCGACCGCAACCCGTTCAACTTCTTCGCCGAGACCGAGCAGGTCGCCTTCCACCCCGGCCACCTCGTCCCCGGCATCGACATCACCGACGACCCGCTGCTCGCCGGCCGGCTCTTCTCCTACCTGGACACCCAGATCACCCGGCTGGGCGGCCCCAACTTCGCACAGATCCCGATCAACCGCCCGCACGCGCCCGTCAACGACATGCTGCGCGACGGCATGCACCAGACGGCCGTGCACCAGGGCGTGGCCCCCTACCGCCCCAACTCCCTCGACGGCGGCTGCCCGTTCACGGCGGGCGCCGACGCGGGCGCGTTCGTCGAGGCTCCGGTGCGGGTGCCGGAGGCGACCAAGGTCCGCGAGGCACCGGCGTCGTTCGACGACCACTTCAGCCAGCCGCGCCGGTTCTGGCTCAGCATGACCCCGGTGGAGCGCGAGCACATCATCGGCGCCTACACCTTCGAACTCGGTAAATGCTACGAACAGGCCATCAAGGAAAGGGCGTTGCAGGTGCTGGCGAACATCGACCCCGAGCTGTGCGCGGGTGTCGCCATTGGCCTCGGCCTGCCCGCCCCCGAACCCACCGTGCCCCTGGCCGACGTCGCGCCCAGCCCCGCCCTGTCCCAGGTCGGGCGCACCTGGCCGACCGACGGCCGGACCATCGGCATCATCACCGGGCCCGACGGCGACCTGGACGGCGTACGGGCCGTACGCCAGGAGGTGCTGGACGGGGGCATGGTGCCGCTCGTCGTCGCACCGGCGGGCGGCACCCTCGGCGACGGCCCCGACGCGCCGGCCGTTCAGCGGACCTACGCGACGGCACGTTCCGTGGAGTTCGACGCGGTGCTCGTGGCCGGCGCCCCTGGAATCGGCGTCGATGCCTACGGCGCCCGCGACGCCAAGGCGGGCGTGCCCACCGGCCGCGACGGCACTCCCGACCCGCGCGTGGGCCTGCTGCTCGCGGAGGCGTACCGGCACGGCAAGGCCATCGGGGCGGCCAAGGGCGGCGAGACCGCGCTGGAGGCGGCCGGCATCTCCCTCGACGCGCCCGGTGTGATCGCCGGGGACGGCGCCACCACGGTCCTCCAGCAGCTCACCCGGCTGCTCGGCTCGCACCGCGTCTGGGACCGCTTCCCGTCCTCCGCCTGACGCCCCGACGCGACACCTACGGGCCCGGACGGCGGAACAGGGCCGTCCACAGGAAGTCCTGGCCGAACAGCGCGGAGTCCGCCGGTTCCTGCCGCATGGCGCGCAGTTCGACCTCGTGGAGATCGCGGAAGATCCGGCGCAGTGACTCGGGGGTGTAGGCGAGCCCGCCGTGCAGGCCGGGCTCGCGGTAGAAGGCCGCGTCGGGGAGTTCGGAGCCCATCCGGCCGGCGGCGAAGCAGGTGAGCGCGAAGTGCCCGCCCGGCGCCAGGACGCGTTCCAGCAGCGCGAGGTGGCTGACCCGGCGGTGCGGTGGCAGGTGGTGAAAGCAGCCGGAGTCGTAGACGAGGTCGTAGGGGCCGTGCAGCGCCGCCTCGGGGCCCGTGGTCAGGGCGAAGGCGTCACCACAGTGGAACCGCACGGCGCCCCCTGCGCCCCGGGCCTGCCGGGCCCGCTCCTCGGCCCAGGCGATCGCGGCGGGCGAGAGATCGACGGCGTCCACGTCGAAGCCCCGCGCGGCGAGGTACAACGCGTTACGGCCGGGGCCGCAGCCCAGGTCCAGGACCCGCCCCGGCCTGATGAGACCGCGCTCCAGGTAGGACACCAGGTTCTCGTCCGGCTTCGCCGCGAAGAACGGCACGGATTTGTCCCGGGCCGTATAGAAATCGTCCCACCACTGGGCCGCGCCCCGTGTCCACCGGTCGGCCTCCGGCGCGAACAGCCCGTCCAGGAGCCGTAGTACGTCTTCCACCGTGCGGATGTCCCGGTCCATCCGGCCGCCCCCTTTCCCGCTGCGCACAACCTAGGGAAGGGGGCGGCGCGGCACCAGGCGGCAGGGCTCGGCCCGGGGGCACGGGTGGGCGTCCGGGCGGACCGGCGAGGGGGGGTGGGGATCCCCGCTCGGAGGTCGGCCGACAGGCCTTCCTGGCCCCACGGCGGCCCGGCACGCGGCCTTTCTCGATCGAGCCGAGGGCACTTTTTTCGGCCGCGTGCCCGAGCGCGCTCCTCTCCCGGGTCCGGGAAGCGGCTCAGTCGCGTGCGGCGGCCGGCGCCTCGGGGCGGGCCTCGGCCGCGTCCGGCTGGGCGGCCGGGCGGCGGCGCCGGCGCAGCAGCAGGCGTCTCGCCGGGCGCTCCACCGCCTCGTACAGGAGCCAGGACAGCCCGAGCGACACCGTGAACACGGTCGTGGTGACGGCGGTCCCCGCCAGCAGACCGAAGTGCGGCTTCGTCCCGAGCAACTGCGTTGCGGACCGGATCACCAGCAGATGGACCATGTAGAAGGCGAACGACAGCTCGCCGAGCCGCACCAGCCGCCGGCGCCGCCACAGCGAGGGCAGCCCCTGCATGTCCGCGACGGCCGCGGCCGGGATGAGCAGCGTGAACCCGGCGATGGTGCACACGGTGGCGGAGTAGCCGGGTGCGACCTGCGGCACGAGGAAGTAGCCGATGATCGCCAGGGCGAGCGAGGCCTCGAGACCGGGCCCGCGCCACCGGCCGAGCAGCACCAGCCGCGCGGTGACCGCCCCCAGGACGAACTCGGGCAGCCGGGCCGCCGGGAACGAGTACAGCGCGTACGTCCACCAGTGGTGGGCGTCCGCCCAGGCCAGCACCACGACCGCCACCAGCGACACAACGCCCAGCGCGGCCGAGGCGCGTGCGCCGAGCCGGCGCAGCACCAGGAACAGCAGCGGGAAGGCGGCGTAGAAGAACGCCTCGCAGCCGAGGGACCAGCTGACCGGGTTCAGCGTCTGCCACCACGGACGCCACCAGGGGTGCAGCAGCAGCGCATTGGACAGGGCCTGCTTCGGTGTCGGCCGCGGCTGGCCGGCCAGCGTGTAGGCCATGAGCAGGGCGATGGCCAGGGTGACCAGGTGCACCGGGTAGATGCGGGCGATGCGCCGTCTCCAGAAGGAGAGCACGCGGTCACGGGGCCGCGCCGACCAGGTCAGAACGAACCCGGACAGCACGAAGAAGAACGACACGCCGGTGGCGCCGGCACCGAAACCCCAGTACACGAGGCGGCCACCGGTGCCTCCGAAGTAGCCGAAGTTGTTCACGTGAAGTCCGAACACCAGCAGGGCCGCCATCCACCGCAGCCCCGTGAGGGAGGGCAGCGAGGGCATGGCGGCGGCTGGGGAGTCCCTGGCGGTCGTGTCGCCGGAACTGGTGGGCGGCGTCGTCCGGAACGTCCGGGTCGTCGCCGTTGTCATCGAATCACCTGCCGCAGAGGATTGGCGTGGGGCATGAAGGGGTACCTTGCCCGCTCACCCCGAGTCCATCACGTCACATGGCAAACGTCACACTCGCTGCCGAACGAGGGACTGCTCCGTATGCCACGGACGGCCGGACCGGGTGCACCCGTACGAGTGATGTCCCACGCACCTCCTTGATCAGCCCGCGGTCGGTTCCTTCGTGATCCGTTCCAGCATGAACGCCGAGGACTCCCGGGCCCGTTCCTCCCAGGCGAACACACAGACGGTGGCGACGCCGTCGAACTTCGGCTCCCGCAATGTGTCGAAGAACACCTTTCAGTCGCCCTCGCCCTGGCCGATGTCCAGGTGCTGGCGGATCCCGGCCTGGGTGCCGGGCGGGTTGAGGCTGTACCGCAGGCCGGAGGACCCCTTGTGGCTGAAGAAGGCCGCGATGTGCACGTGTTGCGGGTTGTCGCCCGCGCAGCGCATCATCGCCGCCACCGCCGGATCGTGCACATCGACGGCGGACGCGGGCCCGGTTCCGCCGAGCGCCGCCGCGCCTGCCGGGCCGCGATGCGCCGGCACGGGCTGGAGGCCGAGCAGCGCGTCATCCCCGGTGATCACACCGAGCGGTCCGGGATCGAGGCCGGCCGCCTCCTGCTCGCCGAACGGGACGCCGGCACGCCTCTGCCGACGGCCGTCCTCGCCGGCAACGACCGCAGTGCCATGGGCCTGTTGATGGAGCTGACCCGGGGCGGTGTGGAGGTGCCCCGCGACCTCTCCGTCGTCGGCTACCAGCCATCTCTCCCATCTGATGCCGATCGGCCTGACGACCGTACGCCAGGACGCCCGGCCGATTCCGGAACTGGAGCGGGAGTAGGTTGAGTTGGACCCTAGGCTGGTCGTGCGGAAGACAAGTGGCCCGCCGCCGGTCTGATTCCGGTGGCTGCGACGCTCAAGCCGCTTGCCCCGCAAGGGCCTTGACGAGCTGATCCCGCGTCATTCTCGACCGCCCCGGTACGCCCGCGGCGCTCGCCCGCTCGTACAGCTCCGCCTTGGACAGGTCACCCAGGTCCTCGGACTCCCTCCGCCCCGCAGCCTGCTTCTTGCCGGTGGCCCGCTTCTTGCCGGTGGCCGGTTTCCCGCCGCCGCCCTTGCGGCCCCGGGACCGGCTCTGCTCGACGCTCCGGCTGAGCGCGTCCATGAGGTCGATGACATTGGTCGCCTCCGGCGGCTGGGGTTCGCCGACGACCTCCTCGCCCTCGCGCTTCGCGGCCACAAGCCTCTTGACGCGTTCCTCGTAGGTGTCGTGGTACTCGGTGGGGTCCCAGTCGATGGTGAGGGCGTCGATCAGCTGCTCGGCCGTCCGCAACTCCCTGCTGTCGCTCTTCGTGCGCCGCTCCGGCAGCTCGGGCACCACGTCGGCGGGGTCGCGCACCTCGTCGGCCCAGTGCAGGGTGTGCAGGACGAGGACGCGGGGCTGCGCACGCAACGCGGTCAGATACTCCTTGCCGCGCATGGTGAGCGTGGCGATCCCGGCCTTGTCCGCGCGGTCCAGTGCCGCCCGCATCAGCTCGTAGACCTTCACGTACTCCTTGCCGCGCGGGCCGACGTAGTAGGTGCGGGCGAAGTACACCGGTTCGATCTGGTGCAGATCGACGAACCCGGCCAGGTCGATCACCTTCGACCGCCCGGGCGCGATCTGCTCCAGCTCCTCCGGCTCCACGACGACGTACTCACCCTCGTCGATCTCGTAGCCCTTGACGATCCGGTCGGTGTCGACCTCCTTGCCGGTGCGCTCGTTGACCCGCTTGTTGCGGATCCGGTCCGAGGTGCCGCGCTGAAGCTGGTGGAAGTGCACGGTGTGGTCCTCGGTGGCGGTGTACAGCCCCACGGGCAGGGTGACCAGCCCGAAGGTCAGGACACCGGTCCAGATGGGTCTCGCCATGGCTCCTCGCCTCCGTCGTGGGTCAGCCGTCCGTCGTGCTGCCGTGCGGTCACCGCCGGCGCGCCAGGCCCGGGGAGGCGCGCCCGGCGCGGGGGCCGGCCGGCCGGTCGGCCTCGGCCGCGCTCGCCTCGGCCGCGGCCGCCTCGGCGTGGCGCCGGGCCTCCCGGGCGGCGTGGTCGGCCTGCCGGGCCCGGTCCCGTGCCTCCCGCTCGTCGTCACGGGACCGCTGCTGCTCCTCCTCGGCGTCGCGCAGCCGCGCGCGCAGCTCACGCACGCGCTCTTCCGCCTCGGCCAGCCGGTCGCGGGCCTCCTCGGCCTCCCGGCCGGCGGCCCCGGCCTCCGCCTCGCGGGCGTGCAGGTCCCGCTCCGCGTCCCGGGCGGCCCTGCGGACCTCATTGAGCCGGCGCCGGTGTGCCAGCTCGTCCTCGCGCTCGTGGGCCTCGCCCCGCTTCCGCTCCGCCCCGCGCCCGCCGGGCGGCCCTTCGTCGCGGCTCTTCGCCCTGGCCGCCGCCGGGGCGGCAGGGCGGAGATCGAGGACGGCCTCGTCCGCCTCGGGAAACCCGAACCTGGCGCTGAGCGGCTTCACGAGCCGCCCTGCCGCCCACTCCCGGGCGGCCTCCGGATCGGCGAGAACGGCGTGCAGCGTCTCCTCGACCTCTCGCTGGACCGCCTCACCCACGGGACGCCCGGCCTCGGCCGCCAGCCGCCGCGCCTGGCGCCCGAGCGCGCCGATCACCTCGCTCTGGCGGCGGACGAGCTTGCGCAGCTGCGGACCGTCCAGTTCGCGATGTGCCCGGCGCAGCGACTCGCCGAGGTCCAGGAGCGGCTGGACCTCCTCCGGCTGCCGGCGCACGAGCAGATTGCCGGCCCATGCGGCCAGACTCGGTCGCCGCAACGCACCGATCTCCTTGGCGAGGGCCTGATCACCGGCCTTGCGGGCGTCCAGGGCGCGGCGGTCACGGGCGGCGACGAACTCCTCCGGCCGCAGCCCGTACAGCTCGTCGGCGACGGTGTCCAGGTCCACCGGCGTCCCTCTCGACGGCCACTGGGTGACGTGGTCCGAGTTTCTCAGCCCAGGGCGTTTATGTGCCTTATGGCGGCTTTCATCCGGGTCGGTTGATCACAGCGGGGCGACTGAGGCGGGGCACGGGAGGACCGGTGCGACTTTCGGCGCCGCAGCTCCACCCATCGGCGCCGGATTCCCGCCCTTCGGCCCCGCCGTGTAGACCGGCGGCGGACGGCGCCGGTGCGGCCGGGCCCGGCAGGGTGGCCGTATGCAGAGGACCGAGGGGATCAAGCGCGCACAGTTCCTGGTCGGCCTGGCGTCCGCGGGGCTCGGCGCGGCCGTGCTGCCGTCGGGGGAGGCCCGCGCCGCGCAGCCGCACACCGCGCGGGGGAGCTCACGCCGGACACATGGCGCGCGGGGCGCGCTGCGCCACCACGGGGTCGTGTACACGGTGGGTGCGGGGGAGACACCGGGTACGGCGTTCAGTGCGGCCCGGATGCGGGAGGACATCCGGGTCATCCGCGACGAACTGCACGCCGACACCGTCGATGTGACGGGGGACGGCGTCGAACGGCTCACGGCCACGGCTGCCGAGGCGGCCGAACGGGGACTGCGCGTCTGGCTGCAACCGACCCTCGGCGACGTCCCGGAGGGCGACATCCTGGAACACCTGGCCGAGACCGGCCGGTTCGCGGAGCGGCTGCGCCGGCACGGGGCGGCCGTGGAGCTCAGTGTGGGCTGCGAGTTCTGGCTGTTCGTGCCCGGGATCGTCCCCGGGGACACCGTCTTCGAACGCATCCGGAACCTGAACGACGGCACGGTGGACCCCGTCGCGGTGCAGCGGCGTCTGGACCGGTTCACGGCGAAGGCGGCCGCGGTCGGCCGGTCCGTCTTCCACGGCCGGCTGAGCTACGCCGCCGCCCAGGACGACGAGGTCGACTGGCGCCTCTTCGACATCGTGGGCATCGACTACTACTCGTACTTCCCCCACGCGTCCGGCTACATCAGGGAGCTGAGCCGCCATCTGCGGTGGGGCAAGCCGCTGGCCGTCACCGAGTTCGGCACCTGCGCCTACGTCGGGGCGCCCAGGACCGCCGGCATGGGCTGGGACGTCGTCGACCGCGACAAGCAGCCCCCGGAGATCAAGGGCGACCTGGTCCGCAGCGAGCGCACCCAGGCGGCGTACCTGATGCGGCTCCTGGACGTCTTCTCCCGGATGGGCCTCTACGCGGCGATGGCCTTCGAGTTCGTGACCCCCGACGCCCCGCACCGCCCGGGCGATCCGCGCCACGACCTCGACATGGCGAGCTACGCCATCACCAAGGCCATCAAGGACCGCCCGGACGACCCCTGCTCGGGCTGGCACTGGGAGCCCAAGGAGGCGTTCCATGCCCTGGCCCGCCGCTACGGTCACGCCCGGCCCGGCCGTCGGCCCGGCCACTGACCCGGCGGGCGACCGCGATGATCTCCCCGGCCATCGACGTGACCGGGTGGGCATCGGAAACGCAGGGGCGTGCGTCGCGTCGGTGTCCCTCGCCCGTGACCGGCGTCCGGTGAGGGCGGGGCCGCAACCCCTACCGCCGACGGATGTACGCCGGTCCGCGTGCGTTCCGGCTCACCCGTTCGGAGGGCTGTCCGGCTTGGCGCGCCCCCGTCGCCGATACCGGGCCGCATGATGCGGGCATGCTCCCGGCCCACCCCACGCCCCGCCCGCCGCGCAGGGCGGCGTCGCGTGCACGGGAGGCGGGGCCATGCGACGGCAGGGACGAGCGCAAACACCCGGGCGGGCGCCGAGGCGGACGCGGAGGTGAACGGCGGCCGCCGGGACGCGACCAAAATTGCATGGTTCGTTTTCTTGAATCACTCGTGTTTGTGACGGTAGGTTCGCCCTCATGACCGCCTCCCCGCCCCCGACCACCGCCGAGGAGCTGCGCGGTGCCGGCCTGCGCGTGACGGCAGCCCGCGTCGCGCTGCTGGAGACCGTCCGGGCGGGCGACCACCTCGGCGTCGAGGCGATCGCCTCCGGGGTGCGCGACCGCGTGGGCCACATCTCCCTGCAAGCCGTCTACGAGGCCCTTCACGCCCTCACCGCGGCGGGTCTCCTCCGCCGTATCGAGCCGGCCGGTCACCCGGCCCGGTACGAGGGACGCGTGGGGGACAACCACCACCACATCGTGTGCCGGTCCTGCGGTGCCGTCGCCGACGTCGACTGCGCGGTCGGCGACGCGCCCTGCCTGACCGCATCCGACGACCGCGGCTTCGCCATCGACGAGGCCGAGGTCGTCTACTGGGGCCTGTGCCCCGACTGTTCCACCGGCCGCAGTTCCTGAGCACCGAGTTCCGCACAGTTCGGAAGGATTGCCATGACTGAGAACCACGACGCGATCGTCACAGACGCGAAGGCGGAGGGGGCGAGCGGCGGCTGCCCCGTCGCCCATGACCGGGCCCTGCACCCCACCCAGGGAGGTGGCAACCGCCAGTGGTGGCCGGAGCGGCTCAACCTGAAGATCCTTGCCAAGAACCCGCCCGCGACGAACCCGCTGGGTGAGGAGTTCGACTACGCCGAGGCGTTCCAGAGCCTCGACCTTCCGGCCGTGAAGCGGGACATCGCCGAGGTGCTCACGACCTCCCAGGACTGGTGGCCGGCCGACTTCGGCCACTACGGCCCGCTGATCATCCGTATGGCCTGGCACAGCGCGGGCACCTACCGCGTCAGCGACGGCCGCGGCGGCGCCGGCGCCGGCCAGCAGCGCTTCGCGCCGCTGAACAGCTGGCCGGACAACGCCAACCTGGACAAGGCCCGCCGCCTGCTGTGGCCGGTGAAGAAGAAGTACGGCCAGAAGATCTCCTGGGCCGACCTGATGATCCTCGCCGGCAACGTGGCGCTGGAGACCATGGGCTTCGACACCTTCGGCTTCGGCGGCGGCCGCGCGGACGTCTGGGAGCCGGAGGAGGACGTCTACTGGGGTCCCGAGACCACCTGGCTGGACGACAAGCGCTACACCGGCGACCGTGAGCTGGAGAACCCGCTCGGCGCCGTACAGATGGGCCTCATCTACGTCAACCCCGAGGGCCCGAACGGCAACCCGGACCCGCTGGCCGCGGCCCGCGACATCCGTGAGACCTTCGGCCGCATGGCCATGAACGACGAGGAGACCGTCGCCCTCATCGCCGGTGGCCACACCTTCGGCAAGACCCACGGCGCCGGCCCCGCCGACGCGGTCGGTGCCGACCCCGAGGCCGCCGGCCTCGAGCAGCAGGGACTCGGCTGGAAGAGCACGTACGGCACCGGCAAGGGAGCGGACGCCATCACCTCCGGCCTGGAGGTGACCTGGACCGCCACGCCGACCCAGTGGGACAACGGCTTCTTCGACATCCTCTTCGGCTACGAGTGGGAGCTGACCGAGTCCCCGGCCGGCGCCAAGCAGTGGGTGGCCAAGGACGCCGAGGCGATCGTCCCCGACCCGCAGGACCCGTCGAAGAAGCGCCTGCCCACCATGCTCACGACCGACCTGGCGCTGCGCTTCGACCCGATCTACGAGCCGATCTCGCGCCGGTTCCACGAGAACCCGCAGGAGTTCGCCGACGCCTTCGCCCGCGCCTGGTACAAGCTCACCCACCGTGACATGGGCCCGAAGTCGCTGTACCTCGGCCCGGAGGTCCCGGAGGAGACCCTGATCTGGCAGGACCCGCTGCCGGAGCGCGAGGGCGAGCTGATCGACGAGGCCGACATCGCGGCCCTGAAGACCAAGCTGCTCGACTCCGGTCTCTCCGTCTCGCAACTGGTCACCACCGCATGGGCGTCCGCCTCCACCTTCCGTGGCAGCGACAAGCGCGGCGGTGCCAACGGCGCCCGCATCCGGCTGCAGCCGCAGCGCGGCTGGGAGGTCAACGAGCCCGACGAGCTGGCCCAGGTGCTGCGCACCCTCGAGGGCATCCAGCAGAACTTCAACGCCTCCTCCGGCGCCAAGAAGGTCTCCCTGGCCGACCTGATCGTCCTCGGCGGTGTCGCCGCGGTCGAGAAGGCCGCCAAGGAAGGCGGTTTCGAGGTGCGGGTGCCCTTCACCCCGGGCCGTGTGGACGCGACCGAGGAGCACACCGACGCCGAGTCCTTCGAGGCGCTGGAGCCCACCGCGGACGGCTTCCGCAACTACCTCGGCAAGGGCAACCGCCTGCCGGCCGAGTACCTGCTGGTCGACAAGGCGAACCTGCTGACCCTGAGCGCCCCCGAGATGACGGTGCTCGTGGGTGGTCTGCGCGTCCTCGGCGCCAACCACCAGCAGTCGCAGCTCGGCGTCCTCACCAAGACGCCCGGCGTCCTCACCAACGACTTCTTCGTCAACCTGCTCGACATGGGCACGGCCTGGAAGTCGACCTCCGAGGACCAGACCACGTTCGAGGGCCGGGACGCCGTCACGGGCGAGCTGAAGTGGGCCGGCAGCCGCGCCGACCTGGTCTTCGGCTCCAACTCCGAGCTGCGCGCCCTCGCCGAGGTCTACGCCAGCGACGACGCGAAGGAGAAGTTCGTGCAGGACTTCGTCGCCGCGTGGGACAAGGTCATGAACCTGGACCGGTTCGACCTGGTCTGAGTAGGGCTGTGAGGGCGTCCGGCCCGGCCCGCACGGGTCGAGCCGGACGCCCTCGTCGTGGGGCGGGGGCCGGGCCTTCTGTCACCGGAACGTCACAGGAGATCCACAACCGTCACAGACGATCCACAGCGGAAACCCGAGGTCTCCCGGCTCTGTCTCCCTCGGCGAGCACCGGCACGGAGCCGGTCCGACCACCGGAATCGGGGGACCTCATGCACCACCGCAACACCATCCGCCTCGCCGCATCGGCTACGGCCGTGATCGCCGCCGCGCTGTCACTGACGGCGTGCGGGCCGGACAACGGCGACGGGACGGCCAAGACCTCCTCCCCGGCACCGGCCTCCGCCACCCCCTCCCGCACCGCCCCCGCCACCACGAGCCCCGCCAGTACGGCCCCGTCGGCCCCGGGGTCCTCCGGCGGCGGCACGTCGACCGCCCCGAGCACCCCGGCCTCTCCTGCGTCCGCCACCTCGGCCGGTACGGCGCCGGCCTGCTCGGTGTCGGCCGTGGAGGCGAAGGCCTACCAGGCGGCCAACCGTCCGGAGGGCACCGGCACGGGCGCGGCGATAGTCGAGTTCACCAACGTCTCCGGGCACGCCTGCGTCCTGCGGGGGCATCCGTCGGTGGCCGGAGCGGGCAACGGTTCCCCCGAGCACAACCTCCCCCTGAAGGTGACCCCCACGGGCACCGCCTTCCCCGTACGCCTCGCGCCGGGCGGCAAGGCGTGGGTGAAGCTGACCTTCCACCAGGTACAGGGCGAGGGCGACGGCTACTGCAAGTCCGGCGCGAAGCCCGCCGTCTTCCCGACGCTCGTGGTCGGCCTGCCCGGCGCCGGCGCGCACCAAGTCGCCCTGAACGACGGCGAGTTCGCCGAGTGCGACAACACCGTCGCCGCGACCGCGGTCTCGGCGGCGAAGCCTTCCTGACCGGCAGGTGACCACTGGGCGGCCGGGACGCGGACTGCGACCCGGACCGCCCCGCGAGGGGGCGCGGGGCTCTGTCCGATGTGCGGCTGGCGCCGCGTGGGCGCGGGCAGCTGCCACGACGTACCCGCGGATGCCCCACGACCTCCACCCCGACGGCGCTGCCGCGCACGGCGACTTCACCTCCGCAGCGCCTCGAACGCCTCCCGCCCCGCGATCCCGATCGCGAGGTCGATGTCCGGGGCGAGCCCCGCCCGACGCCCGGCAAGGGTGAGCGCGGCCATGGCCACCCGGTGGCCGGAATCCGCCTCGACCACACCGATCTCGTGCCGCAGATGCAGAAACGTCCCGGTCTTGCCGCTCCAGCGCAGCGAGTCCGCCCGCAGTTCGCTCGCCAGCCGGTGTGTGAAGACCTGCAGCCCCATCAGCCGGCGCAACTCCGCCGTCGCCGTCGGGGTGGAGACCTCGTCGCACCACACCCGCCGCAGAAGATCGACGAGCGCCGCCGCCGACCCGGCGTTGGCGTGCGCCGGATCCAGGGTCGCGATGGTGTACCGGCCGGCCCGCTCGTCCCGCAGCGCCAGTTCCAGCGCGAGCGAGAAGTCGTTGCCGGCGGCACCGGCGGCGCACTCGTACATGTGGTTCATCCGGTGCCGCATCCGGATCTCTCCGCATCCCCAGGCGCGCAGCCGCTCGTCGACGTCCGCCACCGGCACCAGGTCGAGCAGGGTGTCCGCCGCGGCGTTGTCGCTCACCGACAGCATGAGCAGGAGCAGATCACCGACGGCCACGCTCGCCGGGTGCGCGAACGCGGCGAGCCCGGTGGGACCGACGCTGCTGCTCGCGGGATCGACCGTCACCGGCTGCGCCGGATCGAGCTCGCCGGCCGCGATCCGGTCCAGTACGACGAGGGCGAGGGGAACCTTCACGACCGACGCGAGCGGCATCAACTCATCTACGCAGAAGCCGAGTTGCTCACCAGTGTCCAGGTTCCTGGCGAGGAACGAGCCACGCACGCCGAGGGCCGCCCAGTCCGCGGCGATCGCCTCGGCGACGTCCAGCAGGGCGCCGTCGTCCCCGACGTACGCAGGGCGGTGCACGGGCAGCGCGCTCATCCGCGGGCCGCCAGCCGTGCCGACGCCTGCGCGGCGCCGCTTTCGGAGGGTGCCGCGCCGGAGCCGCGGCCGGCGGCCCCCACGGCCGACGCCAGCAGCGGGACCAGCCAGCCCGGCACGTCCGCCGCGCCGTTCCGGCCCTGGCCGGCGTTCACGTCGTACCCCCGGTGCAGCGACCGGTCGCCCAGCGGAGCCCAGCGCGCCCCGTACTGCCGGGCCAAGGGCTCGGCGCACAGCAGCAGCGCCCGCCCGGCCAGGGTCTCGGCGAGTGCGGTGGCCGCGGGCCCGGCCGGCCGGAACCGGCCAGGCGGCAGCCCGGCCCGGGCCACGGCGCGCTCCAGACGGTCCTCGTGGGACGCCACCTGGTCCTCCGGCAGGGTCAACACCGGCAGCGCAGCCGCACTTTCGGCGCCACGGCCGCGGCGCGGCCGCAGATCCTCCAGATGGACCGCGCGCCGCCCGCCTGCGCACTCCGGGCCCGCTTCGTCCGGCGCCCCCGGCTCCGGCGCCGACGCCAGGCCCAGCGGCACCCGGAGGGCGCCCCGCTCCGGCGGAACCCGCACGAGTGCGTAGGAGAGCGAGCCGTCGGCCAGCCCGGCAACCCGTTCCCCGGGCGCCAGTTCGCGTATGCCGAGGGTGATCCCGCGCCCGGCGCCGGCGCGGATCGCGCGTGCCAGCGCCGCCGGGGCGCAGTGCGTGGGCACCCCGACGGCTCGCACACGTGCCCGTCCGGCCGCACCGGCGACCTGCCCCAGCCGCTGGACCCGGTCGAGCACGTCACGCGCGTACGGCAGGAGCAGCGCGCCCAGCTCCGTGATCGTGATCTGCCGCCGCGAGCGGTCGAACAGCAGGCCGCCGAAGTGCTCCTCCAGCGTCTTGATTCGGCGGCTGAGCAGCGGCTGGGCGACATCCAGCCGGTCCGCGGCTCTGGAGAAGCTCTTTTCGTCGGCCGTCGCGACATAGGCCTCGAGATGCGCGAGGAGATCCATCCCGAACTCATATCAATAAGACATGGAGGGTTCAAAGTTGGCTCTTGGACATGAGTGGTGCCCGGCTGTTTCGCTGTCCCCGTCGAAGATCGCAGGAAGGCGATCAGGCACGGACGCCCAGGAGGACTGTGCTCATGACCAGCCCCGACCACTCCCACTCCCTCGCCCGGCGGCGCCTGTTCAAGGCGGGCCTCGCCCTCACCACGGCGGCCGTGGCCGCCACCGCCGTCTCCGCCCCGTCCGCGTCGGCTGTGCCGGACAGTGAAGTTCCCGGTGTCGGTGCCGAGTTGACCGAACTCGAGCGGCGGCACGGGGCCCGGCTCGGCGTGTACGCGCGCAATGCCCGCACCGGACGGACCGTGTCCCACCGGGCGGGGGAGCGGTTCGCGATGTGTTCGACGTTCAAGGCGTTCGCCGCTGCGGCCGTGCTGCGCGACCACGGCGGCTGCGCCCCGCTGGACAAGGTGATCCACTATCCGCCGTACGACATCCTGCCCAACTCCCCCCGCACCGCGGAACACGTGGACACCGGCATGACGGTGGCGGAGCTGTGCGCGGCGGCGATCCAGTACAGCGACAACGCGGCGGGCAATCTGCTGCTGCGCCAGATCGGCGGCCCCACCGGCCTCACGGGCTTCTTCCGGTCGCTGGGCGACCGGGTGAGCCGGCTCGACCGGTGGGAGACGGACCTGGGCAGCGCGATCCCCGGCGATCCGCGCGACACCACGACCCCACGGTCCCTCGGCCGCAGCTTCGAGCGGCTGACGCTGGGTCGGGCCCTGGCCGACGCCGACCGGGAACAGCTGGTCACATGGCTCAAGGGCAACACCACCAGCGCCGCGCGGTTCCGCGCCGGACTTCCGGGCGACTGGGTGCTGGCGGACAAGACCGGAACGGGCGACTACGGGTCCGGCAACGACATCGGCGTGGCCTGGACGACGCGGGGAACGCCGGTCCTGCTGACCGTGCTGTCGGCCAAGCCCGCCCAGGACGCACCGGCGGACGACGCGCTGGTCGCGGAGGCGGCACGGATCGTGGCCCGGATCCTGGCGCCCGGTGAGTGATCACGCTGATCCAGGCGGCTTCGCCGGGGTGGTGACCAGGTAGACCTCGCGGCCCGCGCCGCGTCGCCGTTGATCTCCCGGTGCTGGACTCCAGCCCCGCCGCCGAACGCGTGGCGTAGCCGGTCAGTGCCCGTGCCACCTTGTCCCGGCCGCGGATCGGCCGCGGGGCCGCCTGCGCCTTGCCGCCGCCGTCCGTCCACGGCGTGGCCTCGGGCGCCAGGATCTGCAGCAACGCCCCGAGATCCCCGCCGAGCGCGGCGGGGCCACGAACCGTTCCGTCGCCTGCCGCCGGACCCGGGGGTGGGCCGCCGGCCCGCCGGCCTCTTCGACACGACCGAGGTCGGCGACTACCGGCTGGCCCCCGGCCGCCTGCCCGGGCGCTTCACCTCCCGTGCCGGCCTCGCACACGCGCTGGTGCGCGAGGCCGTCACCGAGGGGCATGTGAGTGCCTTCCTCGACCTCGTAAGGAAGGAGGGGTTCGGCAGGTGAAGCGTGCCGGTTACGAAGGCCAACCGCCGTAGGGGACGGTGATCAGCTCCATGGCGTGGCCCGCCGGATCCATGAAGTACACGCCGCGGCCGCCGTCATTGTGGTTGATCGTGCCGGGCTGCTTGCGGTGCGGATCCGCGTAGTGCTCGATGCCCCGCTCGACGATCCGCGCGTACGCGGCGTCGAACTCCTCCTCGGAGACCAGGAAGGCGTAGTGCTGGGGGGTGATGTGTTCCTCGGGGAGGGTGGCGAAGTCCAGGGTGACTCCGCCCGCGAGGGCGACCGCGACGAACGGGCCCCATTCCGCGGTGATCTCGAGACCGAGCAGTCCGGCGAAGAACTCGGCGGACTCCCGGTTGTCCCGGGCATGGACGATGGTGTGGTTGAACTGGACCGACAAGGAATGCCTCCACGGCATGTCCTGGCACCTCCATGCCTCACCCGGCCGGTGACCGGCACGCGATGCCACCGACGATCCTAGCCGGGGACGCCAGGGCGCGTCGACAGCGTTCAAGCCTGCCGCCGTGCCGAAGGCCACCGTCAGACGCCCCGGTGCGTCACGTGCCCGCCGGTGACCGTCAACGCCACCGGAGACTCGGCGAGTTCGTCGCCGGGCGCGTGCAGGGGGTCCACGGCCAGTGCGGTGAGGTCGGCCCGGCAGCCGGGCGCGACACGGCCGGCGACGGCGGACTCGCCGGCGGCGGCCGCCGCGTGGCTGGTGCAGCCCTCCAGCGCCTGCGCCGGGGTCAGGCCCGGCCGGTGGGCCGCGGCGCCCTTCGGCCGGCGGGCCGTGGCCAGCACGGCCCGGACGTCGTAGTGAGCGATGGGCCAGTCCGAGCCGAGGGCGAGCGTGGCGCCCGCCTCCCGCAGATCGCGCAGCCGCCAGGCACGGGCCGCCCGGTCGCCGCCCAGTCGGCGGGACCACTCGTCGCTGCCGTCGTCGCGCGTGTACCCGGTGTGCGGCGGCTGCAGCGAGGCAGCGACTCCCAACTCTGCGAAGCGCGGCAGCAGTTCGTCCGGAGCGGTCTCGATGTGCTCGATCCGGTGGGCGCCGCGCCCGCTCGGCCCGAGGGAGGCGACGGTGTCCAGGACATGCCGTACGGCCGCGTCCCCGATGGCGTGGGTGGCGGTGCGGACGCCCGCCGCGTGCAGGGTGCGCACGGCCTCGGCGTAGGCGCGCGGATCCGGCCAGAACGCGGTGGTGCCCCGGCCGTGGCAGTCGGGATGCTCCAGCCAGGCCGTGCCGCCCTCGACGGTGCCGTCCATGAAGAACTTGACGCCGCCGACCAGCCAGTGCCGCCCGCCCCGGCCCTGCAGCCCCACCAACTCGCGCAGCGCGTCCTCGTCGGCGCCCGGCATGCACCAGGGCGCGAACCGCAGCCGTAGCGGCAGGACCGTCTCCTCGGCCACCGCCGCCACCAGGTCGAGGTCGCCGCCGTCCATCACATGGGCGCCGGTGAGCCCCGTCGCGGCCATGGCGGACAGCAACTCCAGCAACCGAGCCCGCCGCTGCGCGTACGACGGCCTGGGCACGATGTCCGCGACCAGGTCCATCGCGGCGTGCTCGACCAGATGGCCGGTGGGCCGGCCCGAGGGGTCGCACACCACCTCCGCGTGCTGGGCGAAGGTGCGCGGGCCGGTCACCCCGGCCGCGGTGAGGGCGGCGGCGTTCGCGAGGGCGGAGTGGCCGTCGTACAGGCGCAGGAAGGCCGGGGTGCCGTCGAGCACCTCCGCCACCAGGCCGTGGTGGATGGGGCGGTCCTCGAACGCGTTGTGGTCCAGGCCGTGGCCGACGACCCAGCCCTCGATCCGCTCGGCCCGGGCGAGCGCGGCGCGCAGCCCTGCCAGGTCGGTGACGCCCGACAGGTCCGTGCCCGTCGCCATGTCCAGCCCCCACACCGGATGGCTGTGCGCGTCGACCAGGCCGGGCACGAGGTGGGCGCCGTGCAGGTCGACGACCTCGGTGCCGGGGCCGCGCCAGTCCCGCACGTCCTCCGCCTCGCCGACCGCGGTGATCACCCCGTCCCGCACCGCGACGGCGGAGGCGGTGGGGCGGGCGGGGTCGAGGGTGCGGACGTGGGCGCCGGCGATGACGAGGTCGGCAGCGGGCATCGGTCAACTCCTGTAGGGGGGAAGCGGGCGTTCTGGGTCACTCGGCGGGTGCGACGACTGCGGCCGGACCGGCGTCCTGGCCGGGAACGGTGTCCTGGCCGGGACCGGTGCGCCGGCTCCGACCGGGAGCCGAGTCCGCGCCCGGCCGGGTCTGTTCACCGGGGTCCATGGCGAACCGGGCGTAGACCTCCGGTCGGGAGCGGCGCAGCCACCAGGCCAGCGGCAGGCCGAGCAGGAACACGGCCGGTGCCACGACGACGAGCAGGATGTTCACGGTCGCGGACGCGCCGGTGAACAGGTCGATGTGGGTCACGACCAGCGCGATCGCGGTGGCCAGCAGGACGGTGGCGAGCACCGGCGCCAGCACCGTGCGCACGGCTCCCTCGGTGTGGCGTACCCGCCGGAAGTAGCACGGCACGGCGATCGCGGCGAGCAGTTGCAGCAGCAACAGGCCGATCATTCCGGGGGTGTTCACCCACAGCAGCAGCTGCTGGTAGGGGTCGGCGTGCGCGGACCAGAACGCGAGGACGACGACGGCGCCGAGGACGGTCTGGGCGATGCCGGCGAGGTACGGGGAGCGGTGGCGCGGGTGGATCCGGCCGAGCGGGCGGGGCAGTACCCCCTCCTCGGCGAGAGCCAGGACATAGCGGTTGATGGCGTTGTGGAAGGCGAGGAGGGAGGCGATGACGCTGGTGACGATGAAGACGTGCATCAGGTCGGCGGCCCAGCCACCCACGTAGGTGCTGATCGCGGTGAAGAACAGGCCGGCCGGATCCATGCCGGCCGCGCGCACCACCTGGTCGTCACCGAAGGCCTGTACGGCGATCCAGACGACGAACGCGTAGAACAGGCCGAGGAATCCGACGGCCAGGTACGTGGCGCGCGGGACCGTGCGCCCGGGGTCGCGGGCCTCGCGGCGGTAGATCACGGTCGACTCGAAGCCGGTGAACGCGGCGAAGGCGAAGGCGAGTACGGCCGCCATCCCGGGCACCAGCACATGCGCCGGAGCCAGTGAGGCCAGGGACAGCCCGTGGGCGCCGCCCTTCGCCAGCACCCCGCCGGCGAGCAGCACCAGTATCCCCGTCTCGCAGACGAGCAGGACGCCGAGGACCTTGGCGCCGAAGTCGATCGAGCGGTAGCCGCCGTAGCCGATCAGCAGCAGGCCGGCCAGGGAGACGGGCAGCCAGGGCACGGCGGCGCCGAAGAGGGTGTGCAGGGTGTCGCGGCTGGTCGTGGCGAGCAGGCCGTAGACGCCGATCTCCATGCCGTTGTAGCCGATCAGCGCCAGCAGGGCGGCGCCGATGCCGACCGGGCGGCCGAGGCCGCGGCTGATGTAGGCGTAGAAGGCACCGCCGCTGGTCACATGGCGGCTCATGGTGGTGAAGCCCACGGCGAAGACGGCGAGGGTCAGGCCGGCCAGGAGATAGCCGACCGGCGCGCCGATGCCGCCGAGCAGGATGGCGAGCGGTGCGACCCCGGCCATGACGGTCAGGGGAGCGGCGGCGGAGACGACGAAGAAGGCGATGTCGGCGGTGCCGAGCGAACCGGACCGGAGGCCGGCCGCACCGGACGGCGCCGGCGGCTCCGGGGGCTCGGAGGAGGACACGGACATACGGGGGAGCCCTTCTGGCAGCGGAAAGGAGGGGGCGCCGGTGGTGGGGCAGCCGGGTTCGCGGTGTCGGCAGGCCGGGCCGGGGGTGGGCCGCCCATGCCCGCGTCTCCGGGTGCGCAGGAGGGATGGCGGGCGCCCGGAGCCGTAAACCTAAAGCCTTTCGGTTTCGGCAATGTAGCCTGCCGGTGGGCATCCGGGAAGACCTCAGGGAGAACGCTGACCATGGCACGGCCGCGCACACCGCTCCTCGATCGCGAGCGCATCACCACCACCGCGCTGCAACTGGTCGACGAGACCGGTGACTTCAGCGTCCCGCAGATCGCCCGGCGGCTCGGCGCGCAGACGGGCTCGGTGTACCACCACGTGGAAGGCCGCGACGGCATAGTGGAACTGCTGCGGGAGCGGGTCTGCGCGGCGATCGACCCGGGGACCCTGGAACTGACCCCCTGGGACACGGCCGTCGAGGCCTGGGCCCGCTCCTACCGCGCCGCCTTCGCGGCTCACCCCCGCACGATCCCGCTGCTCATGACCTCGCCGGTGCGTGCGCCCCGGGTGCTGGAGCAGTACGAGCGTGCGGTGAGCCTCCTGCTCGACGCCGGCTTCGACCGGGCCGGGATCATGCCGCTGATCATCGCCCTGGAGAACCTGGTGCTGGGCTCCGCCCTCGATCTCGCCGCGCCCGAGACGATGTGGGAGCTGACGGACCGCATACCCACCCCGCGTCTGGCGGAAGCGCTCGCCGCCGTGGGCGAGGGCCGCGCCGACCGTGCCTTCGAGGTGGGCCTGGCTGCCGTCATGAACCACGCACGCGCCCTCCTGGCCCGGTCGGACGCCTGATGCGCCACGTCCTCGACAAGTCCCGCGGGCGTAGCGGACAGAATCTGGCCTAGTTGCGGTCTACGGTCGGCCCATGGTCACTTCTTCGGAGCACCACGAGTCTCTGACGTCCGACGAGCGCGCCGAGCTGCTGCAGGCCCTGGCCGAGCAGCGGGAGCTGCTGCTGATCACCGTGCGCGGACTGACCGATGCCGAGGCCGCCCGCCGGACCACGGTGAGCGAACTGACCCTGGGCGGGATCGTCAAGCACCTGGCGCGCGGAGAGCGGGTGTGGGCGCGGATCATGGCGAAGGGCGACGGCGAGCTGCCGGAAGGGATGCTCGACCTCGGCCGGTACCGGATGGCCGACGGCGACACCCTCGCCGCGCTGCTGGCGGAGTACGCGGCCGGCACCCGCGCACTCGAGGCGGCCGTCGCGGCTCTGCCCGGCCTGGGCCGGACCGTGCCGCTGCCCAGGACCCCCTGGTCGCCGCCCGAGACCGTCCACTGGTCCGCCCGGCGCATCCTGCTGCACCTGATCCGCGAGACCGCCCAGCACGCCGGGCACGCGGACATCATCCGGGAGGCGCTCGACGGCGCGAACACCACCGCGCAGCGGTGAGTTTCGGCACGGGTTTCCCAGTACCGCCAGTAACATGATCACCTTGGTTCCGGGTTACCAGTCAGTCAACTTGGCGCGGTCCCAGGCCGTGCCCTGCCCGGAGATGCCGAGATGTCCGAGTCCTCCAACGACGCGTTGCACAACGCGCGCCTCACCTACGAGCAGCACGTGCGGACCTGCCGCCAGTGCCATGCCGACGGCGCGGCCTGTGCCGTCGCCAAGCATCTCCTGCGGATCTACAACAACGCCCGCCGGGACCACCTGCGCTCCGGCGGGCACCCCGGGAGGGACTGACCGGCTTTTCGGCCCGCGCGGTCCGGGAACCCGGTCGCCGTCCCGTCCGCCGAAGACGCAGGAGGCCGCCGTGACGGACCAGCGCGGTGACCGGCCGAACCCGGTCACACAGCACCCACGCCCCGACTTTCCCTCCCAGGACCAGCCGCACCCGGGCTGGACCGGCCCGATGGACCCGCCGCCCGACCACGGCGAGGACTCCTACCGCGGCGCGGGCCGGCTGGACGGCCGCAAGACCGTGATCACGGGCGGGGACTCCGGCATCGGCCGGGCGGTCGCCCTGGCCTTCGCCCGCGAGGGCGCCGATGTGCTGTTCACATACCTCGCCGAGGAGGAGAACGAGGCCCGCGAGACGTCCCGCCTGGTGGAGGACGCCGGACGCAAGGCGGTCGCCGTCTCCTGCGACATCCGCGAGGAGGCCAACTGCCGGGCGCTGATCGAGCGGGCCGTCGCCGAGTTCGGCCGCATCGACGTCCTCGTCAACAACGCCGCCTACCAGATGTCCCAGCCAGAGGGCATCGAGGCGATCAGCACGGAGCAGTTCGACCGGGTGATGAGGACCAACCTGTACGGAATGTTCTGGCTCACCAAGTTCGCCCTGCCGCACATCCCGGCCGGCGGCTGCGTCATCAACTCCACGTCCGTGCAGGCGTACAAGCCCAGCCCGCACCTGCTGGACTACGCCACGACCAAGGGCGCGATCGTCACCTTCACCCAGGGTCTCGCGCAGATGGTCGCCGAGCGCGGTGTCCGGGTCAACGCGGTGGCGCCGGGGCCGGTGTGGACACCGCTGATCCCCTCGACCCTTCCGGACACCAAGGAGTTCGGCAAGCAGGCCCCGCTCGGCCGCCCGGCCCAGCCCGCCGAACTGGCCCCGGCCTATGTGTACCTGGCCTCCCCGCAGGCGAGTTACATCACCGCCGAGATCCTCAACGCGACCGGCGGCACCCCGCTGCCCTGATCCCGGGCGCCGCACCGTACGGACGTGCCCTGGCCTCAGGCGCCGTACACCGTACGGACGTTGGCGCGCGGCGGCGGGGCGTGCCGGGCAGCGGGACCCTTCGCGAACGTGCGCAGGAGGTTCTCCGTCGTGCGGGTGACGAAGGCGCGGGTGCGGGCGTCCATGCCGTGGTCACGCCCGAACATGCCGGTCCCCGCCACCAGACCCTCCACCCAGCGCATGGTGCCGGTCGCGAACACCCCGGCGCCGCTGGGGGCCGTGTAGTACGCCGAGTCGCTGTGGCCGGCCCGCCCGCCGCAGATCAGCGGGGAGTGCGCGATGATCTCCAGCGGGCCGGGCGTGGGGGCACCGGGGGTGACCCGGTCGTACTCCACACCGACGAGATGGGCGAAGCCTTCGCCGGGACGTGCGCCGGTGCCCTCGTACAGCCAGTGGTCGGCGGCCCGGACGACATAGGGGGCGTCGACCGGATAGCCCTCGTAGAGCACGCCGGTCAGGGAGGACTCGGGGTCCGGGGCGGGCGGGAGCCGGTAGTCGGTGGTGACCAGGGCCGGGTGCGAGTCGTAGCAGGGGTCGGCGCGGTAGGCGGTCTTGTAGCAGACCACCGTACGGTCGTCCGCGGCCTCCCCGGGCTCCAGCCGTATGCGGCGGAAGCAGGTGTTCGCGCCGAGGAAGGCGATGTTGGTGCCGGCGTCCCGGGCGGCGGTCACATGGGCCCGCTGCTCCGGCGTCCAGTACTCGTCGTGGCCCAGGCAGACGACGGCGTGCGCGCCGCGCAGCACCCCTGGGTCCCGGTGGACGTCGACGCCGGTCGTGTAGGCCAGCGGGATGGCGAGGCGCTCGGCCAGCACCACCAGCGCCCACTCGTACACCTGGAACTTCTCGGCTCCCTCGCCGTCGTAGGGGCGGTCGAAGCTCACCGCGAGGGAGCGGGTCGCGTACGCGCCGGACGCGCCGTTGTAGAGGCTGCTGCCGCCCCAGCGGTTGTACGCCTGCCAGGTGGCCGGGGCGTGCAGCAGGACCGTACGGCCCGTGCCGTCGGTGGAGCGGACGATCAGCGGAACGTACCGCTGGTGGCCGGATTCCGCCTCCAGCCGCAGCAGATAGGCGCCCTCCGGCCAGCCGGCGGTGTCCACCCGGAGGGTCACCGGCCAGTCGGCGCGCACCGTGCGGGTGGCGGGCAGCACGCGCGGCGCCGGCTGGGCGCGGCCGGGTATGCGCTCGGACCTCCAGATCCGGCGGGCCTGCCGGCCGCCGTACCAGCCGACCCGGAAGGCGGACACCCGGAACGCGGCGGCGGTGGTCGACACATGCAGCCCGAACTGCTCGCCCGGGGTCACGCTCACCCGGTCCGGGTAGCCCGCCACCGCGTCCGGCGGGCCGGTGGAGGCCAGACGCCAGTCGGCGGTGCCCGGCGCGTCCCGCTCCGCCTCGGGCCGCAGCCGTCCGTCGGGGGCCGCGGCGGCATGCCGATGCGGCGGTGCCGCCGTGCACGCGGCGGCCGTGCCCAGGCCCAGGCCCGCGGAGAGGACCAGGAACCGCCGGCGGCCGAGGCCGTCCGGCGGCGTGGTGTCGTGTGCTGGACCCACTTCGCCTCCCGGATACGTGTTCGCACCAGCGTCCCGACGCCCGCGCGGCCCGCGCAACCCGCGGAGGCGCGGGAGCACCGGTCGGCGGGCCGCGCGAGCACGCCGGACCGGGGCCACCGGCGGTACGGCCGAACGGGTGACGCCGTGGGGTGCGGTCAGGTGCGGAAGCCGATGTGCACGTGGTCGTGATGGGTGGCGTCGCTGAAGAACTGACCGGCACCGCCGCCCGACAGCAGCACGGGGCCGCCCACGTTGTACGACCCGGTGGCCGCCGCGTCCCGCATGAACCGCTCGATCAGCGCGCGTGAGGTCGGCGGATCCACCACCGGGTGGCCGTCGATCCGCCACACGTCGAAGGCCCGGCCCCGCGGGTGGTCGCTGGGCCGGCTGGTGCCGAACACGTCCAGCGGGTGCCCGGAGCGGACGACGCTCACCTCCAGCCGGTACGTCCGCGCCAGCGCCAGCATCGCCGTCGCCACACTCGTGTGCACCTGACCACTGCGCAGGTCCGCCACGGCGGCGGGCGGCAGCACGATCCGGTCGTCGGACAGCACGCCCCGGACGTCCGGGACCAACGAGCGGGCGGCCGGTCCCGGTTGCGCCGGATGCAGGGCATCGACGGTCCAGCCCGAGGACGACCGGGACAGGCGTACATCGACCGTGGTCCCGCCGGCGCTCACCGTGCCGGCGTGCCGGGTCCACTGCCGGCACACCACCAGCACGCTGGCCGACCGGGACAGGATCCCGCCGTACTGCGCGTCCACGACCTGCAGCGCCGCCTGGTCGGCCGCCGGCAGCAGTGGCCCGGCTTGCCCGACGAGGGCCGGGGACAGCCCGAGCGCCGCGACCCGTGTCCGCGCCGCCGCCGCGCCGCCGTGCCCGCCGGCCCAGGCGCCGATCGCCTCCACCAGCCGCACGGCGCGCAGCTTCGCGGCCGGCTGGACCTCGGCGGACGTGGGCCGCCAGGGGGTGGTGCGCGGCAGGGCGGGGGAGGGGGACGGCGGCCCGGCGCCTGCGGTGGACTGCGGGAACGGGTGCGCGGTCGTGGTCTTCCGGGACGGGTTCGCGGCCCGGGGCGTGCGGCCGGAACAGCCCGCCGTGCCGAGCGCGACACCGGCGAAGGCCGCCAGCACGGTACGGCGGCCGGGCGGGGGAGCGGCGGGCGGACGGCTACGGGTCATACGGCCCAGTGTCCGCCGCGCGGCAGGGGCTCGGCGAGTGGCCGCGGGCACGGGCGCCGGCGGCCGAGGCGTTCGAAGCGGCCACGGCGGGTCGGCGCACCGGCTACCGGCCTCGCGCCCCGCCTCGCCGCCAGGGGCGAGCGATCGCCGCCGCCGACCGGGGCCGACCGAGGTCCCGGACCTCCGGATCGGCACCCCGCGCTGCCCCCGGCTCCTCGGCCGTCCTGCGTCCGGCGCGGCGGCACCCGGCGCGGCGGCGCCCGGACGCGATCGAAGGCTCGGGACCCAACTCACCTAGAAGGGCGGGTCGACGAAGATCTCCAGCAGGGACTCGGAGCTCTGCTCGGCGCCCGGGCCGGTGCCGGACGCGTCGGGAAACGCGCGGCCCCAGGACGCGGCCCGCCCCAGGACGCTCAGGCGCCAGGCGAGATGCGCGGCGCGCCGCAACTCCGCCGGCGAGCGGCCGTGGCCGGTCCAGGGCTCCAGGTAGGCGTCGAGCAGCCGGGCCACGACCTGCGGCCCGTACCGCACGCGTGCCTTCTCGGCGGGGACCCGCAGGCTGCAGAAGGGGTGCGAGACGACCGCGTCGCCCCAGTCGAAGAAGGTGAACCGGCCCGGCACCGGACGGAACAGCTGGCCGTCGTGCAGGTCCGCGTGGTCGAGGCTGTCCTCGACGCCGAGGGAGGCGAGTTCGGCGCACCAGTCCACGAGCCGGGGCCGCAGCCGCTCCAGCCGTTCGCGGGCCTCCGGGCGCAGCGCGGTGCTGTGGGTGAGCAGCTCGTCGAACGCCTCGGGCAGGTCGGGGGTCCGGGTGGCGGGCACCCCGAGCCGCTCGATCTCGTGCGCGTGCGGGGTGAGGGCCTGTTGCATGCTCGCGTACTGGCGCAGCAGCTCCTCCCAGGTCCGCGGCTCGACCGGCTCCCGGGCGAGCACGTCGCGGAACAGCTCGCCTCCGTCGGGCAGCAGCACCCAGGCACGCTCGGCGTCGAGGGCCAGCGGCCGCAGGACGTGTTCCGGGACCCAGCGGGCCAGTGCGGCGGTCAACGGGCCCTCGAAGGCGCTGGCCGGCGGATTCGCCTTGAACCAGACCGCGTCCCGCCCCTGCACGGCCACCCGCACCAGCACGGACCACGGCCGCAGCCGCACCCTCAACTCGCCGCTCGCCCGCAGGCCGTGGGAGGCGAGCTGCTCCACCACCCAGTCCAGGGCCGAGGCCCGCCACGACTCCTGCTCCCACGGAGTCGGGGCGTACTGGTACTTGCTCCGGTCGACGACGATCGAGAACTCACGTTGCACGGTGCCATCCCACCACCACGGTGGGGACCCGGTCACCCTGTTTTTGCCGCAGGTCATGCCCCGGGCAGCGCCTCCGGGCGGACGAACGCGCCCCCGGTCACCGACCGGGGGCGCGTCATGGTGTGCGGGACCGCGTGATCAGGCCTGCTGCTTGCGGCGCAGCGTCAGGTACGTGCCGGTCGCACCCGCGGCCAGCAGGGCGCCCACGCCGAGGCCGACCGGCAGGACCGGGAAGCCGGAGGTGCCGGTCGTCGCGGCCGTGTTCTGCATGGCCGGGCCCGGAGTGATGCTGGTGGACACCGCGGCGACGTGCCGGATCGGGCCGACGTGCCGGACCGAGCCGTCGGCGTTCAGCAGCACCTGCTTGTTGTTCGGGTGCCGGAAGTCGAACATGCCCGCGAGGGAGCCGGCCGTGGCGTCGAAGGAGTGGTCGCCGATGCGGCCGGTGCACCAGTTGTCCTCGATGAACCGGGTGATGGACGCCTGGTTGGTCAGCGTGTGGTCGACCTTGTTGACCTTGCTGTACGGCGAGATGACGAGCAGCGGCTGGCGGGTGCCCGGGCCGCAGCGGTCGGCGTAACCGCCGGACGCCTGCGGGCCGTTCTGGCAGGCCGGGCTGTCGGTGGCCTTGCCGTTGGAGCCGAGCGAGGTGTCCGCCGAGCCGTTCTTCGGGGCGACGTAGGCGTGGTCGTACCAGCCGTCGGAGTCGTCGTAGGCGACCACGATCGCGGTGGACTTCCACTGCGGCGAGCTCTGGATCGCGTTGATCTGGTTCACCAGGAAGTGCTGCTCGTCGGTCGGGTCGGAGTAGCCGGCGTGGCCGTCCTGGTACTCACCGGCCTTGACGAAGCTGACGGCCGGCAGCTTGCCCGCCTTCAGCGCGGCGGAGAAGTCCGTCAGGTCGTAGTTGTGGTTGGCCTGGCCGTTGTGGCCGATCTCCGAGACGGTCTTCGGCGCCAGGTGGTGCGGGTTCGCCGTCGACTTGTAGTACGCGAACGGGTTGTGGTGCGGGCTGTAGTCCGCCACGGCGGCCCCGCCCAGGTTGGTGTGCGTGGTGTCGCACTTGGCGTACGAGCCGGACGTGCCGTTCCACGCGGTCGACGGGCGGAAGCCGCCCTGGAACCAGCCCCAGCTCACCTTCCTGGCGTTGAGCAGGTCACCGATGTTCCTGCCCTGCATCGAGGCCAGCGCGTTGGTGCTGGTGTGGTCCTTGTCCGAGCAGTCGTCGTAGGCCGGGTCGGGGTCGTTGATGACCGTGCCCACGCCCTTGGCGTCGGGGGACTTCACCGTGTACGCGTCGGGCGTCGACGTCTGCTTCGGGTTCTCCGTGCCGCTGGCCGGGTCCATGGAGACGACCCCGTGCGTCTGACCGGAGATCAGGTTCAGCGCGCCGGGCGTGGAGGGGCCGTAGACCGAGCTGAAGCTGCGGTCGGACAGGGAGTAGTGCTGGGCGTAGTTCCACAGCGCGGTGACGGTGTTGCCGTCGTAGTAGTCCATCACCAGGCCCGGCTCGCCGAACAGGCCGCCGCTGCACTTGTCGACCTCGGTGTTCTGCACGAACTGGTCGGCCCTGCCGCCGTTGTACGCCAGCTGCTCGGCACCGTAGTTGTGGTTCTGGTCGCAGGTCATCGCCTGGGACGGGGACAGCCGCTTCGGCGCGTACTGGTTCGGGTTGTTCTTCAGCAGCCCGGCGTGCGCGAGGGTGTCGATGTCCTTCGGGGTGTTCTTCGACGCGGTGAACTTCGTGCCGTCGGTGTTGGCGGCCTTCGGGTACGTGGCGAAGTAGTGGTCGAAGGAGATGTTCTCGTCGAAGAGCACGACGACGTGCTTGATCGGCGTCACGGTCGAGGAGTTCCCGCCCTGCGCCGCGGCGGGCGCCGCCGCCCAGCCGGGCGCGTTGCTGCCGAGCACGGTGAGCGCCGCGGCTCCCGCGAGCGCTCCCAGGCTCCGCATAGCGGCTCGTCTTCCTCTGCTGGCCATGGTGGTCAACCCCTCCGGACTGAACGTCTGTGCGTCGTACGAGCAGGGATGCTGCGCCCGTTGCCGGACGCGCCGAAGGAGCCATGATGGCGTGCGGGTGAACACCGAGTCAGGGATGCTGGGGCAAAACTTGACTGTGTGTTGACCCATTCGGGTTCCGAGTTGTCCGGACAGGTTCAGCCGAACAGGCCACGCCCGTACCAGTCCTGGGCGTCCCGCACGCCGGGCAGCGCGAAGAAGTAGCCGCCGCCGAACGGGCTGATGTAGTCCGTCAGCGGCTCACCCGCCAGCCGGTGCTGCACCGTCTCGAACTGCCGCCTCAGATCCTGCTGGTAGCACGTGAACAGCAGACCCATGTCGAGGTTGCCGCTCGCGTCCATGCCCCGGTCGTAGTTGTACGCGCGGCGCAGCAGACGCTGGTCGGCGGTGGCCGGGGTGCGCGGGTTGGCGAGCCGTATGTGCGCGTCCAGCGGGATGACGTCACCCTTGGGGTCGTCGGCGTACTTCGGCGTGTCGCGCTCGTGGTCGCCGTCCAGCGGCGCGCCGGACTCCTTCACCCGCCCGAACATCCGCTCCTGCTCGCCGAGCGAGACCCGGTCCCAGAACTCCACCAGCATCCGGATCAGCCGTACGACCTGATAGCTGCCGCCGACCGCCCAGTCCGGCTCGCCCATGCCCCGGCCCACCCACACCAGCCGGTCCATCTCGCGGGCGCTGCCGGCGTCCGGATTGGCGGTGCCGTCCTTGAACCCCAGCAGATTGCGCGGGGTGCCGGAGGGCCGGGGCGGGCTGGCGAAGCCGTCGAGCCGCCAGCGGACCTGAGCGGCGCCCCGGGTGTGCCGGGCGATGTCGCGCAGCGCGTGCAGGGTGGTGTCCGGTTCGTCGGCGTGCAGCTGGAGGCTGAGGTCACCGTGGCACCAGTCGGCCTGCAGGTCGTCGTCGGGGAACGCGGGCATGGCGGTCAGCCGCCGGGGCCTGAGCGCGGCCAGCCCGAACCGGTCGTCGAACAGCGAGGCGCCGACGCCGACCGTCACGGCCAGTTGCCCGGCGGGCAGCCGGCCGCCGAGGACGCCCGAGTCGGAGGGAGGGCCGGTGATGCCCACCGGGGACGGCATACCGCCCGAGGTGAGGAAGCGGGCCCGGTCGGTGAGCGTGCGCAGCAGGTCGGTGAGTTCGGCTCGGCTCTCGGCGGTCACGTCGAGGGAGGCGAACACGCAACAGCGGCGCGGGGCGGCGACCGCGGAGGCCTGACGGACGCCGTGGAAGGGGGCGACGGCCGTCGAGCGGGCCTCGGGGGCGCCGGTCGCCGAGCTGCTGGGCGTGGCGGCACCGGCGGCGAGCCCTGCACCGGCCAGCGTGGCACCGCGCAGAAAACCGCGCCGGGCCAGGCCGTCAGACCGGCCGAGGGAGCGCCGGCTTCGTCCCTCGGGGTGGTCGGTGCCGAGCCGGCCCGGTTCCGCGGGGCGACCCTCACGCCCGACCGTTTCCGCGGCCCGTTCGATGTCGCTCACACGGTCCTCCGGGGGTCGCACAGGGTGGCCACCGACGCCAGGCGCTCGACCAGGTCGCCGAGGACCGCGTCCGTCTGCTCGCGCTGGGCGCGGCTCAGTTCGCCGAGCGGGGTCCAGCGGTCGCCGTGCCGGAGCCCGTCGAGGGTCTGCCGGGCCCGGTCCAGGTCCTTGTCCAGGCCCGGCAGACCGGCGTACCGGGGGGTGAGCAGCGGGCGCAGCCGGTCCAGCACCTCCCGGGTGCCGTCGAGGTTGGCGCGGGCGGTGGCGAGGTTGCTGCCACTGCCGTAGTCGGTGCGGCCGGTCAGCTCGAACTGCACGGTGTTCTCCAGGATCTCGTGCGCGCGCAGACCCAGCTGGGCGGGGTCCATACGGGTCTGCGACCAGGTGTCCCGCAGCCCGGTCACCGCCTTCACCAGCGCCGCGGCGGGGGCCCGCAGCCCACCGGCCGGCTCGCCGTGCCACAGCCCGTACTCGAGGCGGTGGAACCCGGCGAAGTCCTTGTCGTGCACCCCGCCGGGCAGCCCTGCGTCGGTGCCGTTGACCGCCGCGTCGGCGTCCCCGAAGGCGTCGTACGCCGCGCCCAGCCGCTCGTACTCCAGATGCGCCGGCAGCCAGGCCGACCGCGCGGCGGCGAGGTCGGCCCGGTCGATCGCGTCCTTCAGCCGGGTCGTCAGCCGGACGACCTCGTCGAGCCCGCCGCCGACCCACTTCTGGTAGGCGAGCGCGGGCGGGATCAGGTCGTGCTCCGAGACCGGCGCGACGCCCGGGCCGCGCCGACCGGCGGTGATGTGCACCGTGGGGCCGGTCACGGCGTCGGCGTCGTCGGGCACGCACTTGAAGGCGTACGCCCCCTTGCCCAGCCGGACCGTCAACTGCCGTGTCGTGCCGGGGCCGATGCCCTCCACCTCGCCGTACACCGCCTGGCTGCCCGGGTCCTCCAGGTAGACCTCGGCGGGGCCGTCGGAGGTGTTGTGCAGGTCGAAGGTCCGTACCCCGGGCCCGGGCCGGGTCCAGCCACGGCCGCAGTGGCTCTCCGACACCTCGATGACGGTGTGCCCCGACGGATCGCCGGCGGCCCGGCCGTGCCGCGGCCCGCCCGGAGAGACCGCCAGGAGCGTGCCCCCGAGGGCCACGCCGAGGACGACGAACACGGCGGGCGCCGTCCGGAGACGAGCGGACCGCGTGCCGAGGCGAGGCAACGGCATGGCGAGCCTTTCCGGGACGACGTAGTACGCAGCGGCCTCATGGTAGGCACCCGTCCGGATCCGAACAGCCGTCCCGGGACTTCGATGACCGAGATTTCCCCCGGGGTTCACCGGCGCGTGGCCGAAAGCGGGCGTACGGCTCCCCTCTCAGTACGGGCGCACGACTCCCATCGTCATAGAGGTATGTCGACAGGCCCGTTCAGCGCACCGGGAAACCGAAGGAGTAGCCCTGCTGCTTCAGCCACGGCAGCAGGGTGCGCAGCGCGGCCACCGTCTGCGAGCGGTCGCCGCCCGCGTCGTGGAAGAGGATCGTCGGCCCGTTGGCGACCTCCCGCTGGACGGTGGCGACGATGGCGCCCGTGCCCGGCCGCTCGAAGTCCTTGGAGTCCACGTTCCAGCCGAGCGGACGCATCCCGTGCGAAGCCGCCAGGTGCCGGCTGTACGGGGTGAAGGCGCCGCCCGGAGCCCGGTAGTACATCGGCGCTACCCCGCCGGACGCCTGGGTGATCTGCTGCTGCGCCCGAAGGATCTCCTGCGACTGGTAGGCCTCGGGCTTCTTGTCCATCGTGGTGTCGTGCGACACCGTGTGGTCGCACAGCCGGTGCCCGGCCGCCACCACCTGCCGGACCAGGTCCGGATGGGCCTGGGCCTGCGGGCCGATCATGCAGAACGTCGCCTTCACGCCGTTCTCGCGCAGCACTTGGAGCACCTGCGGGGTCCAGACCGGGTCCGGGCCGTCGTCGATCGTGATGTTGACCGCGTGCGCGCCCGCCTCCGAGGCATGGGCGATGTCGGCGGACACGGTCGTCGTCCTCGGCGCGGCGTGCCGGACCGAGCCGGTCGAGCCACCCGCCCTCGCCGGACCGCCACCGGGCTGGCCGGCCTGCGCGGTCCACACCGACGCGGCGGCCGCCACCGCGGTGACCCCGACCGCCGCCGCGACCATCCGGCCGTACCAACCCCGCCCACCGTGCCGCGCCATGCCCCGCCCCGTTCCGTGCCGTGTCCCTGTTTTCTTGTGCACCGGTGTTCCGTGCACCTGTCAGGACGGCCAGGGTTGAGCGCGGGATCCGGCTGTTACCGATCACGGACAATTCCGGGGCACTTCCGCGACAGATGCCACGCATGACCAACGGCACCGGAGGGGCGGAGGACACCCTGGAGAACGGGGTACACCGTGTCGTACGACCGATGCGGTACTACGGCTCAGACGCCAGGGACGGGGTGATCCGGATGCCGCCACCAGGAGCGCGGAGGTACGACACGGACACCGGGCCGCCGCGGCCCGAGGCGCTGACGCGGATCATGCTCAGGCCGCTGGCCAGCAGCCTTCCGCTGGGCTTCTTCGCCTTCGGTACCGGCAGCGTCCTGCTCAGCGCCGTGCAGCTGCAGTGGGTGCCCCTGATGCAGACCCGGCCGGTGACACTGCTGGTCCTGGTGTTCGTCGTGCCCCTGGAACTGCTCTCCGGCGTGTTCGCCTTCCTGGCCCGCGACAGTGGCGCGGCCTGCGCCCTGTCCGTGCTGGGCTGCGCCTGGGCGGGCACCGCGCTGGTCACCCTGACCGGGCCACCGGGCCGGCCCAGTGCCGGGCTGGCGGTGTTCCTGCTGAGCGTCGCCCCGCTGATGCTCGTGCTGAGCGCCGCCGCGATTCCCGGCAAGCCGCTGTTCGCCGCGCTGCTGCTGATCGGAGCGTGCCGATTCGCCCTGACCGGAGCGTACGAGGCGGGCGGTGCGGCCGTCCTGCGCACCGCGTCCGGCTGGACCGGCGTGGCCCTGGCCGTCTTCGCCCTGTACGGCGGCCTGGCCCTCCTGCTGGAGGAGACCGCCCAGCGCACCGTCCTCCCGCTGGGCCGCCGGGGCCGCGCCCGAACTTCCCTGCAGGGCGACCTCGGCCACCAACTGGACCAGGCGGAACGGGAGGCCGGCGTACGACGGCAGCTGTGAGCGCGCAGGACAGGGGGCGGCCGGAAACGGCTGGGGAGGACGCCCCGGGCGGCGCTACGGTGCCCGGATGGCCCTCTATCCGGAGATCCAACCGTACGCGCGCGGCATGCTCGACGTGGGCGACGGCAACCACGTCCACTGGGAGACCTGCGGCAACCCCGACGGCAAGCCCGCCGTCGTCCTGCACGGCGGACCGGGATCCGGGTGCACCCCGTACCCCCGGCGCCTCTTCGACCCGGCCGCCTACCGGATCGTCCTCCTCGACCAGCTCGGCTGCGGCCGGTCCACACCGCACGCTAGGTCCTGTCGTCAAACTCCCGTCGTCGCGGGGCAGACGGGAGTTTGACGACAGAGGTGGAGCTGCTGACCCGCGGGCTCGGGCAGATCTTCCCGGACGCCTTCGCCGGGTTCCGGTCCCTGCTGCCGGCCGGCGAGCGGGACGGCAACCTCGCCGCCGCCTACAACCGGCTGCTCGAATCACCCGACCCCGAGGTGCGGGAACGCGCCGCCCGGGCCTGGACCGACTGGGAGACCGCCACCATCCCCGCGCCGCCGCGCTCCGTCGCCCGCTACGCGGACCCCGTCTTCCGCATGGGCTTCGCCCGCACCGTCACGCACTACTGGGGCAACGGCCACTTCGTCGGCGAGGGCAACGACGAAGGCGTGGTCCTGCGCGACGCCCACCTGCTCAAGGGCATCCCCGGCACCCTGGTGCAGGGAAGTCTCGACTTCGGTAACCTCCTCGGCATCGTCTGGCGCCTTCAACGGGCGTGGCCCGACAGCGACTTGGTGATCGTCGACGACACCGGTCACACGACCGGGACGCCGGGTGTGGCGCAGGCGCTGGTCGCGGCGACCGACCGGTACGCGGCCCGCGGCTAGCCGCCGAGGAGTGGCGCGCGCCGAAAAAGGCGCGCGACCGCGGGACCGGCTGTGTCAGGCTGGCCGGTCGCACGACGTCCGCCCCGTCCGACGCACCGGCCGGCTCCGCAGGGGCCGGACCGCCCAGCCAGGAGTGTCCGATGACGACAACCCCGCCCCGGCTCGTCCCGCTGCTGGACCAGTTCGACTTCGCGTGCGAGCGCCTGCTGCGCCGCCTGGCCGGGCCCGTCATGGACAGCGGTGACGGCGGGGACACCCGGGTCGAGCCCATGACCGATGACGAGTACTTCTGGGAACCGGTGCCCGGCTGCTGGTCGGTCCGACGACGCGCGGACGGGCCCGGTCCGCGGGCGACCTCCCTGGACGGCAGTGGCCCGTGGGCTCGGGATGCCGCGCCGTACCCGCACCCCTGGCCACCGCCCGTCACGACCCTCGCCTGGCGGCTCAGCCACCTCACCGAGATGCTGTCGCTGCGCGCCGACCACACCTCCGGCAGCCGCTCGGCGACCCGGGAAGACCATCCGGTCAGCGGGGACGCCACCGGCGCGATCGCGGCGTTCGAGACCGGAGTCGCCGCCTGGCGGCAGGCACTGCTGGGCGCAGATGACGCGGCGCTCGACGCGGTCGGGTACTGCAGCTATCCGTACGGCAGCGACGCGGAGGAGCCCTTCCTCGACATCGTGTGGTGGGTCAACCAGGAGGTGCTGCACCACGGAGCCGAGATCGCCCTGCTGCGCGACCTCTACCGGGTGAGCGGGCGGATCCGGCGGATCTGACGGCCGCGCCGGATCAACTCCCGGCCACCGCCGCTCGTACGATCGCCGCGGCCGCCGTGCCCGCGGCCAGTACCGGTTCCGTGCTGCGCGCGGCCCGGCCCAGCATGAAGGCGCCTTCCAGCAGGGCGATGACCGAACTCGCCGTCTCCCGGGCGGCGGGCCCGGGGATGCCGCCCTGGGCGTAGTAGGCGGCCAGACGGTCGATCCAGCTGTCGAAGACCTCCGAAGTGGCCCGTCGCAGCGTGTCGTTGGTGCTCGCGACCTCCATCGCGACGGTCGCGATGGGACACGGGTCGGCGAAGTCCAGCTCGGCCAGGGTGCCGGCCGCGGCGGTGAAGGCGTCGGCGGTGGCCGCCACCCGGTCCTCGTACGGCTCCATGAGCGTGGTGATGAGCTCCAGGTAGACGGCCCCCGAGGTGCGGATCACCTCCTCGCCCAGCTGTGCCTTCCCGCCGGGGAAGAAGTGGTAGATCGAGCCGAAGGGCGCCTCGGCGGCCTCGGCGATCTGCTTCATCCCGGTGCCGGTGTAGCCCGAGCGCCGGAAGAGCTCGGTGCCCGCGTGCACGATGCGCCGGCGGGTCTCATGCGTGCTGACGGCCTTGCCGTCGCTCATCGTTGGCACCTCCGGGGAGCCGCTGTTGCCCAAGGGCGGTCGGCGCCTATTCTGTCACTAGAACGATCTATCAAGAGACAGTCGAGGCGGCCGGACGGGCGGAGGCACGGGCATGCCGGAGATCGAGCTGAGCGCGGGAACCATCGACTACCAGGACACCGGAGGTGACGGTCCCACCGTGGTCCTCGTCCACGGCCTCGGCTTCGACGACTCGGTCTGGGCCGACGTCGTCTCCGCCCTGCGCCCCGACTTCCGGGTCCTGGTCCCCGTGCTGCCCCTCGGCAGCCACCGGCGCCCCATGCGGCCGGACGCGGATCTCTCCGCGCACGGCGTCGCCCGCCTGCTGGCCGAGTTCATGGACCGCCTGGACCTGCGGGACGTCACTCTTGTCCAGAACGACACCGGCACGGCCCAACTCCTCGTCGGTGTACGGGACGAACGCATCGCCCGGCTGGTCCTGACCTCGTGCGAGGCCCTGGACAACTACCCGCCCGGCGTCCAGGGCCGCATCCTGAACGCCGCCCGCCGGATCCCCGGTGGCGTCTTCCTCCTTCTGCAGTCCTTCCGCTTCCCCTTCCTCGCCCGCATGCAGACCTCGCTCGGCGGAATGGCGAAGAAGCGGCTCCCGAGGGAACTCGTCGCACGCTGGTACGGCCCTCTGCTGGCGAGCCGTCACATCCGACGGGACTTCACCAAGTTCCTCCGGTCGACCCGGAAGGACTGCTACCTGCAAGCGGCCCGGAACCTCCCGGATTTCACCCGCCCGGCACTGGTCGCCTGGGGCGCCGAGGACCGCATGATGCCGCCCGCGACGGGCCGCCGTCTGGCCGCACTGCTGCCGGCCGCCCGGTATGTGGAGATTCCCGACGCCCGCACGCTGGTCCAGCTGGACAACCCGGCGGCGCTCACGGAGGAGATCCGCCGGTTCGTGAAGGACAACCCGTTGCCCCACGAAGGCTGACGACCGCCCCACGATGGCCGACGACGCGGGCCGGCGGGGACACGGGCCCCGCCGGCCCGGCAGGTCACGCGTCCAGCGAGACGTACAGCCGTGTGCCGCCGGGCCGGAAGCCGACCCTCTCGTACACACGGCGGGAGCCCTCGCCCGAGTACTCGAGCCACACGGATCGCGCTCCCCGGCCGAACAAGGTCCCGGCCAGGGTCGCGGTGACCGCGCCGGCGATGCCGCGTCCCCGGTACGCGGGAAGCGTGCCCACGCCCGCCAGCTCCGCCGTGCCCTCGGCCGGCGCCGAGCAGATCGCGCCGCCGGCGCAGCCTCCGCCGGGAGCGCGGACGAACCGGACGGCTCCGCCGCCCTCCTCGGTGCGCCGCAACCGTGCCGCGCCCTGAGGTGACGGGGCCCACTCGCCGCCGAAGGCTTCCGACAGCGCGAGGTCGATCGCGCGGTAGTCCGCGTCCGTGGCCGGGGCCACCACCTCGACCGGCCCCGCCGGGCCGGGGCCGGAGCCCGGCGTGACCAGCGTGGCGGGCGTGCAGACCAGGTACTCGTGCATCGCCTCCGTACCGAAACCGGCCCGGCGCAGCGCGGGTTCGACGGCGGGGGCGGCGTCCGGGGCGAACTCCAGCCGGGGCCTGAGCCCGCGCTCGCGGAACGCGGCGATCAGGTCGGCGATGTCCCGGGCGGTGGGCTCGGCGCCGGGGTGGGGGGTGGCGTAGTTGACGTAGGAGCTGGTCGTCGAGGGGTCGAACCCCACGACGAAGCCGCCGACTTCCCGCGCCGCCGGGCGGCGCAGGAGGTGGGCGACGGCAAAGCTCTGGACATCGGTGCGCACGATGAGGACCTCACGGTGTGGACGGGCACAAGGGAAAGACCTCCGCGAGGAGGCGGGCGGTGTGGGACACCGCGTCGTCGGGCCGCCGTGAGGAGACGGGAACGGTACCGCGGAGCGCCGGCGTCGGGCGGCGGCTCAGTACCGACGGCGGCCGCTGGGGGACGCCGGAACCATGGACCTCAGTCCTTCGTGACGAGTGGTCGGACGTGCTGGTGAAGTCACCGGATCCTGCCATGGCGTGGGTGTGCATGACAAGTGAGCTGGACGCGCCGCGCGGGTCAGCGGCGCGAGCGCTGTGCGGCCACGATCGCCTTCACCGTGGGCTCCG
Organism: Streptomyces puniciscabiei; assembly: GCF_006715785.1. Taxonomy (NCBI): domain Bacteria; kingdom Bacillati; phylum Actinomycetota; class Actinomycetes; order Kitasatosporales; family Streptomycetaceae; genus Streptomyces; species Streptomyces puniciscabiei. The sequence continues at coordinate 139,713 of NZ_VFNX01000004.1, forward strand.
CCCCGGCCAGCCGCTGCACCCGCTCCGCGAATCCGGGGAACTGCGAGGCGACCTTGGTGAGGAAACGCAGCTCGGGCGGCGCCACGTTGACCTCGGCGAGATCGCGTTCGATCGCCCGCGTCACGCCCTTGCAGACCTGCGCCGGGGAGACGGTGCGGACCCCGCCGGGTGTCCCCGAGCCCGTCTTCGCGAACATGCCCAGATCGCGTACGAAACCCGGCTGGACGATCGAGACGCCGACGCCCGTGCCGTGCAGATCCTGGCGGAACGCCAGCGAGAAGCCGCGCAGCCCGAACTTCGTCGCGGTGTACAGCGACGACGACTTGGTGGCGGCCATGCCGGACAGCGACCCGACGAAGCAGATGTGACCGCGACCGGCGGCCACCATGGCGGGGGCGAGCAGCCGGGCGAGCATCGCCGGGGCCCGCAGGTTGACGGCCAGGGCCCGGTCGATCTGCTCCGGCGTGTAGTCGAGGACGTCGCCGCTGGACGGCAGGGCCGCGTTGGCGATCAGGATGTCCGCGCCCGCGGCCTCCTCGGCCAGCCGCCGCACATCGTCGGGGTCGGCGAGGTCCGCCGCGACGGTGCGGGCGCCGTAGCGATCGGCGAGGGGCGCGAGCGCCTCGACCCGGCGGCCGGTGAGCACGAGACGTGCGCCGCGGGCGGACAGGTCGGCGGCGAGCGCGCCGCCGATGCCGCCGGTGACACCGGTGAGCAGAACGGTTGACCCGGCAATGTGCACGACTACCACCCTCCACAGTCCTGTTCGTTCGAACGAACAATAGGGAGGTCCGGCAGCCCTGTCCACCGGCGAGGGAAACCGGTGATGGAAGAATGCACGCCATGCCGCACGCCGCCCCCGCCGCCCCGATGCGCCAGCGCATCATCACCGCCGTCCTGCGCATCATCGGCGAGGACGGAGTCGCGGCGGTCACCAACCGGCGGATCGCCAGGGAAGCGGGCGTGTCCCTCGGTTCGGTCACCTACCACTTCGAGACCCAGCACGAACTGCTGCGGGAGAGCCTGCTGCACTTCGTGCGCGAGGAGGCCCGGCACTTCACCGAACTGGCCGACCAGTGCCGGACCGAGGGCCTGGACGTCGAGGAAGCGGCCTCGCTGGCCGGCCAGGTGGCCTGCGGCTCGGCGCTGGACAGCGCCCATCTGGCGCCGTTCGAGCTGTACCTCCAGGCGGGGCGTGACGAGCGGCTGCGCGAGGCGGCGGCCGAGGCCTTCCGGGCCTACGACCTGCTCGCCGCCCGGATCCTGACCGCGCTGGGCGTCCCCGACGCCGAGCGTCTGGCCGCCACGACGGTCGCCCTGGTGATGGGCCTGCAACTGCGGCGTCTGGCCACGGGCAGCCCCGCCGAGGACCTGGTCGACGCCCTCCTGCTGCTCGTGCGGGGATCCGCCGACCGGCCGTCCGCGGCCGCGTCGGGCGAGGCGAGGCCACAGTAGGGCGTCCGGGCGCCGGCAGCAGCCGACCCGCGAGCCCCGACTCGCCTGGGCGCGCGGCCTACAGGGCCCGGGCGATCAGCAGGGCCACGTCGTCGTGGTCGTCCGGGTGGCGCAGGCCGTACAGCAGCACGTCGCAGGTCTCCTCCAGCGGACGGCGCGGCTCGTCCAGGAGGTCCAGCAGGGCGTTCAGCCGGTCGTCGATCGCGTGCTGACGGGTCTCCACGAGCCCGTCGGTATAGAGGACCAGCACATCAGCGGGGCGCAGGGCGACCGCCGTGGTCTCGAACCGGACGCCGCCGACACCGAGCGGTGCCGCGGTCGGCAGGTCCAGGAATCTCGGCGCGTCACCGGGCCGCGCGAGCGCGGGCGGCATGTGTCCGGCGTTGGCGACGCTGCACTCCCCGGTCGCGGGGTCGTACACCGCGTACAGACAGGTGACGATGTAGTGCTCCAGATCGCAGGTGATCTTGTCCAGGTGCTGGAGCACCGCGCCGGGCTCGAGGTCGAGATCGGCGTAGGCGCAGGTGGCGGTGCGCAGCCGGCCCATGGTGGCGGCCGCGTCGATGCCGTTGCCCATGACGTCACCCACCACCAGGGCGGTCTTCTCGCCGGTCAGCGGGATGACGTCGTACCAGTCGCCGCCGACCTCGCTGGTGGCCTGCGCGGGCTGGTAGCGGGAGGCGAGCTCCAGGCCCGTGTGGTGCGCCGCGTGCTCGGGCAGCAGACTGCGCTGCAGGGTGAGGGCGGTGTTGCGGACGCTCTGGAACCAGCGGGCGTTGTCGATGGCCACCGCGGCCCGGCCGGCGAGTTCGGTGGCCAGGACGATGTCGTCGTCGTCGAACGGTGCCGCGTTGCGGGTCCGCTTGAGGTCGAGGACGCCGAGCACCTCGCCGTGGGCGATCAGCGGCACGGCGAGATACGAGTGGACGCCGGCCTCGGCGAGCAGGGTGCCGGCCGCGGCGTCCCGGGCGATTCGCGGCAGATCGTGCGGCCCGACCTGCCGTACCAGAACCGGCCGCCCGGTGTGGACGCACAGGGTGACCAGGCGGTCGCCCTCGTAGCAGGCGACATCGCCGGGAGGGTCGGCGGCGCGCAGCGCGACCGTGGGGTGGGCCGCCTTCAGGGCGAGGGCGCGGAACAGCTCGGGGCCGTTGTCCGGTCTGCGCATACGACGGCAGGACAGGGCGGAGTCCAGGACGTCCACGGCGACCACGTCGGCGAGCGCCGGCGCCGCGATCTCGGCCAGTTCGTGGGCGGTCTGCTCCACGTCCAGCGCGGTGCCGACCCGGGCGGAGGCGTCCGCGATGAGCGCCAGGCGCCGCCGGGCCCGGTCGGCCTCGGCGGCCGCGCGGTGCCGCTCGGTGACGTCCACGACCGAGACGGCCGCACCCAGCACCCGGCCACCGGGGTCCTCCAGCCGGTAGAAGGACAGCGACCAGGCGTGCTCGTGGCCGGGATCGGCCGGCGGCCGCCCGACGTGGTACTGGTCCAGCAGGGGCGTGCCGGTGGTGAGTACCTGGCGCAGCGCGGACTCGACGGTGTCGACGTCCGGGAACGGCAGGGTCTCCCTGAGATGGCGGCCGATGTGGTCCTCGGCGAGAGTGCCGTCGATCCGCTCCAGCGCCGGGTTGACCAGGACGTACCGCAGCTCGGGGTCCAGCAGGGCCAGGCCGATCGGGGACTGGTTGATCAGCCGCTCGCACAGCGCCAGGTCGGTCTCGACCCGCTGGAGCAGGGTGTGGTCGGCGGCGATGCCGAGGGCGTAGACGTCCCCGAGGTCGTCCAGCAGCCGCATGGTGCGGAACTCGGTCAGCCGGCTGCTGCCGTCCTTGTGCCGGATGGGGAACGCGCCGGCCCAGCCCCGGCCGGTCTCCAGCACCTCGGCGAACAGACCCACCACGGCCTGCAGATGCTCCGGGTGCACCAGCAGGTGCGCCGCGGGCTTGCCGAGGGCCTCCTCCGCGGAGAATCCGAAGAGGTCCTCGGCCTGCGGGGTCCAGAAGACGATACGTCCGCGGGTGTCCAGGGCCACCGCCGCCACGCTGAGCACGTCCAGCAGCCCGGTCGGCCGGGGGGTCTCGCCGTCGCGCTTCTCGTGGCCGGCTTCGAAGGAGTCCACTGCCATGGCGGGTTCACCTCCACCGGCCGGGCGGCATCACACCTCCCGCTGTATCCATGCACATCACGGAGCAAACAGTCCCATAGTGGTGTATGGGTGGAACTGATGGAATCTGCGCCTGAGGGCTTCGCCGCAGCCACGCCACGGGGACCGGGTGATCTCTTCGACGCGTCCACCGACGCGGCAGCGGTGATATCGGAACACGGCGTCGTGGTCGGCTGGACCCGCAGCGCCGAGGCGTTCCTCGGCCACACGGCACGGGATGTCGTGGGCACCTCCGCCGCGCGCCTGCTCGCCATGCCCGAGGATCCCGTACGGCTCGCCGGGGTCGTGGAGCGGTGCCGGTGCGGAAACGGCTGGAGCGGGCAGATCGCCGTACGGCACCGCGACGGCCGCAGCCTCGATGTACAGCTGCGGGTCTCGGCCTCGTTCCGGGTCGGCGACACCGAGTGCTTCCTGGTCTCGGCCCGGGAACAACGGCAGCGGTGGACCATGGGCCAGTCGGTCCTGGACGGGTTCCTGACCCGCTCGCCGGTCGGCATGGCCGTCATGGACACCGAGCTTCGCTACGTCTGGCTGAACGACACCCTGGAACGGTTCGGCGGGGTCCCCCGGGAGGAGCGGCTCGGACGGCGGCTGAACGAGCTGCTGCCCGGAGTGCAGGCGGAGGCCCTGGAGAGTCTGATGCGCAAGGTGCTCGCGACGGGCCTGCCGGTGACCGACTACGAGTACACCGGCTGGAGCTGGGCCGACCCGCACCGCCGGCACGCCTACTCGACCTCGTTCTTCCCCCTGGTCGACGCCGACGACTCCATCACCGGCGTCTGCTACATGGTCCAGGACGTCACCGAGCGGTGGAACGCCCGGCAACTGCTGACGATGGTCAACGAAGCCGGCACCAGCATCGGCACCACACTCGACGTGACGCGGACCGCCCAGGAGCTGGCCGACTTCGCCGTCCCCCGCTTCGCCGACTTCGTCATCGTCGACCTGCTGGAACCCGTGCTCAGCACCGAGGGCCACGGGGCGTGGCTGACCGACGCGGGCCCGGCGCCCGTCAGGCCCGTGATGCGCCGGGCGGCACTGCGTTCCGTGCGTGAGGGCGCCCCCGAGGCCGTCGTCGCGATCGGCGGGCGCGTCGACTTCCTCCCGCCGCCGCACGACGGGCACCTCATCCTCGACGGTGAGCCGCTGCTCATCCCGGTCCTGGACCCGTCCGACGAACTGTGGGTCGCCCGGGACGCCGAGCGCACACAACGCATCCGCGAGTACGGCCTGCACTCGCTCATCGCCGTGCCGATGCGGGCGCGGAACACCCCCCTCGGCCTCGCCACGTTCGCCCGGTCGCTCAACCCCGTCTCCTTCGGGCCCGACGACGTCCTGCTGGCCCGGGAACTGGTGGCACGCGCGGCGGTGTGCGTCGACAACGCCCGCCGCTACACCCGGGAGCACACGGCGGCGATCACCCTCCAGCGCAGCCTGCTGCCCCCGGTCCTGACCGGCGGCAGCGCGCTGGACGTGGCCTCCTCCTATCTGCCGGCCGACCCCTCCGGCGGCGTCGGCGGCGACTGGTTCGACGTGATAGCGCTGTCCGGCGCACGGGTCGGCCTCGTCATCGGCGATGTGGTGGGCCACGGCATCGGCGCGGCGGCGAGCATGGGCCGACTGCGCACCGCGGTGCAGACCCTCGCCGCCATGGAGATGCCCCCCGACGACCTGCTCGCCCATCTCGACGACCTCGTGCTCCGGCTGAGCGACGAGGAGGCGGCCGCCGGCACGGCCGCCCGCAGCACCTTCATCGGCGCCACCTGCCTCTACGCCGTCTACGACCCGGTCAGCAGGCGGTGTGCGATGGCGCGGGCCGGCCACCCGCCGCCCGTCGTCGTGGCACCGGACGGACACGCCTACTTCCCGCAGATCCCCGCCGGGCCCCCGCTCGGGCTGGGCGGCATGGCCTTCGAGGCCACCGAGGTGGAACTGGCCGAGGGCAGCCTCCTGGGGCTGTACACCAACGGTCTCATCGAGGGCTGCGACCAAGACGTCGAACGGGGCATGGCCCGGCTCGGCGAGGTCCTCGCCCACACCGGGGACGACCTGGACACGCTGTGCGCGTCCGCCGTACGGCAGCTCGTGCCCGTGCCCCAGCCCGACGACATCGCCCTGCTCCTCACCCGCACCCACACCCTGGGAGCCGACCGGGTCGCCTGCTGGGACGTACCGGCCGACCCGGCCGCCGTCGGCACCCTGCGCTCCCTGGCCACCCGCCAGGTCGAGGACTGGGGCCTCGGAGAGCTGGCCATGACGACCGAACTCGTCGTGAGCGAACTCGTCACCAACGCCATCCGCTACGCCGCGACTCCCATACGGCTGCGGCTCCTCCGCGACACCCGCCTCACCTGCGAGGTCGCCGACGCCAGCAGTACGGCCCCCCGGCTCAGGCATGCCAGGAGCACGGACGAGGGCGGCCGCGGGCTCTTCCTGGTGGCCCAGCTCGCCCAGCGCTGGGGCGCCCGGTACACCGGCGACGGCAAGATCATCTGGGCCGATCAGGAGATCCCCCGCCACCGGGATTTGCCTTCGAGTGGACTCCAGCATCCAGACTGACCCCGACGACCATCCGGGCCGAGCACAGAACAGGACGGCGCCAGCCGATGACAGTGACACACCGGGCGGGGCACCCGCTGCCGTACGCCACCTACCGCGAGGCCGTCGCCCGCGAGACCCTGCGCTTTTCCGAGGTGGTCAAGGGCGCCGACCCGACGGTCCCCGTGCTCTCATGCCCCGGCTGGACCCTGACCGACCTCACCCAGCACGTCGGAGCGCTGCAGCGCTGGTTCGCCACCCTGCTGACCCGGCGGGTGCAGGAGCCTCCGCGCAGCCGGGACGTCGAGCTCGGGCTGCCTCAGGACGTACGGGACTATCCCGACTGGGTGGCGGCGGGGGTGCCGGACGTCGCGGCCGTCCTGCGGGACACGGACCCCGAGGCACCGATGTGGGTGTGGGGCGAGGACCGGCACGCCCGGTTCTGGGCCCGCCGGATGCTGTTCGAGACGCTGGTGCACCGGGTCGACGCGGAGCACGCCGTCGGCCTGCCCTCGGACATCGACCCCGTGCTCGCGGCGGACGGCGTGGACGAGTTCCTCGTCAACCTCCCCCACGCGGGCCTGTTCGCCCCCGGTGTCACGAAGCTGCGCGGTGACGGCGAGACCCTCGCCTTCCGCAGCACGGGCGGTGAGGGCGGCCCGGGTGAGGAGTGGCGGATGCGGCTGGAGGGGGACGGCTTCCGTCCGGTGGACCCCGGGGCCGGGGAGGCCGAGCCGGTCACGGCGGCGGTGCGCGGGCAGGCTGCGGACCTGCTGCTCCTCCTCTACGGGCGGCGGTCGTACCAGGACTCCGCCTTCGAGGTCTCGGGACCGGCCGCGGTCCTCGACAACTGGTTCGCCCACACCGCGTTCTGACCCGCGCCGCGCTCACCCGGCCGGCGGGTCCTCCGGGGGTTCCACGGGCAGCTGACAGACCGCGAGCGCCGCGGTGTCGTCCTGAAGACCCTTGTGGCTGTAGGCCAGCAGGTCGTCGTGGAGGCGTGCGAGCAGCTCCGCCGGCGGGAGGGGACCCCAGCAGCGCAGGCGGTCTAGCAGCGGGTAGAAGGCGCCCGTCGCGTCCCGCGTCTCCGTGACACCGTCCGTGTACAGCAACAGCAGATCGCCGGGCCGGAACGAGTGGGTGTCGAGGTGATACGGGTCCTCGACCAGCATGCCGAGGTTCAGGGGCGGCGCCGGGCGCCCGCCGTCCAGTTCGCGCACCTCGCCGGCCCGGAGCCGGACGGGTGGCGGATGGCCGCAGTTGACGATGCGGACGATGTGGTCGTCGGCAGGGATCTCGGCGAAGACCGCGGTGACGAACCGTTCGCTCGTCTCCGTCCCGCCGAGCTGCGTCGCCCTGCGGCGCATACTCGTGTCCACCCGGTCGGCCAGCGCGAGCAGATCGGGTTCGTCGTACGCCACCTCGCGGAACGCCCCGAGCAAGGCGGCCGCGGTCTCGACCGCCACCAGTCCCTTGCCGCGGACGTCCCCGATGAGCAGGCGGACTCCGAACCGGGTGGGGACCGCCTCGTAGAGGTCGCCGCCGATACGTGCCTCGGCGGCGGCGGAGAGGTACAGGCTCTGCAGACGGAGGTTGCCGATCCGGTGCGGCAGGGGGCGGAGCAGCACGCGCTGCGCGGTCTCGGCCACGAACCGCACGTCGGCGAGCGTGCGTTCACGCCGGATCCGGTGGGCGGCCAGGATCGCGCCGAGGCCGCCCACCAGGGCCGTACAGATGTAGGACGCGATGTAGTGACGGTCCCACAGATAGCCGGCGGACCGGCCGGCACAGCAGGGAGTACCGGCCAGCACCGCTTCGAGGCCGACGGCGAACACCGTGGCGGCGCCGACGACCACGGGCCCGTGGCCGAAGGCGGCCAGTACGGGCACGGCGATCAGCGCGAAGCTCACCGGCCAGTCGACGGGCGTGAGCGGCTCCACCAGCAGCACGGCCGCCACGTACAGGACGGGCAGCCAGCGCAGCCACGCCGGAGGGGCCGGTACCCGGGGCTGTGTGGTTCCGTCCTGCTCCGGCTCCCGGCCGGTCCGTCCGTGCTGCACCCGTCCAGCCTGGTGTGCCGCGCCCCCGTACCCCCGTGATTGCTCCACTCAACGGCATGTTCCCGCGGTCAGCTCCGTCCCCGTGCCGAGGAGGAGCCGCCGAAGCCGATCGCGAAGACGTGCAGGCCCCCGGCGGCGACATCGGACGGCAGGCGCACGCTGCTGACCGTCTTGCCCGGACTCAGGGCCACCGGCGTCGTGGCGAACACATAGGTGGGCGTGCTGTCGGACGCGGTGCCCGCGTGGTTGCGGTAGGGCATGGTCACCGCGACGGTGTTGTCGGCGAGCGGTGAGGCCGCGCCGGCGCTCAGCGTCCAGTCGGAGAGACCGAGGGCGACCGACTGGGCCGTGCCGTCCGTGTAGGTGACGGTCGCGGTGCCGGACACCGGGCCGTTGTTGGCGGCGCCCAGGAAGGAGATGCTGCCGGAGCCGGACGTCCGTACCGTCTGCCCGTTCGCCTCGTAGTTGTCCGCGGCGCCCGCCGCCACCTGGGGCCAGGTGAACGTGACCCCGTTGACCGTGACCTTCGAGCCGGGGGTGACTCCCGCGGCGGCCAGGGCGTGCGCGGAGTAGCTGTAGCCCGCGCCGTCGAAATTGGCCGAGGCCGCGGCGGCGTCGCCGGACGTGCCGACATCGGTGTAGCCGGGCGCGCCCGGGTAGGAGCGCGGGGCGGCGGAGGCGTCCGACGCCCAGGAGGTGTTGGGGGAGGTGCCGAGCACGTAGGTCAGGGTGCCGCCGCGGGTGAGGGCACCGTCCGGCGCGTGTGCCGCGTTCCATGCCGTGCCGTTCCAGGTGGCGGACTGGACGTACGGCGCGTCGTCCGCGGCCCCCGTGCCGTTGATCGTGAGGGTGTGGCCGGACGGCAGGGTGATCACCGCCTGGCCGAAGAGCGGGCTGCCGAGGGCAAGATCGGCGGTGCCGGGGGTCTCCGGATACATGCCGAGGGCGGACCACACGTACCACGAGCTCATCTCGCCCAGGTCGTCGTTGCCCGCCAGACCGGACGGTTCGTCGGTCCAGATCTGGTCCTGGACCTGCCGGACGACCTTCTGCGTCTGATAGGGGCGGCCGATGTAGTCGTACTCCCAGGGGATGTTGAGGCTGGGCTCGTTGCCCAGGTTGGTGTATCCGCCGGCGCCGGTCAGCGAGGACAGGTCGGTGTCCAGGTACTTGGCCAGGGCCGCGTCACCGCCCATGGCGGTCGCCAGTCCGTGCACGTTGAACGGCACCATCGGCGTGTACTGCCAGGAGTCGCCCTCGACGAAGTTCTTCCCCGAGGTGGGCGAGAAGCCGGCCGTCCAGGTGCCCGAGGCGTCGCGCGGCCGGACGAAACCGCTGCCGAAGTCGAACAGGTTCTGCCAGTCCTGCGCCCGGTCGGCGAACCGGTGCTGGTCCGCGGTGTGTCCGAGGGCACCGGCGAAGGCCGAGACGGCGAAGTCGGCCGAGTCGTACTCGAGCGTGGTGGACGCCGCCCCGTAGAAGTTGCAGCAACCGTACTTTCCGTTGCTGGGCAGCCGGCCCAGCTGCTCCAGATAGGCGAGCCCGGGCCGGTTGTCGTTGGGCACGGTGGCCTCCGCGATCATGCCCTTGAGCGCGGTCGCGGTGTCGAAGTTCCTGGCCCCGAAGGCGTAGTAGTCGGCGATGATCTCGTCCGCAGGATCGCCGACCATGACGTAGGTCTCGCCATTGTTCTCCGACCACTTCGGGAACAGGCCGGTCTGGCGGTAGTCGTCGACCATCGACTGGGCGGTGTCGGCGGCGGTCCGCGGCGCGACCAGGGCCTCGAGCTGGGCCTGCGAGCGGTAGACGTCCCAGCCCGAGTAGTTGGCGTAGGCGGCGCCGTGGCCCGTGTCGACGGTGTGAACCCTGCCGTCGAAGCCGGGATAGCGGCGGTCGGTGTCACTGATCACGTTCGGATGCAGCAGCGCGTGATAGAGCGCGGTGTAGAACACGGTCTGCCGCTCGGGCGTCCCGCCGGCGATCCGCACCCGGCCGAGGAGCGACTTCCAGGCGTTGTGCGCCGCGCCGCGCACCCTGTCCAGGTCCCAGCCACTGTTCTCCGCCTGCCGGTTGCCCACGGCGCCGGCGGCCGACACGTACGAGATACCGACCTTGGCCTGAACGGCCCGGTGGGAGGTGGTGTCGAACGTGACATAACCGTCGGAGCCGCTCGCCCGGGGAGCGAAGCCGCGGGGCGTACGGGGCACGGTGCCGTGCAGTGTGGGCTTGTTCGGTGCCTCGGGTGCGCTGGAGGAGGCGTTGCTCCTGGGCGTGGTGGGCGTGACGGCGGCCAGCGCGGTGCCGCTGTGGCGGAACGGCTGGTCGAAGACCATGTCGTAGTAGACGGTGTAGGAGTTGCCCTCGCCGCAGAAGTTGCCGCTGGTGACCTTGCCTCTGACTTCTCTGTCGTTCACCACGTCGAACTCGGCGGCGCTGACGCCGTTCTCGCTGTCCGTGAGCTTGAACAGCAGGTTCGCCCGACCGGTGGACGGGAAGGTGAAACGGGCCATGCCGCTGCGGGTGGTGGCGGTCAGTTCCGTCTTCACGCCGTTGTCCAGGGACACCGTGTACGCACCGGGGCTCGCGGACTCGTTGGCGTGCGAGAAGCCGACCGTGGCCCGAGTGTCGACCGCGCCGACGGTCGGCAGCACCGGGATGTCGCCGGCGGCCCGGCAGCCCGGTCCCGCGATATGGGTGAGGCCGAATCCGGTGATGGCCGAGTCGGCGTACTCGTAGCCGCCGCCGTCCGGCCGGTGCGGGCTGGTGTCGGGGCTCCACTGGACCATCCCGAACGGGGTGTCGGCGCCCGGGAAGTCGTCGGCGGCGTGCGAGGTCCCGATGAACGGATTCACGACAGCGGCCGGATCGGCGACCGGCACGAGGGAGACGGGATCGGCGTGGGCGGGGGCGGAGAGGGCACCCAGGACCAGGGCGCCAGTGGCCAGCACGGACAGAAGGCGGAAAGGCACCATCGTGACCATGTCCCTTCGACAACGTTGTCCCGAAGGTTGCCCCTTCAGCCCCTGCTGTCAAGGACGCGCGGTGCAGAACCAGCCGCTTGCCTGACGGGACATCACATCACGGGGGAAGGCGCCGACTTGGCGCAAGTCCAAAACTTTTCATAAGGCCAAAGCCACAAATCTTGACGGCAACCACCACTGTGCGTACGTTCCGCAGCGGCCGCTCCGGAGCTCCAACTCGACCGCTCCCCACCCCCATCACCCCCCATCGAGGAGCCCAGCATGCGCGGAAGCCCCAGATCGCTCGCGTCGCTCCTGGCCGTCATCGGCCTGGTCCTGGGCGCGTTGCTCGGTATGCCCGCACCGACGCAGGCCGCTGGTTCACTGCCCTGTGACATCTACGGCGCCGCCGGCACCCCCTGCGTCGCCGCGCACAGCACGGTGCGCGCGCTCTTCTCCTCCTACGACGGCCCGCTGTACCGGGTGACCCGCGCCTTGGACGGGGCCGGCGCCGACATCGGGCTGCTGTCGCCGGGCGGTTACGCCGACGCGGGACAGCAGGACAGGTTCTGTGCGGACACCACATGCGCCATCACGAAGATCTACGACCAGACAGCCCGGCACAACGACCTCACCCCGGGCCCGGCGGGTACCTCCGGCATGGGCGCGGACCGGGGCGCGGACGCGTCCGAGATCGCCGTCACCGCGGGCGGCCACAAGGTGTACGGCGTGTGGATCTCACCGGGAGTCGGTTACCGGTACACGGGTGCCGCCCCGGGTGTCGCCGTGAACGGGCAACCGGAGGGCGCCTACATGGTGGCCAGCGGCACCCATGTGGGCTCCGCCTGCTGCTTCGACTACGGAAACGCCGAGAGCACACCGGCCGACACCGGCAACGGCCACATGGACGCGGTCAGCCTCGCGACCACCTGCTACTTCGCGCCGTGCACCGGCTCCGGGCCCTGGGTCGAGGCCGACCTGGAGAACGGCATGTTCCAGGGCGACAACGGCTCCAACACCGCCAACCGGGGCAACGCGAGCACCTTCGTCACCGCCGTACTGAAGAACGACGGGCGGACGCGGTACGCGCTCAAGGGCGGTGACGCACAGTCCGGCGGGCTCTCCACCTGGTGGGACGGCGCCCTGCCCACGCGCGGCGGATATCAGCCCATGCACCAGGAGGGCGGCATCATCCTCGGCACGGGCGGCGACAACAGCAACTGGAACATGGGCACGTTCTTCGAGGGCGTGATGGTCTCCGGCTACCCGGCCGACGCGGCCGAGAACGCCGTCCAGGCCAACATCGTCTCCGTCGGCTACTCCGGCGAGACGAACGTCCCCAACGGCCCCCAGGGCACCATCACCGGCCCCGGCGGCAAGTGCGTCGACGTCGCCGCCGACGACACCGGCACCGACGGCGCGGCCGTGCAGCTGTGGGACTGCCAGTCGTACGCGGAGGACCAGCACTGGACGCACTATGCCGACGGCAGCCTGCGCACGCTGGGCCGGTGTCTGGACATCGACGGCAATGGGACGGCGGCCGGGACGAAGGTGGAGTTGTGGGACTGCGACGGTGTGGGTGGGCAGAGGTGGGTGCAGCAGGGTGATGGTTCGCTGCTGAATCCGCAGTCGGGGCGGTGTCTGGACTCTCCCAGTGGGGCGACGGCCAATGGCACGCGGCTGCAGATCTGGGACTGCAACGGCTCGTCGGCCCAGAAGTTCCCCCTGGGGTGACAGGGACGGCTTCCGGGCCGCCGATGGCATCTGACGGTGCGTCGGAAGGCGCCGTCAGAGGATGTCCTCTTCCTCCGGTACGACGACCTGGTCGATGAGCCGCTGGATCTGTTCGCTGGGCAGGGCCACCGCCATGGCCCAGTAGTAGATGGCGAGGCTGAACACGGCCGTGACCGCGATGTCCCACCACAGCGGGAACCAGGGGTGCTTCAGGGGCCCGAAGTCGCTGAGGTAGACGATGAGCCCCATGCCCACCAGATAGGCCGGCAGCCACTGCGCGGCACGCAGGTCGAGCTGCGGGGTGATGGGGTTCATCTTGAACACCCGGTTCGCGATCAGGATGACGTAGCCGATCAGGATGGCGACGCCGAGCTTCCAGTCGGTGGTCCACCCCGACCACAGGATCAGCAGGTTGGCGACGATGAAGGCGAGCGGCGACAGCACGCCGCCGCCGGGCAGCCGGTAGGGACGGTGGGCCTCGGGCAGCCGGTTGCGGAACACCCCGAAGGAGAGCGGCGCACCGGCGTACATCAGCACGCTCGCACTGGTGATCAGGCCGACCAGCGAACGCCAGCTGGGGAAGGGCAGGAAGCAGATGCAGCCGACCACGAAGGCGGTGATCAGGCCGACCCAGGGAACGCCGCGCCGGTTGGTGTTCTCGAAGGCGGAGGGCACGTAACCGTTACGGCTGAGGCCGTACGACACCCGGGAGGAGCCGGTGATGTAGATCAGTCCGGTGCCGGCGGGGGAGATCACGGCGTCGAGATACAGGACGGTCGCCAGCCAGCCCAGGCTGATGAGCGTGGCGACCTGCGCGAACGGCCCACTCAGCGCGGTGAACGCGGAGTTGGCCCAGTGGCTGCCGATCTGCGAGGCGGGCAGCGCGGCGAGGAAGGTGACCTGCAGCAGGATGTAGATCAGGATGCCGAGCAGGATCGACCCGATCACCGCCCGCGGGATGTCCCGCTTGGGGTTGGCGCTCTCGCCGGCGAGCTGGTCGGCCTGCTCGAAACCCAGCAGCGCGAAGATGATGCCACTGGTGGAGACGGCCGACAGGATGCCCTTGGCCCCGTACGGGTTGAAACCGTCCGCCGCGGTGAAGTTGGCGGTGTGGAACTGGGCGATGGCGAACACGAAGATCGTCAGCAGGGGGATGCCGACCTTCCACCAGGTCGCGGCGCTGTTGGTGCGGGCCAGGAGCCGGATGCTGAGGAAGTTGATGGCGGTGATGACCGCCATCAGCCCCACCGCGACGGCGATGCCGGGCGGGGTCAGGACGTGCTCGCCGCCCTTGACCTTCTCCCAGCCGCTGGCCCAGGAGTAGTGCTGGCCGTAGGTGATCATCGCCAGCACCTCGATGGGTGCCACCGTGGCCGCCTGCAGCCAGGAGAACCAGCCGAACGACGCGCCTGCGGCGCCGCCGAAGGCGTAGTGCGGGAAGCGCGCGGTGCCGCCCGAGACCGGGTACATGCCGCCCAGCTCCGCGTGCACCAGCGCCAGGATCAGGATCGCGATGCCGCCGATGACCCAGGAGATGATCGCCGCCGGACCCGCCGCCGCCAGGGCGCCCTGTGCGCCGAACAGCCACCCGGATCCGATGATCGACCCCTCCGAGGCCCAGATGAGTCCGATGAAGCCGATCTCCCGCCGAAGCCCGGGTTTGTGGGTCTTCGGGCCGGGCGTCGCCTCTGAAACGGCCATGGAGCACCCCCTCGATAGGGTGATATGCATCACTATCGTGCCACGCTGACGCGGTCATGGCGCTCGACGTGCAGGCACCGGTTTCCGACGCGGACGAGCCTGCCCGGGGCACAGGCGCTCAGCGCTCAACCGGAGGTGAGGCGCGGTCCGGCCGGTGGGGCGCCGGTGACCGCTGCGCGGTAGAGGGCCTGCGTGGCGGCGCCGAAGTAGGCGCTGTACGAGACCTGCGGGGTGTTGCCGCCGGTGTGATAGCCGCCGATCACCCCGAAAACCGCCCAGCCGCCGGGCCAGGGCACGAGCATGGGGCCACCGCTGGTCCCGCCCACGAAGGCGTCGCAGGCGATGCGCGGGAACGTGCCCGGGTCGGCCGGGTCGTCGCTGTCCCACCTGGTGGTCCAGCTCCAGCACTCCAGCGGCTTCTCCGCCCCCGCCGGGTAGCCGATCATCCGCACCGGGGCGTGGTAGTAGCCGGTCCCGGTGAGCAGCCGCACGCCACCGACCGCGTCCTGAAGGCGTGTTCCCTCCTGGTTGGGCTCCGTGACCGCGAAGGCGAAGTCATAGGCGGCGCCCGCGTGTTCACCAAGGTCGTAGTACTGCTGGGCGACATAGACGCCGTTGGTCCGCACGGGGAAGATCCCGAACGGCTTGAGGCTGTCGTGGTACTGCGGGACGAAGGCCAGGTGCCTCTTGGGTGAGGTGCCCGCGTAGCCCTTCAGACAGTGGCCGGCGCTCAGCACCAGGTCATGGCCGGGACTGCGCACGACGGAGCCGCTGCACGTGCGGCCGGTACCACTGACGTCCGTCCAGAAGAAGGTGCCGGCCTGGGGGATGCCGTCGAAGCTCCTGCTGGGCGGGATGTACTCGCCCGGCCGGGGGCCGTCCACGGCAGGGGACACGCCGCCCGCCGGGGCAGCCGTTCCGGTTCCTTTGCGGGCGTCGGCGGGCAGCGCTGCCTCCATGCGCGCCGGCGTCCAGTAGGCGTCGAGCTGGTCGGCGAGTGTGCCCGGGCCGTCCATGGCGCCGTGGCCGGACTCCGTGGTGGCGCCGACGGACGGCAGGAGGCTGTCGCCGGCCGTCGTCAGTGTCCCGGCGGAGGCCGTGAGTGTCCCGGCGGAGGCAGTGGTGGTGAGGCCGGTGCAGAGCAGAAGGGCTGCCGCGCAGACGGCGGCGTAGCGCGCGATCCTGGTCCCGGGCTCCATCAGTTCCCCTCAGAGCGGACGCAAGTGATGGCCCACCATAAGCCTGCCGCCGCGGTCGGCACAGTGTGCGCGGCCGCATCGGGCGCACCGGAGGCGGACAACTCCCTCCGGTGCGCGCATGCGTGGCGCCGGGTCAGGGCGCCTGGCGCAGCGGGGGCACGGCCGGCACCTCGTCGGTGTTCGCGAGGTCCGCCACGGTCAGCCGGAAGCCCTCGGGATAGTTCTCGCGCCGGGTACGCCGCGCCGGTTCGCTGGTGCGCCACATGTACAGGCAGCGCGGGCACTGCAGCACGTCCCAGACCCCGGGGACGGGGGAGGCGTGGATGTGCTCGGTCTCCCCGTGCGCGCAGCGCGGGCAGCCGGGGTGGGTGGGTTCGGCCATGACGGGTCTCCTTGCCGGGGTGTGGGGAGAGGAGTGCGGGCGGTCAGTGGCGGGCGGCGAGAGCCTGCAGTCGCGTGAGCCATGCGGCCGTCTCGGGCAGGTCCCGGACCGGGTTGCCGTAGGTGCCGCGACGGTCGGGGGCGACGGGCGTCGTGGCGTCGATGACGAGCTTGTCCACGATGCCGGGCGTCTGCGCCTGCGGTGCAAGTTCGACGACCGGCAGACGGGGGACGGTGATCAGGTCTTCGGCCGGGTTCATCTTGGTCGACAGCGCCCACATCACCTGTGGCAGGCTGAACGGGTCGACGTCCTCGTCCACCATGATGACCGTGGTCGCGTAGCCGAGCCCGTGCGGTGTCGTCAGCACCCGCAGTCCGACCGCCTTGGCGAAGCCGCCGTACCGCTTCTTCGTCGAGACGATGACGACCAGTCCGTGCGTGTAGGAGGCGTTGACCGCCTGCACCTCCGGGAAGTCCGCCTTCAGCTGCTGGAACAACGGCACGGACGTGTTCGCCGCGATGAGGTAGTCGCACTCGGTCCACGGCATCCCGAGATAGAGGTGCTCGAAGACCGGGTCGGTCCGGTACGAGATCCGGTCCACGCGGATCACCGGCATGCTGCGCCCACCCGAGTAGTGCCCCGTGAACTCGCCGAACGGCCCCTCGATCTCCCGCCTGCGCCCTTCGATGACGCCCTCGATCACCACCTCGCTGCCCCATGGCACCGGCAGCCCGGTCAGGGGTGCCCGGGCGATCGGGGCGGGTGCTCCACGCAGGGCGCCGGCCAGCCCGTACTCGTTCTCCTCGTACTTCATGGGGGTGGACGCGGCGATGGTGATCACCGGGTCGTTGCCGAGGGTGATGGCCACGGGCAGGTCCTCGCCCCGCTCCTCGGCGGTCTTGAGATGCAGGGCGATGTCGTGCATCGGCACGGGCTGGATCGCGAGCCTGCGCCGGCCCTTGACCTCGAGGCGGTAGATGCCGAGGTTCTGCTTGCCGCTGTGCTCGGGGTCGTCGGGGTCCTTCGAGACGACGGCGGCCTTGTCGATGTAGAAGCCCCCGTCGCCGTCGTTGAGCCGGATGAGCGGCAGGACCCGGAAAATGTCGGCGTCTTCGCCCTCGAGGGTGTTCTGGGCCCAGGGCGGGTTCTCGCGCCACTCGGGCTCGACCGGGAACGCCTCCCAGCGCCGGGCGAACTCGGCGACCTGCTCCTTGGCGCCGGTCTCCTTCGGCAGGCCGAGAGCGAGCGCGTGGTTGGCCCATGAGCCGTGGACGTTCATCGCGATGCGCGCGTTAGTGAACCCCTTGACGTTGTCGAAGAACAGTGCCGGGGCCGCGTCTCCGAGGCGCGGAGCGGCATTCGCCGCGGCGGCGATGTCCGGCTCCGGCAGCACCTGTTCCGCGACCCGGAGAAGCTGACCCTCCTTGTCGAGGGCGTCGAGAAAGCCACGAAGGTCGTCGTAGGGCATGGGGAAGTCCTTTCGCGGGGGAACCCGGGAACGCGGGGGGAGGGACGGTGAGCGGGCCGGTGCTGCCCGGAGCCGGGCGCGCGGGAGGGCACCGTGGCCTCAGCCGGCCGGTCGCAGGGCGCGGGCCGCCCGCATGCCCTCCCACCGTCGGGGCGAGGGCGCGGGCAGGTCGAACTGGTCGAGGACGCGTGTGACGACATGGTCGACGATGTCGTCCACCGACTGCGGATGGTTGTAGAACGCCGGCATCGGCGGCACCAACTGCACGCCTTTGCGGGCGAGTTCGAGCATGTTCTCCAGATGGATCTCGCTCAGCGGTGTCTCACGGGGGACGAGGACCAGCCGGCGCCGCTCCTTCAGCACCACGTCCGCGGCCCGTCCCACCAGACCGTCGGCATACCCGGCGCGGATACCGGCGAGGGTCTTCATCGAGCACGGCACGACGATCATGCCGTCCGTCCGGAACGAACCCGACGAGATGGCCGCCCCCTGGTCCTCCGGCGCATACGTGACATCGGCCAGCGCGGTGACCTCGGGGACCGTGAGGCCGGTCTCCAGCTCGATGGTGGTCCGCGCCCAGCGACTGAGCACCAGGTGCGTCTCCACCTCCGGGAGCGTCGCCAGAGCCTCCAGCAGCCGGACGCCGAACACGGCCCCCGTCGCTCCCGTCATGCCCACGACCAATCGCACGCGACTCGGCTCCTTCCATTCGTCCGGCCCTGCGCGGTGGTGCAACCATTTCGGTCACCGCCTTTTCGACGCTAAGGGCGCCTTACGAGGGCGACGGCGTATCCTGAAGACAGCTCATGGACAAAAACGGACAGTCGCGCGCCATCCGCCGGACCGAGATCACTCCCGTCCCCTACCGTGCCGCAGCCGGCGCCCCGCCCGGCGCGGAGGTCCTCGATCTCTCCGCCCTGCCCGGCCGTGCCCACGGCCACGGCCTTGATCCCTACGCTGCCAAGCGGCCCACCTTCCATGAACTGATCGCGGTGCGCGGCGGTCGGCTGCGCTGCTTCCTTGACTTCGGCACGTGTGAGATGACCGCGGGTGACTGGCTGTGGGTACGGCCCGGCCAGGTCCACCAGTACGACTCCGACCTCGCCGCGGCCGACGGTGTCGTCGTGCTGTTCACCTCCGGGTTCCTCACCCCCGCGACCGTGGAGGCCGCACGGGTCGACCAGCCCGTCTGGCGGTCGGCCCTGACCCCCACGGACACGGACGGGGCGGCCCTGGACGCCGTACTCCAGGTGCTCCGCAGCGAGTACCGAAGGCTCGCCGACCTGCCGCTGGAGATCCAGATCGACGTAGTACGGCACCTGCTGTCGGTCCTCGTGCTCCGGCTGTCCCACGCACAGGGCGTACGCGAGACGGCCGGGGCCGGCAGCGAGGCGTTCCGTCGCTTCCAGCGCGCCGTCGAGCGTGACTTCTCCCGGACCCACCGGGTCGAGGACTACGCCCACGCGCTCGGCTACAGCGTCCGGACCCTGACCCGGGCCACCCGCTCGGCGACCGGCACCGGAGCAAAGGCCTTCATCGACGACAGGGTCCTGCTGGAGGCACGGCGGCTGCTGTGGCACACCGACCTGCCGGCCGCGGCCGTCGGCGACCGCCTCGGCTTTCCCGGCGCCACCGTGTTCACGAGGTTCTTCCGGCGGCGCACCGGGGAGACCCCCGCCGCGTTCCGGGCCCGGGCCCGGGGGACGAATGAGGAGTGAGCTGAGGGGTAGACGCCCGTACCCGGCGAGGGACGGTCATAGGTCCCCCGGCACCGGCCCGATCGGAAGGAGAAGGCCATGAAGAACATGAAGAGGCTGACGAGGAACGCGGGCGCGGTCGGCGCTGCCACCGCGATGGCCGCGGGTGCGCTCCTCGCCGGCGGCGGCCCCGCGGCGGCCGCCCCCCGTGCCACCGGGCACCCGGCCGTCGGCGCCACGGCAGCGCCCGCCGGCCACGCCCAGCACCGTCACCATGGTCTTCGGTGCATCGACCCATGGGTCGCGGGACAACTGGCGACGTTCGATCCCGCCGCCCGGCACCGCCTGGCCGTGTTCGACCCGTGGGTCAAGGACCAGCTGGCGCGCTATGTCGCGCCCTCCTGTTAGCCGCGTGACGCTCCCGCTGCCTTCCCGGCGTCTCCGGGGTGGGGGGCACGGAAGGACTCCCGGCCGAGGCCTGTGTCCGTGTCGCGCCGGTGTCCGTGTCGCCGTGCCCACCTCCGCCGGGATCCGGCGCACGGGCCAGGTCCTCCGACAGCGACCGTCCGTTCGCGGCCTCGTGCTGCCTGGGGCAGGAAGGGGAAGGGAGCGCATGGCCCATGGGGTGGGGTCGGTGGGGGACGGGACGGTGCGGGTGGTCGCGCCGACGAGCAGAGCCGTGGTCAGTGTCCCCAGGGCGGCTACGGCGCACGCGGCGAGCGCTGGGCGGGAGATGATTCGTCATGGATCAAGCCTGACGCCACGTCGGCTCCCGCACATCGGGGGACCTCCCTGATCTTGCCTCTCGGGGTATCCGTAGGGGCTGTTCGCTTCACGTCCCGTCGATGCGGTCGAGCAGCACCCGGGCCTCGACGGTGCGGTGATGGTCCGGGCCGAACTCGGCCCGACAGGCGTCGTGGGCGGCCACGGCCCGGGTGCGGGCCTCGGCAGTGCGCCCCAGCCCCAACAGAGCGGTGGCGACGGCCAGTTCGACGGCTCCGGTCTCCGTGCGGGAGCCCTCGGGCGCTTTCCGGCGCAGCGCGTCGGCGTGTCCGGCCTCGGCAAGAGCCTCCTCGTGGCGACCCTGACCGTTGAGGCTGCGGACCAGGCCGAGGTGCAGGACCAGGGCCAGCCGGCTCGGTGCGGGGTGGGCGCCGAGGGTCTCGCGGGCGAGTGCCTCGGCCTCCTCGTAGCGGCCCTGCTTGTTGAGGGCGAAGATCAGTCCGTTCCGGGCGGCCCCCGCTATGAGAGGCATCTGCGCTCCCGTGCCCCGGCCGGCGATCCGGGCGACGGCCGCGCACTCCGCCTCGCATTCGGCGTACCGGGCGAGTGGAACCAGCGTCTGGGCGCGGTCCGAGCGGAGTTTGAGCGTGTGCAGATGCTCGGCGCCGAAGGTCCTGCCGAACACCGGCAGCAGTTCGTCGTACAGCGCAAGGGCTTCGGCATGGCGGCCCTGGGCGCTCATCGCGAGCGCGGCGACGCTCAGTGCCAGTGGCGCGTAGGTGTCGAGGCGCAGCACCGACCGGGCCTCGGCCACGGCGCGGGCCTCGGCCTCCGCCTCGGCGTAGCGCCCGTCCTTGAACAGGCTCATGGCCTGGGCCAACGGCGATGTCGCGGGCTTCCCCGCATTGTCTGCGCCACGCGACCGGAAGAGTTTCATGCCGGGAGCATACGGATGCCGCGCACGCGGGCCGCAGGGAGAGAGGACGGCCGGCCACGGGCCACGCCGTGGCCCGTCGTGCTCACCTGCCGGATTCCTGGTGGGTGTGTTCGGCGTGCAGGCCTTGGACCAGGAGCGCCACCAGTCGGCGTGCGTCGTAGCGGGGATCGCTCTCCGCGCCGATGCAGAGGTTGCCGACCCCTCGCATGAGCTCATAGGCCTCCAGGTCGGACCGGATCTCGCCGGTGGCGGCCGCGGCTTGGAGCAGCTCGCTGCAGACGGGGACCAGCCGGTCGAGGAAGTAGGTGTGCAGCGCGTCGAAGCCCGTGCTGTCAGGCTTCAGCACGGCAGCGAGGCCGTGCTTGGTCACCAGGAAATCGACGAAGAGGTCGATCCACCGCCCGAGTGCGGCGTGGGCGGTGGTGGTTGTCTTTAGCAGCGCGGGACCGGCCTCGGCCAGGCCCTCCACCTGGTGCCGGTACACGGCGATGACGAGATCCGCACGCGTCGGGAAGTGACGGTAGATCGTGCCCACTCCGACCCCGGCCCGGGTCGCGATGTCGCGTACCGGCGCTTCCACACCCGAGTCGACGAAGGCCGCCGTGGCAGCCTCGAGCAGTGTCTCCTCGTTGCGCCGGGCGTCACTCCGCCTGGACCGGGCCGCGCGCTTCGTCCCCTCGCCGCTGTCGCTCACCGCGTCGCTCCTTCCACAGCCGTACTTGCTAAACGGAACAGTGTTCCGTATTGTCGTTACCGGAACGACGTTCCGCTTGCTCATGGTGTCAGAGCTTCGGGCGCACCGCCATGGAGGGTCGGCCAGGGCCGGGGCATGGCCGGCACCGTGACGCTCCCCTTCCGGCATCGGTTCTCGCGACCCACCCCTTCTCGTCATCGGTTTCCCCGACGCTTCCCCCTCGCAGTGAGGAGACAGGTCATGCAGTACCGCACTTTGGGCCGCACCGGCGTGCAGGTCAGCTCCCTCGCGCTCGGCGCGATGAACTTCGGCCGGATCGGATGCACCACCCAGGGCGAGGCCACCGCCATCGTCGACGCCGCCCTCGCGAGCGGGATCAACCTCATCGACACCGCCGACATGTACGGTGACGGTGAGTCGGAGGAGATGGTGGGCAAGGCCGTCGCGGGTCGCCGTGACGACATCGTCCTGGCGACGAAGGCCGCCATGCCCATGGGTGACGAGCGCAACCACAGGGGCACCTCGCGCCGTTGGCTGGTGACCGCGCTGGACAACAGCCTGCGCCGCCTCGGCGTCGACCACGTCGACCTCTACCAGATCCACCGCTGGGATCCGAACACCAGCGACGAGGAGACCCTGTCGGCACTGACCGACCTGCAACGCGCGGGAAAGATACGCTACTTCGGCTCCTCGACCTTCCCCGCCCACCGCATCGTCCAGGCGCAGTGGGCGGCCCGCGAGCACCGGCTGAGCCGCTACGTCACCGAACAGCCCAGCTACTCCGTCCTCCAGCGGGGGATCGAGAGCCATGTGCTGCCCGTGACCGAGGAGTACGGGCTCGGTGTGCTGGTGTGGAGCCCGCTGGCCTCGGGCTGGCTGTCCGGCGCGATCCGCGCGGGCCGGGACATCACCACCAACCGCTCGGCGTTCATGCCGCAGCGCTTCGACCTCCGCGTGCCCGCCAACAGGAACAGGCTCGAGGCCGTCGAGCGGCTCGCCGGGATCGCCGACGAGGCCGGGCTCACGCTCATCCAGCTCGCGCTCGGTTTCGTGACCGCGCACCCCGCGGTGACCAGTGCGCTCATCGGACCCCGGACGCCTGACCACCTTCAGTCCCAACTGGCCGCCGCAGACATCGTGTTGACCGCCGACGTACTCGACGCCATAGACGCGATCGTGGCCCCGGGCGTCGACCTCGCCCCCGAGGAGAAGCACGACACTCCGCCCGCGCTGCTCGACCCGGCACTGCGACGCCGGTGAGCGCCGTGCCCGCCAGGGGCCGTGTTCCCGACCACGAAACCCCGCATGCCGAAAGGACTACCGGCTCATGCCGCACACATCCCGGCCTCGCTTCGGAATCATGACCGCCCCCTCTCAGGTCGACTACCAGGACGTTCTGCGGGTCTGGCGCGAGGCCGACGCGATCCCGCAGATCGAACACGCCTGGTTGTTCGATCACCTCATGCTGATCTTCGGCGACCCGGACGGTCCGGTCGTAGCACAGAGGTAGTGCGCCGCGACAGCATCTCGGAGGACGTCGGTTCGAATCCGACCGCCCCGCCCCTCTCAGCACCTTGGGGGACGACACCGGTCCCGAAGCGCCGGGCGCCGAGGCGGACGCCCGGCGGCCCCTGCCGCACACCGGCCCGGCGTGGTGACTGCGCGGCAGGCCCCGGCGGCTCACACCCTGCGGTGCGCGTGCAGCAGATATGCCTCGCGATGCAGTGGGTTGTGGTCGGTGCGCGTGCGGGTTCGCGGAGCCGTGGCCGGGCGGTGGTGGTCGAACGCCGTCTCCAGGACGCCCTCGCCGCCGGTGAGTTCGGGCAGCTCGGCTTCCAGGCCGAGTACCTGGTCGGCGGGCACATGACCCTCGACGACGTACGCGTCCCCGAGCACCACGGGCGGGTCCGCGACGGCGCGGCGGCGGGCCAGGGCCGGTGACACGACCGCGCAGGCGTCCGGCGGGAACTCCAGGCGGAAGCGGTGCATCGGCTCGTGCACGACAGTCCCGGCCCGGCGCAGCGCGGCCATCAGGACCAGCGGGGTCAGGCCGCGGAACTCGCCGGCCGTGCTGCGGATGCTGCAGAAGCCCGAGTGGGTCATCGTCACCACGCAATCGGGCACCTGCCAGCCGTACAGGCCCTGCCGCAGCGTGGCGTGGACCGTCTCCTCGACGGCGCGCATGTATCCCAGCGGCAGCGAGCCGAGCTCGACCTCGCGGCGGAAGACGACCCCGCCGCCGGCCGGCCCCGGCTCCACCCGCAGCCCCACGGTGGCCAGGAACGGGTTCCCGTCGTGGTCGAGGATCTCGTACGCCGCTCCGGTCCCGGTGACGCGCTCCACACAGATCGGGGTGGTCTCCCGGAACGCGACCCTGAGCCCGTACTCCTCGGCCAGCGTGGCGGCGAGGACCTCCTTCTGCACCTCGCCGTACAGGGAGACGGACAGGTCCTGTCCCTCCGGATCCTGGCGCAGCCCGATCAGCGGGTCCTGCTCGGCGAGTTGGGTCAGGGCCAGGTGCAGGGCGCCCCTGTCGGCCGGCTCGGCGGGCACCACGACGGTCTCCAGCGAGGGCGGCGCGAAGACATGCCGGTACGGCCGGTCGTCCGGCTCCCGGCCGATCCCGTCCCCGATCCGGACGTCGGCGAGACCGCGCAGCATCGCGATCTGACCGGCTCCGACCGACATCCGGCGCTCCACCGCACCCCGGTCGAAGACGGCCACGTCCGTGACCTTGCCCTCGCGCCCCGCGACCGGGACGCGGTCGCGGACCCTGAGTTCGCCGGAGAACAGCCGGACGTACGCGATCTTCTCGCCGCTCTTGTCGCGCTCCACCTTGAACACCCGCCCCGACAGCGGTCCTCCGGCATCCCCACACTCCGCGGGGAGGAATTCCCGTACGCCTTCGATGAGTTCGGCGATGCCCGTGCCGCTGATCGCCGAGCCGACGTAGACGGGATGGATCCGCCCGGCGCGGGCCTGTGCGGCGAGCGCGGTACGCAGCCGCTCGTACGTGACGGTGCGCGCGTCGGTGACGTACGCGTCGAGCAGGGTGCCGTCGTGGAGGGTGAGGGCGTCCAGGAGGTTCCGCGTGAACGCGCTGTCCTCCGGTGCGAAGGCCACGGCCCGCGCGTCGGCTGTGCCGAGACCGTCGGCGATCCGCCCCATGGGGATCACCGGCACAGCGAGCCTGCGCTCGATCTCGCGCAGCACTCGGTCGTCGTCGGCGCCGCGCCGGTCGGCCTTGTTGATGAACAGCAGGGTGGGGATGCCGAGCCGCTTCAGCGTCCGCATCAGCACTCGGGTCTGCGGCTGCACGCCCTCCACGGCGGAGACGACGAGGACCGCGCCGTCCAGGACGCCGAGGACGCGCTCGACCTCGGCGATGAAATCGGGGTGTCCCGGGGTGTCGACCAGATTCACCGAGACGGCCGAACCGCCGCTGCCGAGCACGAAGTTGGCGACCGCAGTCTTGATGGTGATGCCACGTCGGCGTTCCAGCTCCAGGCTGTCGGTCCGGGTGCTGCCCGCGTCGACGCTGCCGATCTCCTCGATGACCCCGGCCGCGTACAGCAGCCGCTCGGTCAGGCTCGTCTTACCGGCGTCGACATGCGCCAGGATCCCCAGGTTCAGCGTGCGAGACGTAGTACGCACAGAGTGTCATGTCCTTCGGATTGATGGCCATTCCTTTCGTGTGGGACATGCACGGTCGGCGCATCGGTCGTCTCCTTGGTCACAGAGGGCTGCTTCCGCAAGCCTGGCACATCGGACAGCGGGCAGCGAGGGAATTTCGGCACGGCACTGCAGCTGCAGTCCTGCGCGCTCACGTCGCGCCTCGGTCTACGCCTTCGGCCGCACCTCACCCTCGAGGAAGTCGGTGACGAGCGCGCTCGCCGCTGGACGGCATTCCTCGAAGTAGGCGTGCCGGGCCCCGGGGAACACATGGGTGTGTGCGTCGGGGATGCGGGCGGCGAGCAGGGGGAGGTTGGCCACGGGTGTGAGGCGGTCCTGGCCGCCGTGGAGGATCAGCGTCGGGGCCCCGATGGTGGGGAGCGCGTCCCAGGCGTCGTGCTCGTGGCTGGCCCGCAGATGACCGCGTCGGGCGTGCGCGGGCATGCCGGGGTCGCCGAGGACGCCGTACGGGCCGGGGTGGTCGGCGAGCCAGGCGGGGGAGTACATCAGGTCGAGCAGGGTGTGTCGCACGGCCTTCGGGTCGGGCTGGGCCAGTGCGCGCCGTACCGAGGTGTCCCGTTCCACGGCGTGCCTGCCGCCGGGCGAGGTGCACCCGAGGACGAGCCGGCGCACCCGCTCGGGATGGCCGGCGGCCACCCACTGTGCGACCCGGCCGCCCATGGACGTGCCGTAGACGTCGGCCCGTTCTATGCCCAGTTCGTCGAGGACGGCGATCACGTCGTCGGCAAACTGCCGGGTGGAGTAGCCGTCGTGGGGCTTGTCACTGGCTCCGGTGCCCCGGTAGTCCAGCGTGATCGTGCTGCGCGTGGCGTGGAAGTCCCCCCGTACCGCATCCCACCAGTGGTGGTTGTTGGCCTGCCCGGCGAGCAGCACGAGGGGCGGCCCGTCGCCCTGCCGCTGAGAGGCGAGTGCGGTGCCGTCCTGGGCGTGGGCGAAGACCGGCCGATGTCGGATGGTGTCGGTCATGTGGCTCCTTGGAGGGGTGGGGTGCGATGTCACTCGCCCCCGGGGCGGGGGTTGCGGCCGTGTGGACGGTCGTCTGCCTTGGTCCACGGCCGAGTTGAGCCGCGCCGGCGTGACCAGCCTATGGGGGCGCCGCCTCGGCGAGGGGGATGGGACGCCGGGGCGCACGGCCTGGCGGGTCCGCTCGGACAGCGGGCCGCCGGGCTCCCGCTCCGCAGCCCGACCTTCTCCTCCGGCCGGCGGATCTGCCCGCTCAACGGGGGCTGGGCGATGCCCGGACGGGCGGCGGCATCAGCTCATCCGGAAGTCCGTATCACCAGAAGTCCGTATTAGACGTACCGGCACTGGTCATCTACTGTTGCGCGCATGACAGAGCGACGTGCGATCCTCAGCGGCTCGACGTTCGAGGAGCAGATCGGTTACGCCCGTGCCGTGGTCGACGGCGACTGGGTGCATGTGTCCGGGACCACCGGGTTCGACTACACCACCATGACCATCGCGGACGACGTCGTGGAGCAGGCCGAGCAGTGCCTGCGCAACATCGAGGCCGCGCTCACCGAGGCGAAGTGCACCTTCGCCGACGTGGTGCGGGTGCGCTATCTGCTTCCGGACCGCGCGGACTTCGAGCCCTGCTGGCCGGTGCTGCGACGCTGCTTCGGCTCCGTCCGTCCGGCCGCCACCATGCTGGAATGCGGCCTCTCCGACCCCCGCATGAAGATCGAGATCGAGGTCGTCGCCCGCCGCCGCGCCGGTTGATCCCACCCCCTGTCACGGCCGGGTCCACGGCCCGAGCACCCGCCCGGCTCAGGACACCAGGCCCCTCGCCCGGCCCCGCCGCCGCATCCGTTCTCCACGTCGCAGGATCCGTGCCTCGCGTGGCAGCAGCCGGGGGCCGGCCACGACCAGGACCTCGCACCGGGCGCGGGCCGGGACGTGCCGGTGCACCGGCCTGCGGTGCAGCCGGGCCGCCGGGCCCCGGGGCCTGGCCACGCCGATGACCAGCAGGTCGTCCGGGGACGCCGCGATCGAGCACAGCACCGGCCCCGCGGGGCCCCTGACGACCCGCCGTACGATCCGCAGGTCGGCCGGGGCTCCGCCGGCTGCCAGTTCGAAGGCCCGGTCCAGCCGCTGCCGCGCCTCGTCGGCCCACAGCCGGCTCCACGACGGCTCCGGCCACCGCCGGTACAGGGCATCGCCCTCCGGCGGTTCCCAGGCTCGCACGGCCACCAGCGTGCGGCGGGTTCTGCGGGCCTCCAGGATGCCGCGGCGCAACGCGGCCAGCCCGGCGAGCGAGTCGCTCACTCCGACGACGACATCTCCGGCAGGCGTGCCACCGGCGGGTTCCTGTGGTGCCATGACCCTCACACTAGGAAGGCCAACGCCGCCCGGGCAAAGTCCAATCGGCGGAAAGTGGCCTTGAAGACGGAGTGCTGGATCGACGTGCGGGGGACGGCTGTTCAGCGCTCCTCCGCCCGCTCCCCGGCAGTCTGCGCCCCGGCGTCCACCCCGGCGTCCGCCTCGGTGTCCACCCCGTTTCGTTCGCGGTTCGCCGGGCGCAGGAACTGTGTCCAGCCGCCCTCCGGCTTCTCGCCGACCTGGAGGCTGCGCAGCTTCGCGAGGATCTCGGGGTCCTGGGCGTCGAGCCAGTCGACGAACTGCCGGAAGGAGACCAGACGCACGTCCTCCCGGTCGGCGATCTGCCTCAGCGCCTCTTCGGCCGCGTCCATGTAGATGCCGCCGTTCCAGTGCTCGAAGTGGTTGCCGATGAACAGCGGCGCCCGGTTGGTCTCGTACGCCCGCTGGAATCCGGCCAGGTACGCCTGTGTCGCCTGGGCCCGCCAGTAGGGGTAGTTGTAGGAAGGTGCCCGCGTCGAGTTCTTGGACTGGTTCGCCAGCATGTTGTAGTCCATCGACAGCACCTCGAAGGTGTGCCCGGGGAAGGGGATGCTCTGCAGCGGCAGGTCCCAGACGCCGTGCCGCTTCCTCGGCCAGCGCTGCAGCCCGCCCGGTGAGGAGGCGTCGTAGCGCCAGCCGAGTTCCCGTGCGACCGGCAGCAGGTTCGACTGCCCGAGCAGACACGGGGTGCGACCGCCCACGAGTTCCTTGTCGTAGTCGAAGGGGAGCGACGGCTCGTCGTGCCAGCCGGTGTGTGTGCGCCAGGACTTGACGAAGGACCTCGCCTGTTCGATCTCCGAATGCCACTGCGCGCGGGTCCAGTTGGCCACCGACCCGGGGCCCTCGCAGAAGTGTCCGTTGAAGTGTGTGCCGATCTCGTGGCCGTCCAGCCAGGCCTGTCGGACGTACTTCAGCGTCTCCTTGAGGTGTCCGTCGGTGAGGTAGCCGATGTCCGAGGCGCCGAGCGGGTTGTTCGGCGGGTCGTAGAGCCGCTTCTTGTCCTCCGGCAGGAGGTAGAGGCCGGACAGGAAGAAGGTCATGTGCGCGCCGTGGGTGCGGGCGAGTTCCAGGAAGCGCGGGAACAGGCCGGTGCCCAGCTCGCCGGCGCCGTCCCAGGAGAACACCACGAACTGCGGCGGCGTTTGACCGGGTTCGAGAGCCATGGGTGACGCCGGCTGATGCGGCTGGCGACCGGTGTACGCCGTCGAGCCGTCACCGATCAGGCGGTACGACCGCGGTTCGTCCGGGCTCCCGGGGAAGCCGTCCGGTCCGCCCCGGCCCTCGCACGAGGCGAACGACAGGGCGGCCACACCGATGCCGGCGCCGAGGCCGAGGCGTGCCACGCTACGGCGGCTGATTCCACCCATGGCCACCATCCCAACCCGCGCCCTGCCGTGACGCGTTGTGCGCACCCTCAGCCTGAAACTCCCGACGCCTCGCACCATAGAGGAAATAAACATACAAACTGGTTAATTGGATGCGGTGTGGCGCGCGAAGTGGCCGCCAACCGCCACGGGCGTCACCCGTCCGGCTGTACGGTGCCCCGGCCGGTGCCCTGCACCAGTGGCTCCAGGTCGTCGCCCGCACCGGATCAGCGGAACGCGGCCACGTTCCGTGCCGCCCAGGCGGAGAAGGGGGCCGCGGGGCGGCCGAGCAGGCGCGCCACATCCGGGCCGACCGCCTGCTCGTCAGGGGTGGGCGCGCCCAGGATCGCGAGCGTGCCCTCGGCGACGGCGGGCGGCATGAGGCGGACCATCTGCGCGTGGGCCTCCTCGCGGCTCTGTTCCACGAACGTCACCGGTTCCCCGAGCGCGGCGGCGACAGCCGCCGCACGCTGTCGTGGGGTGGTGGGCTCCGGGCCGGTCAGCGTGTACGTGGCGCCGCCGTGTCCGTCCTCGCGCAGTACGGCCGCCGCCACCGCGGCCACGTCGTCCGGATCGACGAACGGCAGCGCCACATCGGCGAAGGGTGCCGCGGCGATGCGGTGCCGGCGGACCGGCTCGGCCCAGGCCAGCGCGTTGGAGGCCAGTCCGCCCGAGCGCAGCACGGTGAACGGCAGCCCTGAGTCGGCCACCGCCGCCTCGAAGCGGGCCGCGTGCGCGTAGACGTCCGGCCGGGTGCCCACGCCCTGCGAGGACAGCAGTACCACCTTCCTCACCCCGGCCGTGGTGGCCTGGCGCAGGATGCCGGCCGGATCCTCGCCGGCCACGAGCAGGAACAGTGCCTCGGCGCCCTCCAGGGCGGGGGCGAGGCTCTGCGGCTCCCCGAGATCGGCGGCCACCGCGCGCACTCCCGGCGGCACGTCCGCCGCGCCGACGCGCCGGGCGACGGCCGCCACGCTCTCCCCGGCCCGGCTCAACGTCGCGACCAGGGTCCGTCCGACATTCCCCGTGGCGCCCGTGACAACGATCATGACAGCTCCTTCGCTAACTGAGTTAGTTGACTAACTAAGTCGAGACCTTAGTCCGGGGCGCCTCGCGTTGTCTATCCTTAGTCAGGTGACTGACTCAGATTCCCCCGCCGCGGCCCGGGCCGGGCGACCCGGCCGATCCGGCCGAGGCGGCAAGCGTGAGCGCCTGGTCGAAGCGGCCGTCCAGGTCTTCCACGAGCAGGGCGTGGAGAAGACCACCCTCGGCGACATCGCCCGCACCGCCGAGGTGCCGCTCGGCAACGTCTACTACTACTTCAAGACCAAGGACCAGCTGGTCGAAGCCGCAGTGGACGCCCACTGCGCGCACCTGGACCAGCTCACAGCCCGGTTGGACGCCCTCCCGGACCCGGCCGCCCGGCTGAAGGCCCTCGTCGCCGGCTGGGTCGACCAGCGGGAGACCGCGGCCCGCTTCGGCTGCCCCTTCGGCACCCTCGCCACCGAGCTCGACAAGCGCGACGACGGTTTGGACCGGGCCGCCGCGAAGGTCATGCGGGCCCTGCTCGACTGGGTGGAGTCCCAGTTCGCCCAGCTGGGCCGTGCGGACGCCGCGGCCCTCGCCGTCGAACTCGTCGCCGCCTACCAGGGCATGTCCGTCCTCACCAACACCCTGCGCGATCCCGCCCTGATGGCCGACCAGGGCGAACGCCTCCAGCTGTGGATCGACGGGATCGCGGGGCGGTAGGGGCGGCGTCCGCGGCGCCGGTCGGCGGGTCGGCGGGGTCCCGCTCCTAGGCCTGCCGGGCGTGGAGGACGTACGGCTCACCCGGCTCAGGTCGCCAGGTCCCGTTCCTCCACCGCGACCGGCACCACGGTGATGTGCTGGACGGCCCGGCTGAGCACCACCACGCCGCCGACGATCAGCAGGGCGCCGGCCGCCTCCGGGACGAGCCACCAGCCCGTGCGGATCCGTTCCCCGAACAGGGTCATGCCGAGCGTCAGGCTCACCACCGCGTCGCCGATGGTCAGCGCCGGCTGTGCCGCGGCCAGGGGACCGGCCTGGAGCGCGTTCTCCAGCAGGATCACGGCCGCGACGCCGGCGAGCGCGAAGCCGTACGTCTGCCAGGACCGCAGGAACGCCGCGAATCCGTGGTCGGCGAAGGTGCCGCTGGCCGATTTCAGCAGGGCGGCCGTCAGCGCGTTGCCCGTGGCGGAGGCGGCGGCCAGCAGCGCGGCGCGCCGGGCCGGCGAGCGGTCGCGGCCGGACAGCACCACCGCGGCGGCCATCCCGCCGACGCACAGGCACAGCGCCGGGATCCAGCGGCTGAGCGGAGCGTGGTCGACGGCGCCGTGCGGGGCGGCGGCGACCAGGAGCACGGCGAGGCCCGCGACACAGGCGCCGACGCCCCACCAGCCCGAGTGGGGCAGCCGCCGGTGCATCAGCGGGGCGGCGACAAGCAGCGCGAAGGGCAGCTCCAGGATGAACAGCGGCTGCACCAGCGCGAGCGGGCCGTTTACCAGGGCCAGGCTCTGGAACAGCGCGGCGCAGACCACACCGCACATGCCGATCACCCAGACGGGCCGGCGGACCAGCTCCGCGAGCAGCCGGAGCCCGCCGCGGCTGCTCGCCGACGCGGCCTTGCGCTGGAAGGCGGTGCCCACGGCGTTGCTCGCCGCGCCCGCGACGGCGAACGCCGCGGCCAGTCCGATCACGGCCGTCTCCTGCCTGCGGGGAGACCTCCCGGGGGAGCTTCGCGTCTCTTCAGCCTACGGAAGGGGCAGCCGGGATGCCGGTTGGCCGCCCCCGGTGGCGGGCAGGCCGCTCCTGCGGGCCGGACCCGCCCGGTGATCGCCGAGCGGGGCCCGTCGCAGCGGTGGATCAGCTCAGGGTGAGGTCGTCGGCGTAGACCGCGCCCTGGCCGTACCAGCCGTGGACGTACACCGTGACCGTGCCGGAGGCGCCGGTCGTGAAGGGGACCGTGAGCTTCGACCACGAGGAGGACGAGGTCCAGGTACTGGCCGTCGCGCCTCCGCCGACACCGAGGTAGGCGTACGGGCCCTGCACCCAGCCGCTCAGTGTGTAAGCGGTGTTCGGCTTCAGCGTCAGGGTCTGGGCGCACTGGCCGGTCTGCGCGGAGGAAGGCGCGGTCTTCAGCGCGTGGGAGCCGCCGTGCACGGGGGACGGGACGATGGCGGCCCCGCTGTCACAGGTCCACGGCGCGAGCGAGCCGGTCTCGAAGTCGCCGTTGCCCAGGGCGGCGGTGCCGGCGGACCCCTTCACCGTCAGGGTGAGTGTGGAGCTGTGCCGGGTCGAGCCCGCCGTGCCGGTGACGGTCAGGGGATAGGTGCCGGGAGTCGTCCCGGCGGCGGTCTTCACTGTGAGGGTGGAGGTGCCGCCCGCGGTGACCGAGGACGGGCTGAGGGAGGCCGTCACCCCGTTCGGCGCGCCGCTCACCGTCAGAGCGACCGGCTGTGCGCTGCCGGAGGTGACCGAGGTCTTCACCGTCGCGGTCGCGGTGCCGCCGGGGTCGACCGAGGCGGAGGCGGGCGAGAGGGACACGGAGAAGCCGTTCGTCGGCGGGGTCGTCGTACCGCCGGTGAAGGGTGCGAAGGTGTGGGTGAAGTACCAGGTGTCCTGGGCGATGCCGGAGCAGGTGTCGGAGGCGCCGGAGCCGGGGCAGCCGCCGTTGTCGCGCTGGAGGGCCCAGAAGGACAGGGTGTTGATGCCCTTGGCGACCGCCCAGTCGTACACCGTGGGGGCGTCGGCGGTGGTGAAGGTCTCCGCCGGGCCGTAGTCGTCCACGCCGGGCATCTCGGTGACGCCGACCATGTTCCACAGTTGACGGTCCGACAGACTTGGGTAGAGCGAGGCGAGTTGGTCGTGCAGTCCGCCTGCCGCCGTTTCGGTGTCGGTGGCCATGTGGTGGGTGGCGCCGTCGTAGTAGTCGAACGTCATGATGTTGACGACATCGACCTTGGCGTCGGCGTTCTTCGCGCTGCGCAGCACGGCGAGGCCGCTGTCGGCGAGGCCGGTGGTCGTGGTGGGCAGGGTGTAGGAGAACTGCACCGAGCGGCCGTTCGCGGCGGCCCAGTCCTGGACCTTCTTGATGGCCTGGTTGCGGCGGTCGATGCCGGCGGTGTCGGTGAGCGAGTTGTCCTCGACGTCCATGTCGAGCCGGGAGACGTCGTAGGTGGTGATGATCTTCTCGTAGGCGGCGGCGACGGAGTCCACGTTCGTACAGCTGTCGGCGATTTCCGTGCCGCCGTTGTCGGCCGCGTAGCCGCCGAGGGACGGGATCACGTCGCCGCCGCGCGAGCGGATGGTGGCGAAGTCGGCGCCGAAGACGGAGGAGTCGACGGGTGTTCCGGTGTCGCCGTTCCAGTACGGGGTGCAGGAGCCCTTCTTGTCGGTCTGGAGGAAGGCCATGGTCAGGTACTTGGCGCCGGAGGCCTGGGCGAGCGCGGCGGGGCTGTCGCCGTTGTAGGCCTCGAAGTAGGGCGCGAAGAGGTGTGTGGGCAGCGGGGTCGCCGCGTGGGCGGTGCCCCCTGCTCCGACGGCGAGTCCCGCGGAGGCGGCCAGGGTGGCCAGGCCCGCGAGCAGGGCGCGTACCGGTCTCGGACGTGGCATGGGTACTCCCGGATGACGACGGCAGGCAGGCGAACGGGGGTGGAGCGGAGGCGGCGCTGCGCTGTGGCCCGACGAGGCTATTGGTCTAGTCCATGGTTGGTCTGGACCAACTGTCGGGTCAAGGTGCGGGAGTGGCCTTTTGCCGGTTCATGGGAGTCAACCCAAGCGGTGGACACGAGAGTTGAGGGCACGCCGGAAGGCATGCCCTCGGTGGCTGTCCGCGGCCGGCTCAGGTGGCGCGGGTGCCGCCTCCCCGGCGGATGCGCCCCAACAGATCCCGGTGATAGGCGGCGAGTTGCCCGGCGGGCACGGGTGCGGGGCTGCCGGCGAGGGTGTACCAGGTGTCGCTGCCGGAGTGCTGGATGGCGACGCGCGCGCTGTGGCCGTCGGACAGCAGGATGGTGGCCACGGTCAGGTCGCCGGTGATGACGCCGACCTCGTCGGTCATCGCCCCGCCGGGGCCGGCGGTGACCCGGTCGACGTAACTGTTGATGCTCGGTGGGGTGTGCATGGGGCGCAGGCTTCCATCAACCCGGGCGGCGCGGCCCGCACCGCGCAGGTGTCGCCCGCTCGTGTCCCCGTGTTGGGCGTGTGATCGGCGCCGACCGGCACCGAGGCGGGCTCAGCCGAACAGCGGGAACCGGTCCGCCGCCGTGCCCAGCGCCGTGCGCTCGGCCTCGGTGAGCGGGGCCCGGCCGGTGCCCACGCGCGCGTAGTGCGCGTCGCTCCACTGCGGGAGCGCGGGCCGGCCGAGCAGACCGTCCAGGGTGGTACGCACCGCGGCCAGCCCCTCGGGCGCCGGTTCCGGCGCCCCGGGCAGCCGGACGGTCAGGTCCAGGTGGTGGACGGTCGCCTCCACCGCGAGGGTGGTCAGCAGGTCCCCGGCCGTCAGCACATGCCCCTGCGTGCCCACGTGCCGCGCGGGGTCGGCCGCCTCCGCCGCGTGCACGACCGCCGCCAGCGTCTCCAGGTAAAGCCCCTGGAGCTGACCGAAGTCGAGGAACATGCTCGCGTTCACCCGCACCCAGCGGCGGCCGTTCGCCGCCCCGGTGGTGTTCGGCTCCCAGTCCTGCCAGTACGTCACCGCGTCCCGGTCCACCGGCTTCGGCGTCGGCGTGTGCAGGGCCACCAGGGCACGCTGGGCGTCGCCCAGGCAGTGGAAGACGAGGTCGCGGACCGCCCAGCCGGTACAGCCGGTCGGCAGCCACGACTCCTCGTCACCCAGTCCCGCGACGACCGCCGAGGCCGCCTCGTACGCCGCGCGCAGCGCCCGTGCCGGGCCCGCGCCGTTCGTCGACTCCCCAGTGCTCATGTGTCCCCCTGTTCGTCCGCCGTACAGGGTGTCACACCCGGCTCGACGTCGCCGTGTCGGCGGACAGCCGCTGGGCGATGTAGATCGGGATCACCGACAGCAGGACGAGGACGGCGGCCACGACGTTCACCACCGGCGCCTGCTGCGGCCGGGTCATGTTGTCGAAGATCCAGATCGGGAGGGTCTCGATCCCGGGTCCCGCGGTGAACGTGGTGACCACGATCTCGTCGAAGGAGAGGGCGAAGGCCAGCAGGGCTCCCGCCAGCAGCGCGGAGCGGACCAGCGGGAAGGTGACGTCCGCGAAGGCGCGGAAGGTGGTCGCGCCGAGATCCATGGCCGCTTCCTCGTACGAGGCGGACGTCCGGCGCAACCGCGCCACCACGTTGTTGAAGACCACCACGATGCAGAACGTCGCATGGCCGACGATCACAGTGAACAGGCCGAGACCCACGCCGAGCGGCTCCAGCACCGTGCCGAAGGCCGAGTTGAGGGCGATGCCGGTGACGATGCCGGGCAGCGCGATCGGCAGCACCACGATGAACGACACCGTGTCACGGCCGAAGAAGCGGTGCCGGGCCACGGCGAACGCGCTGAGCGTGCCGAGGACCAGCGCGATCGCGGTCGCGCCCAGCCCCGCCTTCACCGAGACCCACAGCGCCTGCCGGGCACCGGCGTTGTGCACCGCCACCGACCACCAGTGCCACGCCAGCCCGGGCGGTGGCCAGCTCGCACTGCGGTCGGGATTGAGCGAGTTGACGAGGACGAGCAGCAGCGGGACGTAGATCACCGCGAAGCCGAGCCCGGCGCCGGTGCGCAGGGCGATGCGCGCGGTGCGGCTGAGATGCATGGCGCTCTTCTCCTACAGGCTGTCGAGTGCACCGGTGCGGCGGATCGCCAGCAGGTACAGGACGATCACGAGGACCGGTACGGTGCCGAGCGCGGCGGCCATGGGCAGGTTGAGCTCGATGTTGGAGTACACCAGGTTGCCGATCAGCTGGGTCTTGCCGCCGACGATCTGCACGGTGATGTAGTCGCCGAGGCTGAGCGAGAAGGTGAACACCGAGCCGGCCGCGACCGAGGGCAGCACCATCGGCAGGACCACCGAGCGGAAGGTCCGCCCGGCCCGCGCCCCGAGGTCCGCCGAGGCGTCGAGAAGGGCTGCCGGGAGCTGTTCGAGGGCTGTGTGGATCGGCAGGATCATGTACGGCAGCCACAGGTAGGTCAGGGTGAGGACCGTGGCGGGCAGGCCGAAGCCGGGGCCGCTCAGCCCGAACGGCGCGAGCATCCAGTCGGCGAGCCCGCCCTGGGACAGGATGAGCCGCCAGGCGTACACCTTGACCAGGTAACTCGCCCACAGCGGCGTGAGGATCGCCACTACCAGGAGCGGGCGCCGGCGCGGCGTGGCCACGCGAGCGGTGTAGAAGGCGACGGGGAAGGCGATCACCGCGCACAGCACGGTCACCGCGAGCGCCACGCCCACGCTGCGCAGGATCACCTGACGGAAGACGGGCGTGGTCAGCAGCTCGTGGAAGTTGTCCGTCGACCAGACCTTCACCACCTGCGAGGTGAAGGAGTCCGTGGTCCAGAACGCGGAGACGAACAGGACCGCGAGCGAGCCGAGGTAGAGGACGGCGAGCCACAGCAGCGGCGCGGTGAGCAGCAGGGTCAGCCGCAGCCGGGGTCTGCGGTGCAGGGTTCCGGCGAGCCGCCGGACGGTTCCCCGGCCGGCGGCGGTCGTCGCGTCGGTCGTCACGGCTCAGCCCTTGATCTCGGTCCAGGCCTGCACCCACTTGGCGTACGGCACGCACTTGACGTCCTTGCGGCCGTCCAGACACTGCTCGATGGGCGTGTTCCAGAAGGCGATCTTCTTCCAGTAGCTCTCGTCGGCCGCGTGGTAGACGGTGCAGAAGTTCTTGTCGCTGGTCTCGGCGCAGGCCTTGGAGTTGGCGGGTGCCTCGCCGAAGTACTCGGCCACCTGGGCGTTGACCTTGGGGGAGACGATCCAGTTCAGCCACCTGTAGGCGCAGTTGGGGTGCTTGGCCTTGCTGTAGACCATCCAGGTGTCGGACCAGCCGGTGGAACCCTCCTTGGGCACCAGTGCCTTGACCTTGGCGCCCTCGGAGGCGGCGAGGTTCGCGATGACCTGCCAGGTGGTGCCGACGACCGAGTCGCCGCTCTTGAAGGCGGAGACCTCCTTGAGGTAGTCGCTCCAGTACTCGCCGACGTTCTTGTTCTGCTCCTTGAGCAGGGCCACTGCCGCGTCGAACTGCTTCTGGTCGAGGGCGTAGGGGTCCTTGATCTGCAACTCGGGCTTGGTGGCCTTGAGGTAGAGGGCGGCGTCGGCGATGTAGATCGGCGAGTCGTAGGCGGTGACGTGACCCTTGTACCGGGAGGCGTCGTCGAAGACGGCGGACCAGGAGGTGGGCGCGGGCCTGACCTTCTCGGTGTTGTACATCAGCAGGTTGGCGCCCCGGCCGTGCGGGATGCCGTACATCTGCCCCTTCACCGAGTTCCAGGCGCCGTCCTTCAATCCGCTGAAGACGTCCTTGTAGTTGGGGACCAGGGCGGTGTTGACCGGGGCGGCGTCGCCGGCGGCGATCAGGCGCAGGGAGGCGTCGCCGGAGGCGGAGACGGCGTCGTACTCGCCGGTCTTCATCAGCTTGACCATCTCGTCCGAGCTGGCGGCGACCTTGGAGTGGACCTGGCAGCCCGTCTGCTTCTCGAAGTCGCCGACCCAGTTGACCTTGGGGTCGTTGGAGCCGTCCTCGACGTAGCCGGCCCAGGCGACCAGATTGACCTGGCCCTCCGTCTTGCCGAGCTTCGTCGGGGCCTTGAGGTCGGGCGGGTTGAGGCCGGCAGCGGACGAGCTGCCCGAGCCGGAGGAGTCACAGGCGGCGGCGAGCAGCAGCGCGGCGGCGCAGGCCGCGGTGCGCAGGGTACGGGTGAGGCGCACGGCGTTCTCCATGGGGACGTAGAGACGGGGGAGAGGTCAGGAGGGCAGCCGGACGGCGTGCCGGCGGTGCCAGGTCAGGCGGACCCGGGTGCCGCGGTAGTCGGCGACGTCCTCGGAGGAGGTCTCAAGGTTCTGCTGCAGCGCGGTGAGCCGGCCGCCGCCGTCGAGGTCGACCAGGAAGCGGGTGGCGTCGCCGAGATAGACGACCTCGGCGACGGTTCCGGTCGCGGTGGCGTGCTCGGGCTCGTCCGCCTCGGCCGACTCCTTCAGGACGCGGATCTTCTCCGGGCGGATGTTGTAGGTGCCCGGGGTGCCGACGATCCGGTGGGCCGCCTCACCGTCGAGCAGGTTCGAGGTGCCGACGAAGGAGGCGACGAAGGGGGTCACCGGGCGCTCGTAGATCTCCGCCGGAGTGCCGACCTGGGCGATGCGGCCCTGGTCGAAGACGGCGATGCGGTCGCTCATCGTCAGCGCCTCCTCCTGGTCGTGGGTGACGAAGACGAAGGTGATGCCGACCTCCCGCTGGATCGCCTTCAGCTCGACCTGCATCTGCTCGCGCAGCTTCAGGTCGAGGGCGCCGAGCGGCTCGTCCAGCAGCAGCACCCGGGGCCGGCCGACCAGGGCGCGGGCGAGGGCGACGCGCTGGCGCTGCCCGCCGGAGAGCTGGGCGGGCCGCCGCTGGCCGTAGCCCTCCAGGCGGACCTCGGCGAGGGCCTTGCGGGCGCGGACGAGCCGTTCTGCCTTCGGCACCCTGCGGACCTTCAGGCCGTAGGCGACGTTCTGCTCGACCGTCATGTGCGGGAAGAGGGCGTAGTCCTGGAAGACCGTGTGCACGTCCCGCTCGAACGGGGCGAGGCCGGTGACCTCCTGCCCGGCCAGCTCGATCCGGCCCTGGTCCGGTGTCTCGAACCCGGCGAGGAGCCGGAGGACCGTGGTCTTGCCGGACCCGGACGGGCCGAGCATCGAGAAGAACTCCCCGTCCCGGATCTCCAGGTCGACCCCGGCCACGGCGGTCGTCTCGCCGAACGACTTCCGCAGGTTCTGCAGCCGGATCGCAATTCCCTCCATACGGGAACCTTTCTGCCGCGCTGTACGTTGAGCCGCTTGACCGCAAACATATGAAGTCATAGTTCTAACCTCAAGATCCCCTTGGGGTAAAGCTTGAGTCAATGCACGAGGTGGTGGCCGTGAGGCAGTACGAGCTCGAGGGCGGCGCCCGCAGGGCCGTCTTCAGCCCGGTGGACAACCGGGCCCGCGTGGACGCGGTCGTCCGCCGCATCGGCGACGCCATCGAGCTGGGTCTCCTGGCCGAAGGGGAGCAGCTGCCCGGCGAGACCGAGCTCGCCGGACAGCTCGGTGTCTCCACGGTGACCTTGCGGGAGGCGCTCATGGCCCTGCGGCAACAGGGCCTGGTCACCACCCGCCGGGGCCGCGGCGGCGGCAGCTTCGTCTCCCTCCCCGACGTCCCCGCCGACGACCGGCTCAAGGCCCGGCTGCGCGGCTGGAGCACCGAGGAACTGCGCGACCTCGGCGACCACTGGGCTGCCCTGTCCGGCGCCGCCGCCCGGCTCGCCGCCCAGCGCACGGAGCCCGAGGATCTGCACCAACTCCGCCGGACCGCCGAGGAGTTGCCCCGGGCCGAGGACGCGGCGGCACGCAGCAGACTGTACGGCCGCTTCCATGTCGAACTCGCGGCGGCCGCCCAGTCCGCCCGCCTCACCCGCGAACAGGTCGCCCTGCAGGGCGAGATCGGCGCTCTGCTGTGCCTGGTCCTGGCCGACGACGCGTGTCGTGAAGAAGTTGCGTACCGTCATCGCGCCGTGATCTCCGCCGTGCAGGATGGGGCCCACGAAACGGCCGGCACGCTGGCCGAGCGGTGCGTCAGGGAGTCGACGGCGCGGCTCGTCGCCGTACGCCTCACCCTCTGACCGCACCGCGTCAGGTTCCCGTCCGCTGGAGGACACCATGGGCCGGAGCCCCGGGCTCGCCACCCTCGAGGTGGAAGCGGAGGCGTGGGTGGCCGCACAGGTCGGCGGCGCGCTGGAGGCCGTCTTCGAGACGGTCGCCGCCACGCGCGCGGAAACCGAGGCCCTGCTCGGCCGGGTGGTCGCCGAGGGCCGTCGCCCCGCCAGCGCCGACCTCGCCGCCCTGCGCCCCGGACTGCATGTGCACCTGACCCGCGAGGAACTCGTCTCCGGCGTCGGCTTCGTCGCGGCCCCCGGTCTGCTGACCGACGTTCCCGCCTGGCTGGAGTGGTGGCAGTCCGGCGCCGACGGCGACGTACGCCCGCTCCTCCTCGACCTCGACCCCGGCCAGTCGGCGTACTCCGACTACACGCACTGGGACTGGTTCGCGCTGCCCCGCGACACCGGGCGACGGGCGGTGGCCGGACCGTACGTCGACTACCTCTGCTCCGACGAGTACAGCCTCACCCTCTCCGAACCCGTCCGGATCGAGGGCCGCTTCGCCGGGGTGGCCGCCGCCGACGTCTATCTGCGCCACTTCGAGACGGCCGTCCTCCCCCTGCTGCGGCGCCTGCCCCGCCCCGCCCGTCTGGTGAACGCCCGGGGCCGGGTCGCCGCCTCCGCCGACCCCGCCCACCTGGCCGGCTCCCTCACCAAGGGCCCGGACTTCGGCGAACTGCTCAGCGCGGCGCGGCCCGGCGCGTACGACGGCATGCGCCTGGTGCCGTGCCGGGGCGTGCCCCTGGTGCTGGTGCTCGCCTGAACCCGAGGAGGCGGTGCGGCTCAGCCCTGGGTGTCCTTCCGGTACGGCACCCGGGCCAGTTCGTGGACTTCGCCGACCGTGCCCCACTCGTTCCCGCCCAGCCTGGACAGCGGCCGCAGCCGCCCGATGTCGGGCCGGCCGTCCACCAGTACGTCCTCGTGGACGGCGGCGTGCACGACCCGGCCGAACACCACCGTCGAATCGCCGAGGCGCAGCGTCGAGTGCAGCGTGCATTCGAGCGCGACCGGAGACGCGGCCACCCGCGGCGGCCGCACGCGCAGCGACGGCTCCCGCTCGATGCCCACGGCGTCGAACTCCCCACGGTCAGGCGGAAAGTCGGTCGCGGTCGCGTTGATCTGGGCGAACAGCGGCTCGGGGGCGAAGTTGACGACGAACTCGCCGGTGTCCTCGACATTGCGCAGCGAGTCCTTGCGGCCCACCGAGGTGAACTGCACGACCGGCGGATCCGTGCAGGCCACGGTGAAGAACGAGTGCGGGGCCAGGTTCGCCGCCCCGCCGTCGGGTGCGAGGGTCGAGACCCAGGCGATCGGCCGGGGTACGACCACGGCGGTGAGCAGACGGTAGAACGCCCTGGCCGGCATGGACGCGGGTGAGTAGTCGATGCGCATGACAGCACGCTAGGCGGTACCGCCGAGGGCCGCGCCACCCGCCCCACCCGTTGATCATCGACGGTCCGTCGCCCTACGCTGCGGGCACAGCCGTACCGGGAGCCGATAACCATCAGCCAGTACCTGACCCCTCGTGCACGCGCCGCGCTCGCCGTCGGCCGGGGGCTCGGCACCGTGCCGGCGCCGGGGCTCGTCCTCGGCGGCATCCTCGGCCTGCAGGGCGGGGCCGCGCTGACGACCCGTCTCTACCCCGCCGTGGGACCGGCCGGCGTGGTGACCCTGCGGCTGGCCCTTGCCGCGGTCGCCCTCACCACGCTGTGGCGGCCCCGGATCCGCGGCGGCCGGGCCGGCCTCGGCACCGCGGCCGCCGCCGGAACCCTGCTCGCCGCGCACCACCTCGCCTACTACGAGGCGGTCGCCCGGCTGCCCCTGGGCGCCGCCACCACCCTGGAGTTCCTCGGCCCCTTCGCCATCGCCCTGTGCGGCTCCCGCCGCGCCCCCGACCTGCTGTGGGCGGGCCTCGCCGCCACCGGCGTCCTCCTGCTGAGCCGCGCCGGTACCACCCTGGACGCGACCGGCATCACCTGCGCCACCGTCGCCGGATGCTGCTGGGCCGGATACATCCTGGTCGGCAAGCGGCTGGCCGGAAGCGCCCCCGACGGCCGCGGCCTCGCGCTGGCCGTGACCTGGGGAGCGCTGCTCAGCCTTCCGTACGGCATCGCGCAGGCGGGCAG
Source organism: Streptomyces puniciscabiei (assembly GCF_006715785.1). Lineage (NCBI taxonomy): Bacteria > Bacillati > Actinomycetota > Actinomycetes > Kitasatosporales > Streptomycetaceae > Streptomyces > Streptomyces puniciscabiei. The sequence goes on from NZ_VFNX01000004.1 coordinate 181,827, forward strand.
CCGCCTCCTGGACCCGAGCACCCTCGCCGTGGCCGCCGCGGTCGCCGTGCTCTCCAGCGTCCTGCCCTACACCCTCCAGCTGGAGGCGCTGCGCCGCCTGACTCCGCGCGTCTTCGGGGTACTGACCAGCCTGGAACCGGCGATCGGCGCGCTGATCGGGCTGCTGTTCCTGGGACAGCACCTCGCGGTGGCCCAGTGGGCGGGGGTCGCGGCAGTGGCGCTGGCTTCGGTGGGGGCGACGCGTACGGAGGAGTCGCCGGGCGGGGTGGGCGGGGCGCCGGCCGTCGATGGTCCCACCCGGGCCGCTGGGGACTGAGGGGCGAGGCTCCCGTGCGGACCGGGAAGGCCGCGCGGCCACTCCGCGTGCGTACCGTGCTGCGCACGAGCGCGTCGCGCGGCGGTGTTGGCCGCGGTCTGCCTGCCAAGTTCCGGGGTGGATCGGCCTCGACGGGCCGCGGGGTGGTGCCGTTGGCCCTGACAACCCACAGGCCACTGCCCACGGACGGGGGGTGCGTGCCGCCCGCCCGGTCACCTCGTCGCCGCCGCCGTCACCTGGCGCTGCGCGCCCTGCCGCTCAGCCACACCACCGTGCTCGCCCCGGCGGCCAGTACGGTCTTCGCCCGCTGAACCGGCTCGGCCGGCGCCGCGCACGGGGCGGCGCCGGGCCGGGGCGACCGGAGCGGGCCGGCGCCGGTCAGGCCGCGAGGCGCTCCGCGAGTTGCTTGGCCTTCGTGGCGGCCTCCTCCAGGGCGCGCTCGCGGGAGGCCTCGTACAGCGGGATCAGCTCGGCCATCGCCGGGTTCTGCGGGGCCAGCGTGAGCTCCGGGACGATGAAATCGACGTCCAGGCCGAGGGCGTCGGCGAGCACGGCCCTGAGGTAGTTCTGCACGTACTCGTATCCCTCGCGCGGGGTGCCCGGCCCGTACGCGCCGCCCCGGCTGGCGACGACCGTCACCGGGGTGCCCTTCGCGGACTGGGTCTCGCCGGCCGTGCGGCCGATGAGGATCACGTTGTCCAGCCAGGCCTTGAGGGTCGAGGGAATCGAGAAGTTGTACATCGGGGCGCCGATCAGCACCGCGTCGGCCTGCTCCAGCTCCTCGATCAGCCGGACCCGCTCGGCGAAGGCGGCGGCCTGCTCCCGCGTGTGCGAGGACGGGTCGGCGAAGCCGGCGGTGTGCGCGGCGGCGGTGATGTGCGGGACGGGCTGCGCCGCGAGGTCGCGGTGGACGACCGTGCCGTCGGGGTGCTGCTCCTGCCAGTGCGCGCGGAACGCCTCCGTCACGGCGCGCGAGGCCGAGGCCTCGGACGGGAACACGGACGAGTCGATGTGCAGCAAGGTGGCCATGATGACTCCAGAAGGAAGGCAAAAGGGACATGGGTGTCCCTGAAACTCAGCGCTGGCTGAGTTTTCGTACAGAACTATGTTTAACATAGGGGCTTATTTTTGTTAGTCCCCTACCTCGGGGCAGTATCCTGATCGCATGGCAGCGGACGTGACCCATGACAGCGCGGCGTGCAAGCGGGTGGACGACGGCATCACGCGTGTCTTCCAGCTGCTCGGAAAGCGCTGGAGCGGCCCGATCGTGGCGGTGCTGGTGGAACAGCCCGCACACTTCGCGGACCTGCGCCGGGCCGTCCCCGGCATCAGCGAGCGCATGCTGTCCGACCGGCTCGCGGAACTCGGCGCGGCCGGACTGGTGCTCCGCGAGGTCGACGAGGGTCCGCCGCTGCGCGTGTCCTATCGGCTGACCGAGGCGGGGGCCGCCCTGGAGCCGGCGCTCCGGGAGCTGGCCGAATGGGCCAAGGCCCATCTGCCGGACGCGCCGCCGTGCCCCGGTGCGGAGCGCGAGCGGGCGGCCGGATCGCCGGCGTAGACCCGGCCCATGGACATCACCGTGCAGTGGGTGCGGACCTTCTGGACCAAGCGGTCACGCGGCGGTACCGCCGCTGCCCGGCGGAACGGGGTGCCCGTGGGATTCCCGTTGCCCGAGGTGCCGTTGGACCGCGCGCACCTCGTGCGAGTGACCGAGCGGAAGGACTTCACGCCGGAGGAGAGCCGGATGGACCTCAATGGCATCCCCATGAGCCTGCGGGAACGCGACGGCACCCTCCGGGTGTTCGCCCACTGCGGGCCGCTGTCCGGTCTGCCGCCCCGGCCCCGCCGGCCTCCGGCGGTGCGGCTGCGGCCGGGCCAGTGGGTCCGCTGGCAGCTCAACCACCGCTACAGCAGCGCTGCCGGGACGGCCGACTGGTCGTACTGGCTCGACACCTTCAACGTCGCCTACGGCCCGGTCGGTCATGAGGTGTTCCTCGGGGAACCGACCGTGCTCGTCGACGAGTGCGGGCCGGTGCGCTAGCCCGCCGGCGACCGCGAGAGGGTCAGGGCCCCGGTCCATCACGCGACACCGGAGGGTGACACCTCTCGGCAGACCGGTCCGGGCACCTGTGCGGCGCCGGACGGCTCGGTGCTCACCGTACGGACCGTGCACGACCGGGATCACGCGCTGCTCGCCGCGGACAGCTCGGTGGGGCACAGCAAGCAGCGCCGCCTGAACGCCCTGCCCGCCGCGCGCACGGAAGCCCCGAGCCCCGAACTGGACGCCGTCGGCCAGAAGTTCATCGCGCGAGGACGCGGCGCACACCGCCGAACTGGCCGAACGCGACCGGGCGTTGAACACCGTGCTCGCGCCGAGCCGTACCGAGCGGCTCAAGGGGCCCGTCATTGACTGGCGAGTCACGGCTGCGGTTCCGACAGCCTCGGTGTCCCGATCGCCGAGCGGCTGACCGACACGCCGCACACCGCGTACGCGAAACGCCCGCAACGACCCGGCCGACCCCACCCGGAGCGCACCCTGCTCGGCGGGCGCTGCCGATCCGGCCTCAGTCCACCGGCCAGGTGTGGGCGGGGGCGTTGAGGTGCATGTAGTCGATGTACAGCTGGGTCATCTGCCGCAGGGCCTCATGGCGGCCGGCGCGCGTGGTGGCGTCGAGGTGGTGGAACATCTCCTTCTGCCACACGGCGCCGTTGCGTGCCGTCACACAACGCTGCTCGATGATGCCGAGCAACGGCTCGCGCCACGCGTCGTCCATGCCGGAGTGCTCGAGGCCACGGTGCGCGAGCGGCAGCAGCCGGCGCAGGACCAGTTCCGGCACCGGCACCTCGCCCATCCCGGGCCAGTACAGCAGGGCGTCGATGCCGCGCCGGGCGGCGGTGTGCAGATTGTCCTCGGCGGCCGCGAACGACATCCGTGACCACACCGGCCGGTCCTCCTCCACCAGGGCCCGGGTGAGGCCGTAGTAGAAGGCGCCGTTGGCGAGGGTGTCGGCGACGGTCGGTCCGGCGGGCAGCACACGGTTCTCCACCCGGATGTGCGGGACGTCGTGGGAGACGGCGTACACCGGGCGGTTCCAGCGGTAGATCGTGCCGTTGTGCAGGGTCAGTTCGCCGAGTTCCGGGATGTCACCGCGGTCCAGGGTCTCCGCCGGGTCCTGCTCCTCGCACAGCGGGAGGAGTGCGGGGAAGTAGCGCAGGTTCTCCTCGAAGAGGTCGAAGACGCTGTTGATCCACCGTTCCCCGAACCACACCCGGGGCCGTACGCCCTGCACCTTGATCTCCTCCGGGCGGGTGTCCGTGGCCTGTTCGAACAGTGGGATACGGGTCTCGTGCCACAGCTCCTTGCCGAACAGGAACGGCGAGTTCGCCGCCAGTGCGACCTGGACCCCGGCGATGGACTGCGCCGCGTTCCAGTAGGGTGCGAACTCCTCGGGGGAGACCTGGAGATGGAACTGCGTGCTCGTGCACGCCGCCTCCGGGGTGATGGTGTCCGCGTAGGTGCGCAGCCGGTCCACACCGTCCACCTCGATGCGCAGGTCCTCGCCGCGGGCGGCGAAGATCTGGTCGTTGAGCAGCTGGTAGCGCGGGTTCTCCGACAGGGTCTCCTCGCCGATGTCCTCCTGGCGCAGGGTGGGCAGGATTCCGATCATGATCAGCCGCGTGCCGGTCGACCTGGCCCGCTCGTCCGCGTGGTTCAGCGCTGCGCGGATCTCCGACTCCCACGCGTCGGGACCGCCCGCCGTCAGCCGCCGGGGCGGGACGTTGATCTCCAGGTTGAAGCGGCCCAGCTCGGTGGACCAGGCGGGGTCGGAGATCGCCTTCAGCACATCGGTGTTGCGCATCGCCGGCTCGGCGTCGTCGCCGACCAGGTTCAGCTCGATCTCCAGACCGACCTGCGGCCGCTCGGACTCGAACCGCGACTCGCGAAGCATCTGCGCCAGCGCGTCCAGGCACGCGTGCATCTTGATCCGGTACCGGCGGCGGTCCTCGCGGGTGAAGACGAGCGCCGGGACGTCACGTCCCATCGGCCCTCCAGGATGCCCCTCGTCGCAGCCCTCCCCACCAGCGTCGCACCAACGCACGAGCCACACCAGGCGCGGCCGGCAGCCCTGGCCGGCGCCACCCGGGGTGAGCCGCGCTCAGGGCCCCGGCCGGTGCGTCCGTACCGGGGTGTGCACAGCGCGTGGTGGCGCCGTCCGGCCGGAGTGCCGCACCGCACGGGCAGGGGGCGGTGGCCCCGGGCAGGCGCAGGTTGCGAAGATGGGCCCATGACCACCTCGCCCGGCGCTCGCCGGCCCACGATCGCCGACGTCGCCGCGGCGGCGTCGGTGTCGCGGACCACGGTGTCCCACGCCCTCAACGGCATCGGCAAGGTCGACCCGCGCACCCGCGAACGCATCAAGAAGATCGCCGCCGAACTGGGGTACCGGCCCAACCTGCGCGCCCAGCGGTTGCGCCGGGGCCAGGCGAAGGCCATCGCGCTGGCGTCCTCGATGCCGTTCGCGGTGGCCGGCGGTCCCTCGCGGCTCGGCTTCTACATGGAGGTGGCCGCCGCCGCGGCCGAGCGGGCCCTCGTCCACGGCTACGCCCTCGTGCTGATCCCCCCGGTGCAGTCGGGATCCGCGCTCTACTCCGTCGACATCGACGGCGCCATCGTGGTCGAACCCGAGGCGGACGACGCCGCCGTGGCCCAACTGCGCGAGCGCGGCCTGCCGTACGTCGCGCTGGGCCGGCCCACCGCACCGGACGACGACGCTCCCTACGTGGACCTGCACGGCGGCAGGGTGGTCGAACTGCTCCTGGACCACCTGCGCGACCAGGGCGCCCGCAGCCCGGCGCTCATCGTCGGCGCGGGCACCCGGCACTCGGCGGTCGACGCCCGCGCCGCCTACGAACGGATCGCCGCCGCCCACGGCCGGCCGCCCATCGTCGCCACCGCCCCGGAGGACGGCGGCGAGCAGGCGGGGTACGACCGGTGTGCCGCGCTGCTCGCGGAGCACCCCGGCATCGACGCGCTGTGCGTGCTCGTCGACGCCTTCGCGGTCGGCGCCGTACGGGCGCTGCGGGACGCGGGCCGCCGTGTCCCCGAGGACGTCATGGTCGTCACCCGGTACGACGGGCTGCGCGCCCGCACCTGCGAACCCCCGCTCACCGCGGTCGACTTGGGCCTGGACCGGGCCGCCGCGGACGCGGTGGAGCTGCTCCTCGCCCGGCTGGGCGCGCGCCCGGAAACAGGCGGGGCGGCCGGGTCGGCGGACACCGGGCCGGCGGACACCGGGCGCGAGGTACCGGCCGCCGCGCCCCGGCTCGTCCCGCGAGCCTCCTCCCTGCGCCGTGCACCGGGCCCGGGCGACGGGGCCCCGGCAACCTAGCGGCCCGCGGGATCACGTCCCGGCCATCAGAACCACGCCCGACACCAGGGCGAAGACAAGGACGAAGGCCCGCATCTTCCGCGCATCCAGGCGCCGGTGCACGAGGCGGCTGAGCCAGGCTCCCGCCGCGAGCGCGGGCAGCAGCAGGAGCGCCCAGCCCATGTCCGCCGGACGACCGCGCCCGGTGACGAACAGCAGGGCCAGCGAGGCGACTTCGCCCACCAGAAAGCAGGCGGCGACCGTGGCCCGCAGCTCGCCGGGCGGCCGGTGCTGGTAGACGAGCGCGAGGGGCGGGCCGCCCACGCCGGTCGCGGTCTCGGTCAGGCCGGTGACGACGCCGGCGCCCAGGTAGGCACCGCGCCCGGGCACGAACGACGGCACGACGAGGCTCACCACGGCCGCCAGCACCGTCGCCGCGCCGACGACGGCTCCGAGAGCGCCCTCGGGGATCGCCCACAGCAGCGCCAGCCCCGCCGGTGTCGCCGTGAGCCGCGCCGCCGTGATCCACCCGGCGCCGCGCAGATCGAGGCTGCGCCGTTCGCGCCAGGCCACGTACAGGTTGAGCGGGATCATCGCGGTCAGCACGAACACCGGCAGCAGCCCCGGATCGAGCAGCCCCGCGACCGGCGCCACGATCAGCGCGAAGCCGAGCCCGCTGGCCCCCTGGACGAACGCGGCCGCCGCGACGGTCAACGCCAGCACCGCGAGCGTGCCGCCGCTCATCGCCGCTCCCCGGGACAGGACATGTCGCCGGCCGGTACCTCGGGGTGCGCCGCCGTCCGGCGCCGTGCCGTCACCGACGTCGGATGGGCCCGTGTCACCCCGGCGCGCCGTACCACGTCGGGGGCCAGTTCGGCGGCCCGGCGGACCAGGGCCGGTCCGTCCCAGTCCGGCGGCCAGCCGCGCCACAGGCGCAGGCGGCCGGCGACGAACACGGCGGTGAGCTGGTCCCGGTTGCCACGCCGGACCAGCTCCCACGGCAGGTCCCAGGACGGTTGCATCTCCGGCCGGTCGAGGTCGACCAGGAGGAAGTCCGCGGCGGCGCCGGGCACCACCCGTCCCGTGCGCCGGCCGAGTCCGACCGCGTCCGCGCCGCCCGCGGTGGCCCGCTCCCACCACGTCCAGCCGGCGCCGCAGGAGGAGTCCCCGCTGGCCAGGCCGTAGGTGAGCCGCTGGGCGAACTCCGCCGCGCCGGTGAGCCGGAAGCCGTCCCCGCGGGTTCCGTCGGTGCCGAGACCGAACCGGATGCCGCGCTCGGCGAAGACGGTCGCCGGGGCGACGGCGTTGCCCTTCCACGCGCTGGCGACCGGGTTGTAGCTCACCGCGGCGCCGCTGTCGGCGAGCAGCGTGACCTCGGCCGGGGTGAGCAGCGTCGCGTGCGCGGCCAGCAGCTGCGGGCCCACGGCGCCCACATGGTGCAGATACTCCAGGGGCCGCAGCCCGTGCCGGACCAGCGAGCGTTCGACGGCGACGAGGTGTTCGTTCACATGGATCTGTACGACGGCGCCCGCGTCGGCGGCGAGCCGCGCCGTCGCGGCCAGCGTCTGCGCGGTCGCGGCCTCCGGCACGGACACGGCGAGCGCGGGACGGACCAGGTCGTCACCGTCGTAGCGCGCCAGGTGCTTCTCGGCGGCGGCGAGCACGGCCTGCGGGTCCGAGTCCGCCGCGGTGCCGTCCGGGACGTCGTTGCAGACGAGCCCCAGCACACAGCGGATCCCCGCGTCCCGCGCGGCCGAGGCCACCACGTCCACGTCCACCGGGGCCCGGGTCCCCGACTCGGCGACCGTCGTGAAGCCGCCCCGCAGGGACTCCAGCGCGGCCAGTTTCGCGGCGACGTAGGCCGACTCCTCGTCCAGGGCCCGCTCCAGCGGCACCCACACCCGGCGGAAGATCTCCGACGGCTCCCCGAAGGCCAGGGCGCCGCCGAAGCTCTGCGTCAGATGGTGGTGGGCGTCCACGAAGCCCGGCGTCAGCGCGTGCCCGGGCAGCCGGAGCGGGCTCAGCGAGGGGTGGGTCCGGACGAGCCGCTCGACCGGGCCGACGTCGTCGAACACGCCGTCCCGCACCACCACCGCGTGCAGCTCCAGCGGGCCGTCGGGGGTCAGCGTCACGTCGGGGACCAGCAGCAGGGCGTCGTCGCGGAGCCGGTCGGGGGTCAGGTCGGTCATGCTTCTCCGTTGTTCGAGGGGTGGCGGTGCGGGAGTTCAGGCACGGGCCGCCGGGTCCGGCGCCTCGGCCGGCGCGGCGGCACCGGTGTCCGCCGCACGCCGCCCCAGGTGGTGGAAGACGACGTTGAGGACGGCGGCGACGAGGGCGCCCACGGCGACCCCGCTCTCCAGCAGGATCCGCACGTCGGACGGGAACCCGGCGTACACACCGGGGACCAGGATCGGCAGCAGCCCCAGCGCGAGCGCGACCGCGCAGGTCATCGTGGCCGTGTGGTCCTCCAGCCGGGCGCGGCCGAGCATCTGCACACCGAGGACGGTGATCACGGCGAAGACGACCATTGCGGCGCTCCCGACCACGGCCGGCGGCATCGCACTGATCGCCCGCGCGACGGGGGTCACAAAACCGAGGACGACGAGGACGACGCCCGCGGCGGCCGTGACGTACCGGCTGCGCACTCCGGTGACCCGCACGATGCCGATGTTCTCCCCGCTGGTCACCATCAGCGGCAGCCCGAAGCAGCCGCCGAGCAGCGAGGTCAGAGCGTCCCCGCGCACCGTGCGCGGCACGTCGGTGCGGACGTCGATGTCCTTGCCGACCGCCTCGGCGTTGATGACGGTCTGCCCGGTCGCCTCCGCCATGGACGCCAGGCTGTACAGCATCAGCGGCAGCGCGGCCAGCAGGTCGAACACGGGTGCTCCGAACGGCAACGGCCTGGGCATGCCGACCAGGTGACCGGAGAGCGCGGAACCCGGGTGGACCTGGCCGAGGGCTACGGCGAGGGCGGTGCCGGCCGCGAGGCCGAGCAGGACGGCGAGTTGCCGCAGGACACCGCGCAGCAGCCGGGTGAAGCCGACGATCAGGGCGATGGTGGCGGAGGCGAGCCCCAGCCGGGGCGGATCCGCGAAGCCGGGCGTGCCGGGCTGCCCGGTGACCAGGAGTGCGCCGACCTTCACCAGGTTGACCCCGACGATCACGATCATCGTGCCGATGACCAGCGGCGGGAAGAACCGCAGCAACCGTGCGAACAGCGGCAGCACCAGGAAGGTGAAGGCAGCGGTGAGCAGCACCGCACCGGTCGCCGTGCGCAGCCCGTGCGCCTGCGCGATCGACAGGAAAAGGATCAGCGGCGCACCGCCCGGGAGCATCACGAACGGCAGCCGCGGCCCGAACTTCCAGGGGCCGAGGGACTGGACGAGTGAGCCGATCCCCGACAGCAGCAGGGCCGCCGAGAGCAGGTCGGCGGTGATGTCGGGGCTCAGCCGGAGGGTGGCGCTCATCAGGAAGATCGCGGAGATCGGGGTCGCCGCCATGACGAGGACGTGCTGGACGCCGAAGAGCAGGATCCGCCCGAGGGGGCGGGACTCGTCGACGGGATGTACGGGTCTGGACACGTGCGGGCTCCGTTCGGCTCGCTCGGTTCAGGCCTCGACGATCCGGTCGTGGACGGCGACCAAATCGATGCGGCCAAATCGATTTGGCCGCCAGTATGGAGCCGCCGACGGGGGGTCGGTCAAGGGGGTGGAACCGGCAGTTCCCGACTTCAGGCGCTCTTGCGGGCCACGCCTCCGTAGAAGCCGATCGCTTCGGAGCCGGGCGGCGGTGTGGTGTCCGGGCGCCAGAACGGAACCTGGGTCAGGCCGGGCTCGACCAGTTCGAAGCCGTCGAAGAATCGCTCGACCCGGTCGCGGGAGCGCAGATTCATGGTCGCGGTCGCGCTGTTGTACACGGCCTCGGCCTCGCTGCGGTCGTCGGCGAAGTCACCCGTCGCGTGCGAGAGCACCAGGAAACTCCCGGCCGGGAGCGCGTCACGCAGGGTGGCCACGATCCGCTCGGGCTCTTCCGCGTCGCGGAGGAAATGGAGAACGGCGACGAGGCACAGGGCTACCGGCCGGTTGAAGTCGATGACCCGGCGGATCTCGGGGTGATCGACGACGGACTGCGGATCGCGCAGGTCGGCGAGCACGATGCTGGTCGTGCCGGCCCGGCTGAGCAGCGCGTCGCCGTGCGCCTTCACGATCGGGTCGTTGTCGACATAGGCGACGCGCGTGTCCGCGGCCACCTCCTGGGCGACCTCGTGCACGTTCGGCGAGGTGGGCAGCCCGGTGCCGATGTCGAGGATCTGCCGGACGCCGCTGCCGATGACATGCCGGACCGCCCGGTGCAGGAAGGCGCGGTTGGCCCGCACGGAGATCCACACCTCCGGCGCCGCCGCGGCCAGCTGCTCGCCCGCGAGCTGGTCCACCTCGTAGTTGTCCTTGCCGCCCAGGAGGTAGTCGTAGATCCGTGCGGGATGCGGCTTGCTGGTGTCGATGTGCACGGCCCGGCCGCCGTCCTGAGTCACGCTGTGCTCCTCTCCCGGCCGTCACGGCCTCGGTCCCGCAAACGGTTGGCCAAAGCTTCCCATATCAACTACCGGGTGCGCGCGGGGAGTTCCCGGAGTTCAGGATCGTGTGGCGCGGTGCTCGGTGGAAGGCAGCGGCACCGGATCGGGGCCGGCCACCACCGTGTTGGACACCTGGCCGTTGCCCGTGCCGCGCGCGGCGTAGGCGAGCATCTCCTCGAAGGTCCAGCTCATGGGAGAGAGCAGGTCTCCCGGCCGACGACCTCGCCGTTGACGTCGGCGGTCAGGGCCAGCCGCGGGAAGCCGTCCCGGTCGCGGTACGGCTCCAGTTCGTCGGCGGTGACCAGAAAGGGGCCGAGCGTGGTGGCGGTGTCCTTGCCCTTGCACGGGCCGAGAACCACCGTCATCTCGTCGGACGGCAGATCGCGGGCGGCCCGCCCGTCCGATCATCGCGACGACCTCCAGCTCGAAGTCCAGCACCTTCGAGCCGGGCGGCACCGGGATGTCGTCGTGGGGCCGTACGCCGCGTAGGGGTTGGTGAAGTCCCGCATGGGCGGCTGCAGCGGCGGCAGCAGCCGTATCTCGGAGACATGCGGACCGGGCGCGACCCCGAGCGCCGCGAGCAGATCGGGCGGGCCGCCGCTCTCGGCGAGCAGCCCGGTCAATGAGCCGGCACCGGGCAGCGGACGCAGAGTGCCCCTCGCCGACGACGGCCACATCGCGTCGGTTGCGAGAGGTGAGGGGGTGACCCCGGGGCACGGCGGGCAGTCAGGGTCCCCTCGGACACGCGTGCCAGGGCCTCCCACCCTTCGGTGGTCGTGGGCCGGGCACCTCGCAACGGGTAGGCATCGCCCGGCTGGACTTAGCTGACTTAGCGTCATGAGCGGGGCGCTTCACCGCCCGGGATCGCCCGTGTGGACCGGGCGTCCCGCTCAGCCAGGCCTGCTCCGTCCCTGGGGCGTGTCGGATTCGGCCGGGCCTGCCCGTAGCCCTGCGCACGCGTCTCTCGGCCGGTTCACCCCCTGCGCCGAGCGTTTCTCCCGTGCCGTCCCACCCCCGCGCACCGGGCGGACGTCACCCGGGCGGCTCGTTCGGCTGGCCTGCGGGTCGTCGGTGGCGGATGGTCGGAACAAGATCGGTGAGTCGAAGCTTCGTCGGACCGGTCGCGGGTCGTCCCTCCGTGTCCGTGACGAGGCGGGCCGACGCGCCGGGGGCGGGGAACGGTGAATCCATGCGCTCGGGTCGTTCCCCGCTCCTCCCGCTCCTCCCGCTCCTCCGGCCCCTCAATGCCGTTCCGGCCCAGCGAGGCTGGGGCTTGCCGCTGGGGCTCACTGCGTGCCGGAGGAGTCCGCGCTCCGTCGGTGAACCCGCTCATGAAATCCCGGTAGTTGTGAGTCGTGCAGGCCAGGGCGTCGAACGAGCCGTCCTTGCCGACGCGCCCACCGGGCAGGCCGCGCCCACCTGGCAGGCCTCGCCCGCTGACCGGGGCGCTCGGCCATGCTGCCCCTTCCAGCTAGGTTGGAATTTCCAACTCGTTCCGTGCTGGGCGCCTCGGGCTCGGTCGGTGCGGTTGAAGTGGGAAACCGATCGGTTTACTGTGATGGAAACCGATCGGTTTCCCAGTCGAGGAGATCACTATGACTTCGATCAAGGACGCTGCCGTACTGGTCACCGGCGGCAGCCGTGGCCTGGGCAGGGCGCTGGTGGAGGAGCTGTACACGCGCGGCGCCGCCAAGGTGTACGCCACGGCCCGCGACCCGCGCACCGTGACCCATCCCGACGCCGTGCCCCTCGCGCTGGAGGTCACCGACCCCGCATCCGTCGAGGCCGCCGCGGCACGGGCCGACGACGTCACGATCCTGATCAACAACGCGGGTGTCTCGGTCGGGGCGACCTCCTTCCTCGAGGCGCCCGTCGACGACGTACGCCGCGAATTCGAGATCAACTTCTATGGGCCGCTGCTGGTCACCCGGGCCTTCGTCCCCGTCATCGAGCGCAACGGCGGCGGACACCTCCTCAACGTCCACTCCGTGCTCTCCTGGCTCGGCGTCGCGGGCTCCTACAGCGCCACCAAGGCCGCTCTGTGGTCCCAGACCAACTCCCTGCGCCTCGAACTGCGCTCACGTGGCATCGGGGTCACCGGACTGCACGTCGGTTACATCGACACCGACATGACCACGAACGTCGACGCGCCCAAGTCCGCCCCGGGCGACATCGCCGCCCTGGCGTTGGACGGCATCGAGGCCGGGGCGTACGAGGTGCTGGCGGACGACATCACCCGGGGTGTGAAGGCGGGGCTGTCGGGGGACCTGGCGGCGCTGTATCCGCAGCTGACCGCGTAGGCGTCCGCCGGCGGCCGGCCAGTGGAATCCCACTGGTCACAGCCGTCGCGAGCACCGGCGTTTCGGCCACGCACCGCCGCCGCGAAGGCCTTGCGGCACTGCGACCGCGCGTTCGACGCCCCGGAATCCCGGGGCCGCGCTTCGTCCGGAAACACGTGCGTTCGAATCGCCCGCGCCCTCGTTGAGTCGGGCACCACCGGACCGTCCAGGTGCGGTGCCGACCCGAAGGAGGGACGCAGGTGACCGTGACCGACGCCTCGACAGAAGACTTCCCGCCGCCCCCTCCGCCACCGGCCACCATCACCTACGGCGGCAAGTTCGGGAAGAACCCGCTGGAAGAAGCCAGTTTCCGCGCCATGTGCGGGCGGCTGCCGGCGGTGCTGCGCAGCACCGCCGGCATGGCCTGGTCCGTCGACCGCTCCGGGGTCGTGCTGCTCCTCGTCTGCCAGTTCCTCACCGGCGTGGCGGCCGCCGTGGTCCTCGGCTGCACCGCACAGGCCATGCGCCACATCCTCGGCACGGGCCCCGTGTCAGCACGTCTGCACGGAGCCCTGCCCGCGCTCGCGGTCGTCACCGCGGCGGCGGCGGTCGGCCGCATCAGCCGGGCCCTGGCCTCCTACGCCGACGGGCGGATCACCCCGCGCCTGGTGACCGAGGCCGACGTCGCGCTCGTCTCCGCCGTCTGCCGGGTGGAGGCCTCCGCCTGCGACGAGGACGGCTTCGCCGACCGCCAGGAGGCCGCCGAGGTCGGCGTCACCCGCACCACCACGATGGTCAAGGACGCGCAGCAGTTCCTGGCCTCACTCATCCGCATGATCGCCGCCGGCGGGGTCATCACGGCACTGCACTGGCTGATGCTCCCGCTGTTGCTGCTGGCCGTCCTGCCCGCGGGCGTGGGCGCCGTGCTCTCCGCCCGCGTCGACTACGAGACCCACTACGCCAACGTCGGCGACCGCAACGTACGCGGCATGATGCGCTGGTGGGCCACCTACTCGCGGCACGGCGACGAGGTCCGCGCCAACGGCATGACCGACTACCTCGTCCACTGGTACCGCGCGCTGTCCGAGCGCATCGACCGGCGCACCCTGACCGCCGCGCCCCGCATGCTCCGCATCGTGCTGGCGACCTCCGCCCTCGGCGGTGCCTTCCTGCTCCTCACCTGGGCCGCCCTCGCCTGGCTCGCCATGACCGGGCGGGTCGCCCTGCCCGTCGCCGCGACGGCGGTGGTGGCCGTGCAGACCACGCTCGCCGCGCTGTCCCAGTTCGTGACCTACGGCGCCGCGATGTTCCACACTTCCCTCTACCTCGCCGACATGCGCTCGTTCCTCGACATGGCGGCCGAACGGGCCCCGAGGCGGGGTGAGTCGACGATCCCGGACGAGGTCGAGGAGATCCGGCTCGAGGAGGTCGTCCACCACTACCCCGGCAAGGACGAGCCCGCCGTGGACGGTGTCTCCCTCACCCTGCGGCGCGGCGAGATCCTCGCGATCGTGGGCGAGAACGGCTCCGGCAAGTCCACGCTGACCAAGCTCATCACCGGCATCCTGCTGCCGGACAAGGGCCGGGTCCTGTGGGACGGTGTCGACCTCGCGCGCGCCCGGCCCGACTCCGTCTGGCGCCGGACCGCACTCGTCCCGCAGAACTTCGCCTGCTGGCCGCTGCGCGCCAGGGAGAACATCACACTCGGTCAGCCGCGCACCCATGACGACGGTCCGGTGTGGGAGGCCGTCGACGCGGTCGGCATGCGCGAGGCGGTCGAGCGGCTCCCGCACGGTCTCGACACCCTGCTCGCACGCGAGATCTTCGGCGGCGCCGAACTGTCCGGGGGGCAGTGGCAGCGCCTGGCCTGCGGGCGCGCGCTGTACCGCCGTACCCCGCTGCTCATCCTGGACGAGCCGACGTCACAGATGGATCCGCGCGGCGAGCACCAGATCTTCCTGGAGATCAAACGCATCGCTGCGCGCCGTATCACCATCGTGGTCACCCACCAGCTGGAGAACACCCGCCTCGCGGACCGGATCGTCGTCCTGCGTGACGGCCGCGTCGTGGAGCAGGGCGGCTACGACGACCTCGTGCACGCCGACGGCCTCTTCGCCGAACTCGTCGCCCTGGCCAAGGACCGGTAGCGCGTGCAGGGCCGGACCGCGCCCTATACGATCATGATCACGCTGACGGAGAAGTCCCGCCCGGTACCCGGACCCGCGCCGTGTGGCACCCCGGCGGGACCCCACCGACGAGGGGAACCGAACGATGGAGTACGTCAAGCTCGGCACGAGCGGCCTGGAGGTCTCCCGGCTGGCGCTGGGCTGCATGAGCTACGGCGTTCCCGACCGGGGGCCGCATCCCTGGACCCTGGACGAGGAGGCCGCCCGCCCGCTCGTCCGCCAGGCCCTGGACGCGGGGATCACGTTCTTCGACACCGCCAACAGCTACTCCGCCGGCACCAGCGAGGAGATCGTCGGCCGGGCGCTCGGCGAGCTGACCCGGCGCGAGGACGTCGTGATCGCCACCAAGGTCTACTTCGCGGTCGAGAACGGCGCGGCGCGCAGCGACCGTCCCAACCGGTCCGGCCTGTCCCGCAAGGCGATCATGACCGAGATCGACCAGAGCCTGCGCCGGCTCGGCACCGACTACGTGGACCTCTACCAGATCCACCGCTTCGACCCGCACACCCCGGTCGAGGAGACGATGGAGGCGCTGCACGACGTGGTCAGGGCGGGCAAGGCCCGGTACATCGGGGCGAGTTCGATGTATGCCTGGCAGTTCGCCACGCTGCAGCACACCGCCGAGCGGCACGGCTGGACGAAGTTCATCAGCATGCAGAACCACTACAACCTCCTGTACCGGGAGGAGGAGCGCGAGATGCTGCCGCTCTGCGCCGACCAGGGCGTCGGCGTGATCCCGTGGAGCCCGCTGGCCCGTGGCCGGCTCACCCGGGACTGGGACGCCACCAGTGTCCGCGGCGAGACGGATGCCTACGGCCGCACCCTGTACCAGCCGGACGACAAGCGGATCGTCGACGCCGTCGCCGCGATCGCCGAACGGCGTGGCGTCCCGCGGGCCCAGGTGGCCCTGGCCTGGGTCGCCTCCCGCCCGGGTGTCACCGCCCCCATCGTCGGTGCCACCAAGCCCCACCACGTCCCGGACGCGCTCGCCGCGCTCGACCTCCGGCTCACCGACGACGAGATCCGGGAACTCGAAGAGCCGTACACGCCCAGGGGGATCGCCGGTCACTGAGCCCCACCGCGCGCCGGGCTCTCGCCGTACGCCCGTCTGTCCTTTCCTGGACAGACGGGCGTCACCGTATCTAGAGTCCTTGTCCAAGGTTGGAAAATCAGTCCAATGAGGAGACGGTCATGGCCGCAGCGTCCCCCGTAACGTTCGACGACGTCCGTGCGGCCGCCGCACGCCTCGAAGGCATCGCCCACCGCACCCCGGTTCTCACCTCGCGCACCCTGAACGCCCTCGTCGGCGCCGAGGTGTTCATCAAGTGCGAGAACTTCCAGCGCGTCGGCGCCTTCAAGTTCCGCGGCGCCTACAACGCGGCCGCCCAGCTCTCCCCGGACCAGCTGGCCAAGGGCATCGCCGCCTACTCCTCCGGCAACCACGCCCAGGCCACCGCCCTGGCCGCGCGCGAACTCGGCACCAGCGCGGTCATCCTGATGCCCGAGGACGCCCCACACGTCAAGCGCCAGGCGACCGCCGGATACGGCGCCGAGATCATCACGTACGACCGCTACACCGAGGACCGCACCGCGCTCGGTACGGCGCTGGCCGAGGACCGCGGCCTGGCCCTCATCCCGCCCTACGACCATCCCCACGTCATCGCCGGACAGGGCACCGCCACCCTGGAACTCCTCGACGAGACGGGCCCGCTCGACGCCCTGCTCGTGCCGGTCGGCGGCGGCGGCCTGATCGCCGGCAGCGCCACCGCCGCCAAGGCCCTGCACCCCGGCATCCGGGTCGTCGGCGTGGAGCCTGAGGAGGGCGACGACACCAAGCGGTCCCTGGAGAGCGGCGCCCGCGTCACCCTGCCCGTGCCCCGGACCATCGCCGACGGACAGGCGCTGCCCACGCCCGGCGAGATCACCTTCGAGATCAACCGCCGCCTGGTCGACGACATCGCCCTGGTCAGCGACGCGGAGATCGTCACCGCCATGCGCTTCGCCTTCGAACGCCTGAAGATCGTCCTCGAACCCAGCGGAGCCACCGGCCTCGCCGCACTCCTGGCCGGCCGCGTCGACAAGCTCCCGCCCCGCATCGGTGTCATCGCCTCCGGCGGCAACATCGACGCCGGGAGGTTCGCCGAACTCATCGCCGGATGACCGGAGTTGCGGCGCATGGTGCTCCTCGGATTCTGCGCGGGCGGTGAACCGGCGCCGCACCGCGGGCTCGGGCCGTTGTCAGTGGTCGCCCTTACGGTTTGATCAGTGAGGACCCGCGGGAACGGCCGCGGGTCCGTCCTGGGGGAGGGGTGTGCCATGACCACGGCGTCCGCGGCTACGACGACGTATCTGGAGCTGTCGCAGGAGAGCGGCGGCGCCCACAAGTTCTACGAAGTGACCGTCGACGGCTCGGTGGTGACGGTGCGGTACGGCAGGATCGGCGCCACCGGTCAGATCCAGACGACGACCTTCCCGACCGCGGAGTAGGCAAGGGCGGCCGCCGCCAGGAAGGTGGGGGAGAAGGTCCGCAAGGGATACGCCCCGGCGGTCCAGGGGCAGCGCGCCCCGCGCCCGGTGACCCGGCGTCAGGTCAGCTCGGCCCCGTCCACCGCGCGGGCGGTGGCTCCGGTGCTGTGGCGGTTCCGCACCGGTTCCGCCGCCTTCGGCATCCATGTCGACGACACACACTGCTGGGTCGGCAACCAGGCGGGTGACGTCTACACCCTCGGCCACGACGGCGCCGTCCTCGCCCGGTTCGGTCTGCCGGACGGGGTGAAGTGCCTGGTCGCCGACGACTTCTGGATCTACGCGGGCTGCGACGACGGCAAGGTCTACGACCTCTCCTCCAAGCTGCCCTTCGCCGCGTACGACATCGCCGCCGACGTCGACATCTTCTGGCTGGACATCCACGAGGGCATCCTGAACGTGTCCGACCGCGACGGCCGGCTGACCGTCATCGACCACGAGGACGAACACCAGTGGGCCCGCCGCAGCCAGGGCGGACACGCCTGGATGGTGCGCGCCGACGACCGCGCCGTCTACCACGGCCACCACCGTGGCGTCACCGCCTACGCGCCCGACGGCAGCGGCGAGTTGTGGCACACGGCCACCAAGGGCAGCGTGCTGTTCGGCTGGCAGGAGGACGACGCCGTCTACGCGGGCACGGGCCACCGCGTGGTCCAGCGGCTGTCGAAGGCGACCGGCGCCATCGAGGCGACGTACGCCTGTGACAGCGCGGTCTACTCATGTGCCACCTCCCCGGGCGGTCGGTTCGTCTTCGCCGGGGACGCCGCGTCCTCCGTCTACTGCTTCGACCAGCAGGGCACGCGCCTGTGGAAGCTGGGCACGGGCGGCGGCTCGGCGCTGTCGATGCAGTACCGCGGCGAGCGGCTGTACCTGGTGACCACCGACGGCTCGCTGGTGTGCGTCGACGCGAGCGAGACGGCCATCGCCGCGGCCGAGCAGGGCACGGTGCCGGTGGCGCGGGACGTCAAGCTCGCCGCGGCCCTGCCGACCTACCAGCCCGCCACCGCCGCGGCCGCGGTGTCCACCGTCGCGCAGGCTCCTGCCGGAGCCGTGGTGGTCGAATGCGTGCGGGACGGCGGCCGGCTGCGGGTGCACGTGGTGTCCGAGGGCTACGACGCCTCCTGGAACGTCCAGTTCCCGCGCGCGATACGTGAGCCGGGCGCCCGCTATGTGGTGGACGCCCTGCACCCGGCGGCCGGCGGTTTCTACCGCATCCGCGGCGACATCCGCCGCCTGCTGTGACGCCGTCACTGCCTCCGGGCGGCCACCCGTGCCTCAGGTCCGCACGCCGTCGCCTACGTCGGCAACTACCGTGCCCTACCGGGACGTTGACGGGTGTACGCGCGCGCTCCGGCACAGCAGGACGCGAGCCGTCAGGGGCGTACGCTCTCGGCCTCCGCCAGCACCTCCCGCGCCACCGGGAGCACCTCGGCGCGGTCCTGAGGGACCAGGCCGATGCGGGTACGGCGGTCCAGGAGGTCCGACTCGTCGAGCGCGCCCTCGTGCCGGACCGCCCACAGCAGTTCCGCGCGGGTCACCGGATGGCCGGGCAGGACCGGCTCGGCCAGGGCGGGGTCCTCGGCCGCGAGGGCGTGGACGGCCTCGGCCTCGGTGCCGTAGCGGCGGACCAGGCGCGGGGGCGCGGACAGGGCGCGCAGCCGGGCGGGGGCGGCGGCGCCGACCAGGGGCAGCGCGGCGGTGGGGGAGGGCGCGGCCGTCAGTCCCCGCGCGGCGGTCGCGGCGTCCACGGCGTCCTGGGCCATCCGCCGGTAGGTGGTGAGCTTGCCGCCGACGATCGTCGTGATGCCGTCGGGGGACGTCAGCACCGCGTGCCGGCGGGAGATGTCGGAGGTGCGGGCGGGTTCGCCGTCACGGCCGTCGTGTCCGGAGGTGTCCAGCAGGGGGCGCAGACCGGCGAAGGCGCCGACGACCTCCTCCCGGGCCACCGGTGCGTCCAGGACCGAGCCCAGCACGTCCAGCAGGAAACCGATGTCGGTCTCGGGCACGTCCGGGACGTCCGGGATCCCGCCCTCGACCGGCTCGTCGGTGAGACCGACGTACACCCGGCCGTCGCCCTGGGGCAGGACCAGGACGAAGCGGTTGGTCTCACCGGGTATCGGGATGTGCAGGCCGGCCGGCAGGGTGCCGAGCCGTTCCGAGCGCAGTACCAGATGGGTGCCGCGGGAGGGCCGGATCCGGATGCCCTCGACGAGGTCGCCCGCCCACACCCCGGTCGCGTTGATGACCGCGCGGGCCCTGATCTCGCCCTCCTCGCCGGTGAGTTCGTCGCGGATCCGGGCACCGGTGCCGGTCAGCTCCAGCACCCTGACCCGGGTCAGCACCCGGGCGCCCTGCGCGGCGGCCGTTCTGGCCAGGGCGGTCACCAGCCGGGCGTCGTCGGTCACCTTGCCGTCCCAGGACAGCAGTCCGCCGCGCAGTCCGGCCGGGCGGACCGCCGGCGCCAGGTGCCGGGACTCCGTCGCCGTCAGCCGGCGCGGGCCGGGCAGGACCTGGCGCGGGGTCCGGGCGGCCAGCCGCAGCATGTCCCCGGCGCGGAACCCGGCCCACGCCAGCGAGGCCTGGGCCCGGGACACCAGCGGGGTCAGCGGCAGGACGAACGGCTGGGCGGCCACCAGGTGCGGGGCGGTCCGTGTCATCAGCACTCCGCGCTCGACCGCGCTCTCGTGCGCGACGTCGAACTGCGCGGAGGCCAGATAGCGCAGGCCGCCGTGGATGAGCTTCGAGCTCCAGCGGGAGGTGCCGAAGGCCAGGTCGTGGGCGTCCACCGCGGCGACGTCAAGACCGCGGGCCGCCGCGTCCAGGGCGGCTCCGGCCCCGGTGGCGCCGAGCCCGACGACCAGGACGTCGACGACCCTGCCGTCGGTGGCCTCGGCCAGTTCGCGCCTGCGGCGGTGGGCGCTCAGGGACGAGCCGGCGCCGGTCCGGGTGTGGCTCATGGCGTGAGGGTCCTCTCCAGGAGGGTGCGCAACTCGCCGAGGAAGGCCGCGGAGTCGAGCTCCGGATCGTCCTCGTCGGTCATCGTGCGCAGGGACAGGGTGAACGACTGCACGGTCAACAGCAGCGCGCGGGCCTGCCGTTCGACATGCCCGGGGCGCACGGAGCCGTCCGCGTGGCCCTCGCGCAGCCCGTCGGCCAGCAGCGCCAGCAACGCCTCCTGGCTCGCTCCACGGCGGTCGAGCACATAGGGGAGCAGCAGTTCCGGATCGACGTCGACGATCTTGCGGAAGAGCGGGTGCGCCCGGAAGGCCTCGACGCCCGCCACCAGTCCGTCCACGATCCGGGTGCGGGTGTCCGTACCGGAGCCGGGTTCGGGGATCGCCCGGGTGGCCACGTCGATCCACTCGCGCGTCATCAGGTCGCCCACGAGGGTCCGCAGATCCGGCCAGCGCCGGTACAGCGTCATCCGCGAGACACCGGCGCGGCGGGCCACGTCGGCGAGGGTGGTGCGGCGGACCCCGACGGCCAGCACACAGTCGCGCACCGCGTCGAGCACCTGATCGTTGTCCGAACCGTTGTGACGAATAGGCGTCATGTGTCACAGTGTAACGCCCCGGGGGCCGGGCGCAGCAGACACCGTCCCCCGGAGACGGCCCGTCGGCCGTCGCGCCAACCGAGTACACCGAGCACATCGAGCACACCGACCCGTGAGGACGACCGTTCAATGGACATGCTGTGGAACGGCTGGGGCGACCCGGCCAAGGCGGCCCCGCTGCCCGAGTCGGTGACCGGACTGCTGCGCGACCTGCTCGGGGTCAAGCCCCGCACCGCGCCCGCGCTCGCCCTCGAGGACATCGACCTGCCCGCCACCACAGCCGCCCGCGCCGCGCTCAAGTCGCTCACCGAGGCCGTCGGCGCCGCGGAGCACGTCCGCACCGACAGCGAGAGCCGCATCCGGCACACCCGCGGCAAGTCCACCCCCGACCTGCTGCGCGTCCGCGCCGGGGACTTCTCGGACGTCCCGCAGGCCGTGGTGCTGCCCGGCTCCCACGACGAGGTCCTCGCCGTCCTGCGCGCCTGCGCCGCGCACGGCCTGGCCGTCGTCCCCTTCGGCGGCGGCACCTCGGTCGTCGGCGGACTCGCCCCCCAGCGCAGTGCGTTCATCGCGCTGGACCTGCGCCGCATGAACGGCCTGCTCGACCTGGACCCGGTCTCGCGTACCGCCGTGCTCCAGCCCGGTCTGCGTGCCCCCGAGGCCGAGGCCCTGCTCGCCGAACAGGGATTCACCCTCGGCCACTTCCCCCAGTCCTTCGAGTGGGCCACCATCGGCGGCTTCGCGGCCGCCCGCTCCAGCGGCCAGGCGTCCGCCGGATACGGCCGCTTCGACGAGATGGTCCTCGGCCTGACCCTCGCCACCCCCGAGGGCACCATCGAGACCGGCCGCGCCCCGCGCTCCGCCGCCGGACCCGACCTGCGCCAGCTGGTCCTCGGCTCGGAGGGCGCCTTCGGCGTCATCACCTCCGTCACCGTGCGGATCCGCCCGCTGCCGCAGGTTCGGATCTACGAGGGCTGGCGGTTCGCCTCCTTCGAGGAGGGCTCCGCCGCGCTGCGCAGGCTCGCCCAGGACGGTCCCCGGCCGACCGTGCTCCGGCTGTCCGACGAGACGGAGACCCTCATCGGCCTGGCCCAGCCCGACGCCATCGGCGGCGACCTGTCGCAGAGCGCGGCCGGCTGCCTGGCCATCACCGGCTACGAGGGCACGGCCGAGGACACCGCGCAGCGCCGGGAACAGGCGGCGGCCGTCCTCACCGCCTGCGGCGGCACCCTCCTCGGTGCGGAACCGGGCGAACGCTGGGCCCACGGCCGCTTCTCCGCGCCGTACCTGCGCGACGCCCTGCTCGACGTCGGCGCCTTCGCCGAGACCCTGGAGACCGCCGCCTTCTGGTCCCGTGTCCCCGACCTGTACACGGCCGTGCGCACCGCCCTCACCGACACCCTCACCGAGGCCGGCACCCCGCCCCTGGTGATGTGCCACATCTCCCATGTGTACGAGAACGGCGCCTCGCTGTACTTCACGGTCGTCAGCGCCCAGGGCGAGGACCCGGTGGCACACTGGACGCCCGCCAAGCGCGCGGCCAACGAGGCCGTACTGGCGGCCGGCGGCACCATCTCCCACCACCACGGCGTCGGCACCGACCACCGCGACTGGTACGAGCGCGAGGCCGGACCGCTCGGCATCTCCGCCCTGCGCGCCGTCAAACGCCGCCTGGACCCCGAGGGCGTCCTCAACCCCGGCGTCCTGCTCCCCATCGACTGACCCACCGCCCCACTCACCCACCGCCCCACTGATCCACGGACCGGTCCCACCCGATCCGCCTGCTTCGGAGGCACACCGATGCGACAGTTCACCGCCGTCGTCAACCCCACCGCGGGCGGCTCCACCGGGGCGGCGACACTGCTGCACCTGGCCCGGCTGCTGCGCGAGGCCGGAGCCGAGCTGGAAACGGAGTACAGCCACAGCCTCGCCCACGCCCAGGACATCGCCCGCCACGCCGGCGAGCGCGGCCGGATCGTCCTGGCGGTCGGCGGCGACGGCATCGCGGGCGGCATCGGCGGCGCGCTGAGCGGTACCGGGACCGTCCTCGGCCTGGTGCCCGCGGGACGCGGCAACGACTTCGCCCGCGCCCTGGACCTGCCCGCCGACCCTGCCGCACTCGCCGCGATCCTGCTGCACGCCGAGCCCCGGCCGGTCGACACCATCGAGGTGGAGTCGGCCGTCCACCCGCGCACCGTGGTCCTCGGCAGTGTCTACGCCGGCGTGGACGCGGTGGCCAACCGGCACGCCAACCACTCCCGGCTGCTGCGCGGTTCCGCCTCCTACTACGCGGGCGGCCTGCGCGCCGTCACCACCTGGCGGCCGGCCGACTACCGGGTCACCGTCGACGGTGAGGAACACACGCACCGCGGATACACCGTCGTCGCCGCCAACTCCCCCTACTACGGCTCCGGTCGGCTCATCGCCCCCGACGCGCGCGTCGACGACGGCCTGCTGGACGTGGTCATGATCCGGGAGGCACCGCGCCGGCTGTTCTTCGCCCTCATGAACGAGCTGAAGTCGGGCGGACATGTGCACCGTCCGGAGGTACGTGTGCTGCGCGGCAGGGAACTGCGCATCGAGGCGAACCGGCCCGTCCCCTATGGCGCGGACGGCGAGGTCGACGCCACCCTCCCGGTGACCGTGCGGGTACGGCCCGGGGACCTGCCGGTGCTGTACTGACCCCGGTCACCGTCGACCGGGAACATCGGGAAGCGGTACGGCGTCGGTGCATGACCAGCCTGCCCTGGGTAGGGGGAGGAGAACCGGCCGAGCGCGCCGGGGAGGGGTTGGTCGGTCATGACACTGGAGCCCGCCGAGGGCGTGGTGCAGGCGGTCGTCCTGTACGACGGACGGTTGCTGCTCGTGGCGGACGGCCACGGCTGGGCACTGCCGTCCGGTACCCCCGAACCGGCCGAGCCGGCCGAGGCCACCGCGGCCCGCGTCGTCTACGAACTCACCGGTTACCTCGTCGACGGCACCGAGCCCCTGACCCCGCCCCACTCGGCGGCAGCCGACGGGGCGTCGGCGGTGGTGTGCCAACTGCTGAGCGAGTCCCCGTCGGACGGGGCCGGTCTCGCGCCGGAGCAGGTGCGCTGGGTGCCGATCCCCGAGACCGCCGGCGCCGCCCTTCCACCGGCCGTGCGCGAGTACCTCCGGGGGCACACGCCCGTGTGACGTGCCTGCCGGTCAGCGGTCCGCCGCGTCCGGCCTGCGCGCGAGGAACCGCTGCCGGTCGACGACCGCCCGGTCGATCCGGCCCGTGGCCACCAACCCTCTCTCGCGGTCGACGGCCCGCACCACGAACGTGATCCGCCCGCGATGACGGAGGCGGACGGTTCGGCGCTCACCTCCCCCGGCCACCGACCGGCGTGTCCCGCACATGCCGAACCCGCACCACGGTGCCGACAGCGGTCCGGCCGGACCCGGCGAAGACGGTGGCGGCCCCCACGGTGACCGCCCATCACGCCGGCTCCGCCCGGTCCGGCGCGCCGTACGGCGCAGGGGGCTGTACGGCGGGATGCCTGGTTTCAACGGCCGAGCAGTCGCAGCATGTCCACCGCGGTGTCGACGGCGGCCCGGCCGGACTCGGTGCGGCCCCCACGGTGGCCGCCTCCGTCCAGGCGGTCAGCCGCGGTGTCGTCCTCGGTCACCTCGTGTTCCATCCCATCACGCCGGCCCCGCCCGGTCCGGCGCGCCGTGCGGCTCGGGGAGCTGTGCGGCGGGATGCCTGGTTTCAACGGCCGGGCAGCCGCAGCACGTCGACCGCGAGGCCGTCCGCCAGGACCAGGCCGCGCACCATCGCCGTACCGTCGAGCGGCAGCGGTGTCACCTGCTGGCCCGCGGTGAACCCCGGCAGCAGCCGGGTGTCGCGCCGGGCGGCACCGGGGCACCGGTGGCGATGGGCACGGCCGAGTCCGGCGCGAGCGGCCCGGGCTCGCCGAGCCGCCAGGGGCCGGGTCCGGCCACGGCCCAGCCATCCATCGCGGTGGTCGCGAACGGCGGCAGGTCGGTGAGCGCGACGAGCGGTTCGGCCGGCGCGTGCCCGAGTGCGCCGGTCAGGGTGCCGGGGCGCGCGGGCAAGGCGTCCGGGATGCCGTCGTACGGGTCATCGTCGGTGCGCGGTCCGAGGAAGTCGAAGAGGCCTCGTTCGTCTGCCTGCAGGCGCCGCCTGTCTGATAACCGGCGCCTATCACGCCATCGAGAACACCTCTTTGACGTGTCTCCGAAAAGAGGCGGATGCTGCCTCGCAGTGCCCATCGGAGAAAGAGGCGGACCGGACCATGAGCGGCATCGAGGACCCCGTCGACGATCTGTCGGTCACCCCGCCCAAGCGCTGGGCGACCGGTGTCCCGGCGGTGACGCACGCGCTGGAGTACTCGCTGGGGCAGACGACCGTACGGCGCACCGCGCTGACCCTGCTGAACATCAACCAGGTCAAGGGATTCGACTGCCCGGGATGCGCCTGGCCCGAGCCGGCACCGGGCAAGCGGCACCGCAACGAGTACTGCGAGAACGGCGCCAAGCACATCAGCGACGAAGCCACCTCGCGCCGCGTCACCGCCGAGTTCTTCCGCCGGCACTCGATCGCCGAACTGGACGCGAAGTCGGACTACTGGCTCAACCAGCAGGGCCGGCTGACCGAGCCCATGATCAAGCGGCCCGGTGCGCGGCACTACGAACCGGTCGGCTGGGACGAGGCGCTCGACGTGCTCGCCGGAGAGCTCCGCCGGCTGGACTCCCCGGACGAGGCCCTCTTCTACACCTCCGGCCGGCTGAACAACGAGGCCGCATTCCTGCTGCAGCTCTTCGCCCGCGCCTACGGCACCAACAACCTCCCCGACTGCTCCAACATGTGCCACGAGTCCAGCGGTTCCGCGCTGATGGAGACCCTGGGCATCGGCAAGGGCAGTGTCTCCCTGGACGACATCCACACCGCGGACCTCGTCTTCGTCGTCGGACAGAACCCGGGCACCAACCATCCGCGGATGCTGACCGCGCTGGAGGAGACCAAACGCAACGGCGGCAAGGTCATCGCCGTGAACCCGCTGCCGGAGGCCGGACTCATCCGCTTCAAGCACCCGCAGAAGGCACGCGGAGTGATCGGCCGGGGCACCGCCATCGCCGACCAGTTCCTGCAGATCCGCCCCGGCGGCGACCTCGCCCTCTTCCGGGCACTCAACCGGCTGCTGCTGGAGGCCGAGGACGAGCGCCCCGGCACCGTACTCGACCACGCCTTCCTCAGTGCCCACACCACCGGCTTCGCCGACTTCGCCGACCACGCCCGGAAGATCGCCTGGGAGGACGTCCTCAACGCGACCGGGCTCACCCGCGAGGAGATCGAGCGCGTCCACGACCAGGTGCTGGACAGCGGAAAGATCATCGTCTGCTGGGCCATGGGCCTCACCCAGCACAAGCACGGCGTTCCCACCATCCGTGAGGTCGTCAACTTCCTGCTGCTGCGCGGCAACGTCGGCAGGCCGGGCGCCGGCGTGTGCCCGGTGCGCGGCCACAGCAACGTCCAGGGAGACCGCACGATGGGCATCTGGGAGCGCATGCCCCAGGCGTTCCTCGACGCCCTGGGAAGCGAGTTCGGCTTCACCCCGCCCGCGAAGCACGGCCTGGACTCGGTCGACGGCATCCGGGCCATGCGCGACGGGACGGCGAAACTCTTCCTCGGCGTCGCCGGCAACTTCGTCCGGGCCACCCCCGACAGCCATGTCACCGAGGAGGCGATGCGCCGGTGCCGGCTCACCGCGCACATCTCCACCAAACTCAACCGCTCCCACACGGTCTGCGGTGACACCGCCCTCATCCTGCCCACCCTCGGCCGCAGCGACCGCGACATCCAGGCGTCCGGTGAGCAGGTCGTCACCGTCGAGGACTCCATGAGCGAGGTGCACGCCTCCCGCGGACGCCTGGCCCCGGCCTCCCCGCACCTGCTCAGCGAGGTCGCGATCATCAGCCGGCTGGCCCGCCGGACCCTCGGTGACGCACCCAACATCCCCTGGGAGGAGTTCGAGGCGGACTACGCCACCATCCGCGACCGCATCTCCCGGGTCGTCCCGGGCTTCGAGGACTTCAACGCCCGGGTGGCCAGGCCCGGCGGCTTCCGGCTGCCCAACCCGGTCAACCGGCGCGTCTTCCGCACCCCGAGCGGCAAGGCGGTCCTCACCGTCAACGAGTTCACGATGCCGCACATCCCCGAGGGCCATCTGCTGTTGCAGACACTGCGCTCCCACGACCAGTGGAACACCGTTCCGTACGCGATGGACGACCGCTACCGCGGCATCCACAACGCCCGCCGCGTCGTGCTCGTCAACCCCGCCGACCTGGCCGCCCTCGGGCTCGCCGACCGCGACCGGGTGGACCTCGTCGCCGTCTGGCACGACGGGCTGGAGCGCCGGGCGGAGGACTTCCGCGTCGTCGCCTACCCCACCAGCCGCGGCTCCGCCGCCTCCTACTACCCCGAGACCAATGTCCTGGTGCCGCTGGACAGCGTCGCCGACATCAGCAACACCCCCACGTCCAAGGGCGTGTTGATCCGCCTGGAACCCGCGCGAGGGGCAGGACCATGGGACGAGTGACGGTACGGCGGCCGGTGCTCCGGATCCGCGACGGAGTGCCCTCCGCCCGGCCGGACACCCTGGCCGCCGAGGAACCGATGGAGATACGGGTCGGTGGGCGTCCCCTCACCGTGACCATGCGTACCCCGGGCGACGACTTCGACCTCGCGGCCGGCTTCCTCGCCGGCGAGGGCGTCGTCCACGCCGCCGCCGACGTGACGGCAATCCGCTACTGCGCCGGCGCCACGGCGGACGGCGGCAACACCTACAACGTGGTGGACGTCGCCCTCGCCCCGGGCGTCGCCCTGCCCGACGCGTCGCTGGAGCGGAACTTCTACACCACCTCCGCGTGCGGCCTGTGCGGCAAGGCGAGCCTGGACGCGGTGCGCATGGCCAGGAGGTGGTCCGTGGCCGAGGATCCGCTGAGCGTGGGCCCGGAGCTGCTGGCCACCCTGCCCGAAAGGCTCCGCGCGGCCCAGAAGGTGTTCGACAGCACCGGGGGCCTGCACGCGGCCGGACTGT
Source organism: Streptomyces puniciscabiei (assembly GCF_006715785.1). Taxonomy (NCBI): domain Bacteria; kingdom Bacillati; phylum Actinomycetota; class Actinomycetes; order Kitasatosporales; family Streptomycetaceae; genus Streptomyces; species Streptomyces puniciscabiei. Next base: position 209,717 of record NZ_VFNX01000004.1, read on the forward strand.
TCACGGCCGACGGCGAGCTGCTGTGCCTGCGCGAGGACGTGGGCCGGCACAACGCGGTGGACAAGGTCGTCGGACACGCCCTGCGCTCGGGCCTGCTGCCGTTGCGCGGCACCATGCTGATGGTCAGCGGCCGTGCCTCCTTCGAGCTGGTGCAGAAGGCCGTACTCGCCGGCATTCCCCTGCTGGCGGCCGTCTCGGCCCCCTCCTCGCTGGCCGTGGACCTGGCGGCCGAGAGCGGGCTGACCCTGGTCGGCTTTCTGCGCGGTACGTCGATGAACGTGTACGCCGGTGCGGAGCGGTTCCGGCCGCAGCCGGCGGGCTGACGCGGTCTGGTGGCGGCGCCGGGGCCGGCGGGGTGGGGAACCGGGGAGCCCCCGAAGCCGCTGCCGCGGCCGCTCCCGCGCCCGGCAGGACGGCCGAGGGCTCGGTGTGCCGAGCAGCGGACGGCGACCGGCTGGTCCAGCGCCCGGGGGAGCCCGGCGGCCCCGGGACCACCGGGGGAATCGGCCGACGGCTCCGCGGACGGGCGGGACGCGCTCGGCAGGCCGTCAGCATCCCTCGCGGACGGCGACCGGCCGCACCAGGGCGACGGCGGTGCACACGGGCCGGATCCTGACCGGTGCCATGGGCGCACACCGGCGGCCCGGATCCGCGTCCGGCGTTGTCGGTGTGCAGCGGCGGGCTGGATTCGCGTCCGGCACCGCCGGCGCGCAGCGGCGAGCCGGATCCGTGCCCGGTACTGTCCGGCGTACCGTGGCCGGCCGTGCCCCCGCCCGGCACTGTCGGCGCACCGTGGCATGCCGTGCCCCCCGCCCGGAGCCGTCGGCTACCGCCCGGGATCCCCCGGTACGCGCTCCAGGGCCGAGGCCACGTCCGTGGAGCGGGCGATGTCCGTCAGCGCCCTCGCCATCACCGAACCCGGTTCGCGGGCGGCGATCACCAGCCCCACCGGCACCGCCGCGGCGGGTTCGACCAGCGGCACCGTGCGCATGCCGTGCGGCACGCCGAACACATGGAGCCAGGCGTGCGGCACGATGGCGGCCCACCGGCCGGTCCGCACATGGGCGAACAGCGCCGCCACGGAGTCGGTCTCCAGCCGGGGCGAGGGCTGCGTCCCCGCCCGCGCGAACAGCTCGTCCAGCACCCGGCGGCCCTGCATCGCCGGGGTCAGCATGCACAGCGGCAGCCGTGAGGCCTCCGCCCAGGTGGCGCTCGTACGCCGGGCCAGACCGTCGGCGGCCGTGAGCAGCAGGACGTACCGCTCCCGGTACAGCGGAACCGTGTGGAAGCCCTCCGACACGTCCTCGCGCAGATAGGTGACCCCGGCGTCGAGCTCGAAGTTCTGCAGCTGCCGCAGGATGTCCACCGACTGCATGTCGGCGATGACCTCGACCGTGACCAGCGGGTGCGCCGCGCAGAACGGTCCGGTCAGCTGGGCGACGGCACCGGAGGCGGTCGGCACCGTACCGATCCGCATCCGCCCGCTCAAGCCGCTGCGCAGGACGTCGACCTCGTCCTTGAGGGCGTCACGGTCGGCGAGGATCCGCTGCGCCCATACGACGATGCGCTCTCCCTCCGGGGTGAGGCCCTCGTACTTGCGGCCGCGTCGCACCAGCGGTACGTCGAGTTCCTCCTCCAGCTTGCGCAGCGCCTCCGACAGGGCGGGCTGGGAGACGTAGCAGGCCTGGGCGGCACGGGCGAAGTGCCGCTCCCGGGAGAGGGCGACGAGGTATTCCAGCTGGCGAAAGAGCACGGCACGGGTGTACCCGACCGCACCCCGCGACGCCAGTCGGGGCCCGGACCCCGGACTGGGCCGACCCCCGTTCCGTGTCCTCCGTTTGCGGCGCCGTGCCCACCGGGGTTGAGTGATTACGGACCCCGGAACAACCACCCCGCGGATGCCGGCCTCCGCGCCCAGGAGCTGCCATGTCGATGTCGTTCGGTGCACCGTTCGGTTCGTCGGATCCCTTCAGCGAGTTGTTCAACCGCTTCTTCGGGATGTCGCCCGCGTCGTCGCCCCCCGCGGTGCAGCGGGTGCCCATCGGCCGGCTGCTGACGGAGTCGTCGCAGGAACTGCTCAACCTCGCCGCGCGGCGGGCGGTCGAGGACGGCACGTCCGACCTGGACACCGAACATCTGCTGTGGGCCGCCACCAAGGTGGAACCGTCCCGGAGACTGCTCTCCCAGCTGGACGTCGACCCCGACACGCTTGCGGCCGAGATCGCCAAGATCCTTCCCCGGGAGTCCGGCGAGCCGTCCGCGCAGCCCGGCCTCACCCCGGCGGCCAAGCGCACGCTGGGCGCAGCCTACGCCCGGTCCCAGGCGGCCGGTGTCTCGTACATCGGTCCCGAGCACGTCCTCGGCGCCCTGCTGGGCGACAGCGACACGGGCGCCGCGAGGCTGCTGCGCGCCGAGGGCATGGACACGGGAAAGCTGGCGGATCTGACCGAACAGGCCGCGCGCGGAGAGGGAGCTCCCGCCGAACGGAAGAAGACGCCGGCGACGACGCTGGACGAGTTCGGCCGGGATCTGACGGAGGAGGCGAAGGCGGGGAAGCTGGATCCGGTGGTGGGACGCGCCGAGGAGATCGAGCAGACCGTAGAGATCCTCTCCAGGCGGTCGAAGAACAACCCCGTGCTGATCGGTGAGCCCGGTGTGGGCAAGACGGCGATCGTGGAGGGGCTGGCGCAGCGGATCGTGGCCGGTGAGGTGCCCGACAGCCTCAAGGACAAGAGGGTCGTGGCGCTGGACCTGTCGGGGATGGTGGCCGGGGCGCAATATCGGGGCCAGTTCGAGGAGCGGTTGAAGAAGGTCATCGAGGACGTCCAGGCCGCGAAGGGCCGGATCATCCTGTTCATCGACGAACTCCACACCGTCGTGGGCGCGGGGGCGACGGGGGAGGGGTCGATGGACGCGGGCAACATGCTCAAGCCCGCCCTCGCCCGCGGTGAACTCCATGTCGTGGGTGCCACGACGATCGACGAGTACCGCAAGTACGTGGAGAAGGACGCGGCGTTGGAGCGGCGGTTCCAGCCGGTGATGGTGCCGGAGCCGACGGTGGAGGAGACGGTGCAGATCCTGGAGGGTCTGCGGGACTCCTACGAGGCGCACCATCAAGTCCGGTTCGGCGACGGTGCGTTGGTGGCCGCCGCGGAACTCTCCGACCGCTACGTCACCGACCGTTTCCTGCCCGACAAGGCGATCGACGTGATGGACCAGGCCGGTGCGCGGGTGCGGCTGCGCAGCGTGGGCAGGTCCACGGAGGTGGTCAGCCGCGAGGACCGCATCGCCCAGCTCCGCCGCGAACTCGACCAGGCCGTGTCCGTGGAGGACTTCGAGAAGGCCTCGGAGCTGAAGCGGCAGATCGCCGAGGTGGAGGGTGAACTCGCCGGCATCGAGGAACGCCGCGAGGGTGTGGTGTCGGTGACGGCCGGCGACATCGCCGACGTCGTCTCCCGCCGTACGGGGATCCCGGTCTCGCAGCTGACGGCGAGCGAGAAGGAGAAGCTGCTGAGGCTGGAGGAGGAGATGCACGCCCGGATCGTCGGCCAGGACGAGGCCGTCACCGCCGTCTCCCAGGCGGTACGGCGCAACCGGGCGGGGATGGGGGATCCGGACCGGCCGGTGGGATCCTTCCTCTTCCTCGGTCCGACGGGTGTCGGCAAGACCGAACTCGCCAAGACCCTCGCGGCGTTGCTGTTCGGGGACGAGGACCGGATGATCCGGTTCGACATGAGCGAGTTCCAGGAGAAGCACACCGTCGCCCGGCTCGTGGGTGCCCCTCCCGGATACGTGGGCTATGAGGAAGCGGGCCAGCTGACCGAGAAGGTGCGCCGCCGGCCGTACAGCGTGGTGCTGTTCGACGAGGTGGAGAAGGCGCACCCGGACGTCTTCAACACCCTGCTGCAGATCCTGGACGACGGCCGGCTCACCGACGCCCAGGGGCGCACCGTCGACTTCCGGCACTGCGTGGTCATCATGACGTCCAACATCGGCGCGCACCGGATCCTGGACCACAAGGGTGATGTGTCCGAGCTGAAGGACGAGTTGATGGAGGACCTGCGGACCAGGTTCCTGCCGGAGTTCCTCAACCGGATCGACGACATCATCATCTTCCACGGGCTGACCGAGGACGATCTCGGGAAGATCGTGGACCATCTGCTGGACCGGAGCAAACGCCGCGTCCACGCCCAGGGGATGGCGCTGGAGGTGACCGAGGAGGCGAAGAGGCTGCTCATCGCGCACGGCCACCAGCCGGAGTTCGGTGCCCGGCCGCTGCGCCGCACGATCCAGGCGGAACTCGACAACCGGATCGCCACCCTCCTGCTGAGCGGCGATGCGGAGCCCGGGGACACCATCGTCGCGGACGTCGAACACGACTCCCTCCACTGCCGGGTCCGCAAGGACAGCGGCTCCGGTGAACCCGCCGGGGCGGGGGCCGCGCCGGCGGAGGGGTGACCGGGGTCCCCGCCGACTGCGCACCGGTCAGCCGTGCTCGCTCTGCTCCCCGATCGACACCACGACCACGCTCGACGGTCCGTCGGGCGTGTCGAAGTGGACGGAGTCACCGGGGCGGTGGCCGGTCAGTGCGCGGCCGAGCGGGCTGTCGGAGGTGACCAGGTTCTGGTCCAGGGCCTCGGCGAGCTCGCCGATCCGCAGCGTCTCCACCGAGCCGTCCCGGAAGCGGACGGTGACTGTGCTGCCCACGCCGACCACGTCTGTCGGGGCGGGCCCGGCGACGTCGGCTTGGCGCAGCCGCTCGGTGATGGTCTCGATACGACGGTCCAGGCGGTCCAGCTGATCGGCGCGCTGCAACTGGTCGGCCTGGTCGGCCTGGTCGCCCACCTCCGTGGTGTCCTGCAGGGTTCCGGCGACGAGCCGGCGCTCGTCGCGCAGGTCGGCCAGCTCCTGCTCCAGGGCGCGGCGGGCAGCGGCACTGATCGGCTCCGGGTCACCGGTCATTCCGGCTCCTCTGTCCAGGGGAGAATTTTGATTATTCGGGCATTTTTCGCATCGTATCAACGGGAGTGCGAGGTCGTGCCGTCGCCTGTCCGCGGTCGTGGCGGCGGCTGCGGTGGAGGCGTCAGGTGTCCCGATATACGGTGTTTTCACGTGTTCTGTTTTGCAGGTTTCCCGCTCCCCTCCAGGAGGTTCCCATGTCCTCGAAGCGACGCCGGAAGAAGAAGTCGCGCCGCGGCCATGCCGCCAACCACGGCAAACGGCCGCAGTGCTGAAGACCTGACGGACACGGACAGGACCATGGGCGCCGGCACCCTCGCGGACCGGCGCCCTCCTTGCGTGCGCCGCCGGATGCGTGGGACATCGGGCCGGAGGAACGCCAGACTCGGGCACATGACAACGCCGACGTCCCCTCCCGCACCCTCGGCCGCTCTCACGCCGAGGTGCGCCACATGACCTCCGCAGTGGTGGTGGGCGGCGGGCCCAACGGCCTGGCCGCCGCCGCTCTCCTCGCGAAGGCGGGTCTGGACGTCACGCTCCTGGAAGCGGCGGACGAGGTCGGCGGAGGGACCCGCAGCGACGAGGCGATCGTGCCGGGACTCGTACACGACTGCTGCTCGGCCGTTCATCCCATGGCCGTCGGCTCCCCGGCCCTGCGCGCGCTGGAACTCGAACGGCAAGGGCTGCGCTGGTTGTTGCCGGACATCGACTGCGTGCACCCGTTGGACGACGGCAGCGCCGGGGTGCTGCTGCGTTCCGTGACGGACACCGCCCGCATGCTGGGCCCGGACGGTGACCGGTATCGCACGCTCCTCGCCGGCCCGGTACGTCACTGGGACGCCCTGGTGCACGATGTGATGGGCCCCCTGCTGCGCGTCCCCGCGCACCCACTGGCGCTCGCCCGCTTCGGCCTGCCGACCGCGCTTCCCGCCTCCCTCCTGGCCCGCCTCTTCACCACCCCGCAGGCGCAGTCCCTGTGGGCGGGTGTGGCGGCACACGCCTTCCGTCCGCTGTCGCGCCCGTTCACCTCCGCGATCGGGCTCGGCATCCTCACCGCGGGCCACGCCGCCGGCTGGGCCGTGGCCGAGGGCGGCTCACAGTCCATCGCCCGCAGCATGGAACGCGTACTGCGGATGCACGGAGGCACCGTCCACACCGGCGTGCGCGTCACCCACCACCGGCAGCTGCCGCCCGCCGACGTCACCCTCCTCGACCTCGACCCCGGCCAGGTCGCCGCCCTCTACGGCGACCGGCTCCCGGCCCGGGTACGCGGTGCCTACCGGCGGTTCCGGCGCGCCCCCGCCGTCTTCAAGCTCGACCTGGCCGTCGAGGGCGGCGTGCCCTGGCGGAACGAGCACGCACGCCGGGCCGGCACCGTGCACCTCGGCGGCCCGCTCGCCGAGGTGGCCGGCGCGGAGGGGGCCGTGGTGGCCGGCCGCATGCCCGAGCGCCCCTTCGTGCTCGTCGGCCAGCAGTACCTGGCGGACCCCTCCCGTTCGGTGGGTGACGTCCACCCCGTCTACACCTACGCCCATGTGCCGTACGGCTACGACGGCGACGCCACCGAGGCGATACTCCGTCAGCTGGAGCGGTTCGCCCCGGGTGTCCGCGACCGCGTTGTGGGCCGCCGGGCCACCCCGCCCGCCCGGTTCGCCGCCGCCAATCCCAATTTCTCCGGCGGCGACATCATCACCGGGGCGCGGACGACCCCGCAGCTCCTCCTGGGTCCTCGCCCGACCGCCGAGCCGTACTCGACCGGCCTGCCGGGGGTCTTCCTGTGCTCGGCGGCGACCCCTCCCGGTCCCGGCGCGCACGGCATGTGCGGCGCCGGAGCCGCGGCGGCCGCACTGCGGCACCTGGGGTTACGGGCCGCACGCCGCCACTGACCCGCCGCCGGCCCGGGCGAACGGCCTGACGGCCGCGGGGAGGCACCGCCGCGGGACTCGGTGGACCCCCGCGGCGGGTGAGGTGCCCCACCCGGATACCGCGCGGGTTGTACGGCGCTCCGTCCTACCGCGGCCGGTGGAGCCGGGAGTCAACTCCCGGGCTGGCGACGGCGGAAAGCGCCGGCGCCTACCTTGTGTGCCGTGCCGAGAGGCACTCGACCATCAGGGGGAACACCATGCGAACGAACATCCTGACCAGGGCGCTGGTCACCGTCACGACCGCTGCAGCCCTGGCCGCCGGCGGCCTCGCCGCCGCGGGCACCAGCGTCGCCGCTCCCGTCTCCGCCCACCCGGCGGTGACCACCGGGGCCGTCACCCCGCAGGCGGTGAACAACCTCGGCCTGAACGCCACCCAGGCCAAGAAGGTGCAGCCCTGGCGGAGGACGTACTGGCACTACACCGGGGCCATCGACGGACAGCTCGGCCCCAACAGCTGGAAGGCCTTCCAGCGCTGCCTGAAGCAGTACTGGGGCTACACCGGCCCGATCGACGGCATCGCCGGCTCCGGCACCAAGGCCGCCTTCAAGCGGTTCGCCGACGGCCACTGAGGGTCTCGGCGCTGCGGAGAGGGCAGGATTCGAACCTGCGTGGGCCCCTACGAGCCCGACCTCGAGCCAACGCTCACCGGTCCCCGATCAACCACTCCGGGCACCTCTCCTCGCTCCCGGCTCCACGGTCTCCCGCTGCGCCGTTCCCATGGACAACAGTGCCGGATCCGCCTGATCCGGCACTGACGCGCCACTGACCGCCCGGCGCGGAGCCCGGCCGCCGGTGCGAGGCGTGCGACCGGGCAACGGCCGCGCGGCAGAGGCGAGGAGAGGCACACGGGCAGGGCGAAGCCTCGCCCAGGCCCCGTCGTCGAACCCATGGCGCCGAATCCCTGGACGCCGACGAGGGGGCCGCCGGTGCTCAGTTCGACCTTGCGGATCTGTTCGATGGTGTTGCCCATGATGACGCTCAGGCCCCTTCCGGCACCCGGCGGGCGTCCGCGTAAAAGTCGATCTCGGCGTCGAGCACGGTGAGCGTGTCGTGCAACTCGGCGCTGCGCGCGAGGACTTCGCGCCGCGTCCGCTCCAGCATCCGGTGCCGTTCCTCGTAGGTCTGCGCCCCCTGGCGGACCAGCTCGGCGTAGCGCACCATGTCGGCGACCGGCATTCCGGTCAGCCGCAGCATGGTCACACAGGTGAGCCACTCCAAGTCCCGGTCGTCGAACCGGCGTTGGCCGGCGTGCGACCGGTCCACCTGGGGCAGCAGGCCGATCTGCTCGTACCCGCGCAGGGTGTGCGGGCGGAGTCCGGTGAGCGCCGCGACCTCCCTGATGGTGTGGCTGTCCCGGCCATCGGGCCGGGGCAGCTGTGGCACCACGGGCGCACAGGGGTCCATGGACGAGGATGTCAGGGGGTGCTGTCGATCACCGTCATGCGGGACACGCCAGAACGTTCAAGTGCGCTTGAAGCAAGTGCGTTCCGCGCGGTGACTCAGGGATGGAGCTTGCGCCGCCCGGCGAGCATGGCGACGAACTTCTCGATGCGGGCCGCCCGGGTCTGCGGCTTCTTGGCGTCCTGGACCCGGTAGAGGATCGCGTACCGGTTGCGGCTGTCCAGCGTCGCGAAGAAGTCCCGCGCCTCCGGAGCCGCCTCCAGGGCCGCCCGCAGGTCATCGGGCACGGTCGCCGTGCGCTGACCCTCGTACGCCGCCTCCCAGCGGCCGTCCGCCTGGGCCCGCTCCACCTCCCGCAGGCCGGCCGGCCGCATCCGGCCCTGCTCCATGAGCTCGGTGGCCTTCTCCCGGTTCACCTTCGACCACTTGCCGCCCGGCCGGCGCGGGGTGAAGCGCTGCAGCCAGTACCGCTCGTCCAGCTTCTTCTTCTGCCCGTCGATCCAGCCGAAGCAGAGCGCCGACTCCAGCGCTCCCGCGTAGTCGACGCCGGCGAGCCCCGAGTCCTTCTTCGGGATCATCAGCCAGATGCCGGGCACGTCGGCGTGATGCTCCTCCAGCCACTGCTCCCACGCCTCCTGCGTGGCGAAGGCCAGGACCGGATCGGCCCCGTTGCGTGCTCCACCCGTCTGTGCTGCATCCGGCATGGCCCACATCAAAACCCACCCCGGCGACACGGTCAATCGGCAGGCACGCCGGGGCACCGACGCGCGGGTCGCCGGCGGTCCGCCAGTGCCGCAGGGTGCCGCTCTCAGTCCGTCAGTTCCGGCTTGCCGAACAGGGCGGCGTAGCTCGACGGGAGCTGGCTGAGGACCTGGTTCAGCTCTCCTCCGCTGACACTGTCGGCGACCGTGGTCAGCACGGCGCCGGCGTCCCACTGGGCCGTGCGCGGCCTGCCCCCGACCCGCTCTGCGACCCGGCGGTGGAACTCCTCGATCCCGAAGCGCTCCGGCTGCGGCTGCTTCGCGTCGGCCAGGCAGGGGCCCAGGGGGCCGGGCAGCTGGGAGGCGAGGTCGTCGATCTCTCCCGGGCCGATGCGCTGTGCCAGCACACTCAGCACGGCCTCCGTGACCTCCGCCGCTTCGTGCGGGCTGTCGTACTCGCCGCGCTCGCGTACACGGGCGAGGAACTCGTCGTACCTCATCGTCACCTCACTTCGGTGCTGTCCCACCGCTGTGCGTGTCCACGGCACCCGAGCCGTCCGGAGGCGTCCGGCCCGTACGCCGTACCTCTCGCTCCCAGTACCCCGCGCGCCAGGGGCTGCACGGCAGAAGCAGACGGTTTCGCTGCGTGAGACCGCGGGCCGCGGATACCCGGACGGTATGCCGAAACTGCATCTTCCCGGGCGCCACCACCACGGCGGCGCCGACGGTCCGCGAGTGCCGGCGCCGGAGGAGGCCGGGCCGGGTCCGCAGGTCGAGCGGGCCGCACCCGACACACCGGCGCACCTGCCCAGGCGGGCCTGGGGCGCCGTACTGAAGGGCTCTCTGCGCGAGTTCAAGGACGACGAGCTGACCGACCGGGCCGCCGCGCTGACCTACTACGGGATCCTCGCCCTGTTCCCGGCGCTGCTGGTCCTGGTGTCGCTGCTCGGCATCGCCGGCCGGTCGGTCACCGACAAGGTGCTGGCCAACCTCAGGCACTTCGCGCCGGGCTCCGCCCGGGACATCCTCACCAGGGCCGTGGAGCAACTGCAGAACCACGCCGGCACCGGCTCGGTCATAGCCGTCGCCGGGATCGTACTGGCTGTCTGGTCGGCCTCCGGGTACGTGGCCGCCTTCGTCCGGGCCGCCAACGCCGTCTACGACATGCCGGAGGGCCGCCCGGTGTGGAAGATCCTTCCGGTGCGGATCGGCGTCACCGTCGTACTGATGCTGCTCGCCGTGGCCGGCGCGCTGATCGTCGTCTTCACCGGCAGCCTGGCCCGGCACGCGGGTCAGGCGCTGGGTGTCGGCGGCACGGCCCTGACGGTGTGGTCGATCGCCAAGTGGCCGGTGCTGGTCCTGCTGGTCACGGTGATGATCGCGATCCTGTACTGGGCGACACCGAACGCCAGGGTCAAGGGCTTCAGGTGGATCACTCCGGGCAGCGTCCTCGCCCTGGCGATCTGGATGGCCGCCTCCGCCGGGTTCGCCTTCTACGTCGCCAACTTCGGTTCCTACAACAAGACCTACGGCACCATGGCCGGCGTGATCGTCTTCCTGGTGTGGCTCTGGATCAGCAATCTGGCGATCCTGCTCGGCCTGGAGTTCGACGCGGAGACCGTGCGCCAGCGGGCCATCGCCGGCGGACATCCGCCCGGGGCCGAGCCCTACACCCAGCCGCGCGACACCAGGAAGTGGGACGAGGACGACGTACGCCGGCTGAACGAGACATGACCCGGGCCAGGCGGGGCGGGGCGGGGCGCACCCGAGGCCGCAGCGGCCGGTGCGCCCCGCTCGCTCACGCCGCGTACCCGCCGTCCACGGAGAGCTCCGCTCCCGTCACGTACACCGCCTCCGGCCCCGCCAGGTAGGCCACCGCGGACGCCACCTCCTCGGCCGTGCCGAAGCGGCCGAGCGCGGTCATCGCCGCCTGACCGGACGCGAAGGGACCGTCCGCGGGGTTCATGTCGGTGTCGGTCGGACCCGGATGCACGACGTTCGCCGCGATCCCGCGCCCGCCCAGCTCGCGGGCCAGCGCCTTCGTCAGCCCGACGACCGCGGACTTGCTCATCGCGTACAGGGTGGCGCCGGGGCCCGGCGTGTGGTGGGTGACACAGCTGCCGACGCTGATGATCCGGCCACCGGGTGCCATGAGTGCGGCAGCGGCCTGGGCGGCCAGGAACATCCCGCGGATGTTCACGGCGATCAGGCGGTCCACATCTGCGAGCGACAGGCTCTCCAGCGGCTGCATCAGCCCGACTGCCGCGTTGTTCACCAGGATGTCCAGCCCTGCGAGCGCCTCGGCCGCACGTCCTACCGCACCCGCCGCCTCCTCCGCGTCCGCGGCGTTCGCGCGCAGGGCCACGGCCCGCCGTCCCAGGGCCTCCACGGCCCGCACCACGTCCTCCGCCGCCTCCTTCCCGTTCACATAGGTCACGGCCACGTCCGCGCCCTGCCGCGCCAGGCGCAGCGCCGTCGCCGCACCGATACCCCGGCTACCGCCGGTGACCAGCGCCTTCTTACCGTCAAGGGGTGTCTGTGAAGTCATGCCTCCATCTCACCGGCGCGGCGCGACGGGCGCTGGCGGCGAACGGACCTCCACCTGGCGGGCGGCGGCCGTACTGACTGCCGCGGGTCCCGGGACCGCGCGCCCGGGCAGTTCGGTCACCCGGCCGGTCTCGTGGAGCGGGTGCGCCGGTGGGCCGCGACGCGCTCCCGGGTCGCGCAGCGCCGGGAGCAGTAGCGGCGTTCGGGGCCGGGGCCCTGGGTGATGAAGACGTTCCGGCAGGCGGCCGACGCACAGATCCTGCCGGGCGGCAGCTGGCGGTCCCAGACGAGAACGGTCAGGGCCAGGCAGGACGAGGCGAGGAGCCACTCATCCCAGGGAGCGTCGTCGTCGTGGTCGAGATGGGGATGCCAGGGCGTGCCGCCGCCGTGCGAGGTGAGGCGAAGCGACCCGGTGTGCTCGCCCAGGAGGCGGTTGAGGACGGCGGCGGCCTGGTCGGCGTTCTCGGCGGCGAAGACCTCCCGGAGCCGGCCCGCGGCCTCGCGCATCTGCGCGACATCCCTGGCGGTGAGTTCCGCGGCTCCCGTCTCGCCGTAGGCGTGGAGCACCTCCGCCACATGGCCCGGCTCGGGGCGGTCCTCTGCGAGCGCGTTGACGAGAGCGGCGGTGCGGCGGGCCATGGTCAGGACGGAGTGCCGGGTGGACCAGTCGCCGTCGGCGCCGTTGCTGGGGGACACGAGCGCACTGTAACGCATATTGCGCAGTTTTGAGTTACGTACGTAACGTCACTCGAGTGCTGAGGCGTTACGCGATGGTCCGGTATTTCGCGGGAGCGATGGTGGCCCGCGTCGGGGACGAGATGTCGGGACCGGCGCTGATGCTGGCGGGATACGCGGTCGAGGGCTCGGCCTCCGAGGCCTCGGCGCTGCTCGCCGGCATCACGGTCGCGGCGGCGGCAGGCGGCCCCGCGCTCGGGGCGGTGCTCGACAGGCGACAGCGGCCGGGACGGCTGCTGGCCGTGGCGCTCGTCCTGTACGCGACCGGCCTCGCGGTGATCCTCACTGGGCTCGGCCGGCTGCCGTTCGGCGTCACGATGCTGATCGCCGTCCTGACCGGCCTGCTGGGGCCGGCGCTGTCCGGTGGCTGGACGGGCCAACTGCCGAGGGTGGCGGCGGGGGACCGGCTGCCACGGGCCAACGCGCTCGACGCCATGAGCTTCGGCATCGCGAGCCTGTCCGGTCCGGTCCTGGCCGGTGGCCTGGCCGAGGCGCTGGGGACGTCGACGGCCGTCGCGGTGTCGGCGGCGCTCATCGGCTCGGCGGCACCCGCGGCGTGGACGCTTCCGGGGAGCGGCGCGCGGGTGCCGCGGGCGCGGCCCGGTGCCCTGATCGGCGACCTCGCGGCCGGCGTGCGGGTCATCGTGGGAAATCCCCGGCTGGCCCGGGCGACCCTGGCCTCGGTCGTGTGCTGTGCGGCGCAGGGCATGCTGACGGCCTGCGCTCCGCTGCTGGGGGAACGTGTCCTCGGCGGTGCGGGACGCGGCGCGCTGCTGCTGTCCTGTACGGCCGTCTCGGCCCTGGTGGCCAACGCCGTACTGGCACGGTTCCCGCGGCGCATCGCCCCCGACCCGGTCATCTGGGCCGGCGCCCTGATCCAGGCCGGCGCGTTCGCGCTGGCGGCGGCGGGCCGCCCGGCCGTGCTCGTCCTGGCCCTGCTGCTGGCCGGGGCCGCTGAGGGACCGCAGCTGACCGCCCTGTTCGCGGTACGCCACCGGGAGGCCCCCGACCGCCTGCGCGGCCAGATCTTCACCACCGGCGCCAGTCTGAAGATCACCGCCTTCGCGGCGGGCGCGGCGATCGCCGGCCCACTGGCGACCTGGTCCCTTGAGGCAACCCTGGCCACGGCAGCGGGCGTGGCGGCCTGCGCGGCGCCGGCCTTCTTCGCCGTACCACTGCGCACCGGCGAAGCCGCCGAGGTGTCTTCGCGGCCGGAATGACCCTGCTCCCGCTTGATCCGGTTACCGCTCACCCGCTGTCGCTCGATCCGCTTGCCGCTTCACCCGGTTCCCGGTGGATTCCGGTTCCCGCGCGGGACCTGGGTAGCCGTCGTGCCCCGCGGAGCGGTGACGTCCGCAAGACTGCGGAGACACGTCAGTCCGGGGCGACCGGAGAGCCGGGTCTCGCCGACCACGGTGAACCCCGAACGGGCCAGCACGGCCCGCGACGCCGCATTGTCGAGCCTGGCCGCGGCACGCAGCACCGTCAGCCCGTAGCGCTGGGCGGCCAGGCCGCAGATCTCCCGCACCGCCCAGGTGGCGAGCCCCCGGCCCGCGGCACGCTCAGCGATGCGATACCCGAGGTCGGCGCCGCCGTCCGCGACATCCACCAGGTTGATCCGGCCCAGCACCTCGCCGTCGGCGCCCACCAGCACATGGAAGTAGCAGACCCCGGCCTCCTGCTCGGCGAGCAGCGCACGGTGCCGCTCGTCGAACCGGGCGAAATAGTCGTCGCCCCGGTCGGGGACGGACGCGGCGAAGTAGGCCCGGTTCTCCTGCTCGAAGGCGAACAGCGCGGAAGCATGAGCCGGACGGAGCAGCTGTATCTCGGGCATGGACGGCAATATAGGCAACTTGTATAAGCAACTTGTACGTGTAAACCATAACGATCTCGGCCCAGCCCTTGCATGTGCGCCGATCCGCCCTAGCCTCCGGACATGGCATTTCTCTCCAGTCGCCGCAGAAGGGTCCGGCTGGCTCCGGAGCTCGACGACCAGGACCTGGGCAAGCTGCTGAAGTCACTCGTGGCGACCACCAGGACCGGCACCATCGCGACCAGTGACCTGTGTGTGGCTCAGATGTCCCGCCTCCTTGAGCAGGACCCCGGTGACTGGGACCGCCGGACGCATCGCATGGACGTCCTGGCGGAGTACCTCGTCGGATCGCACCTGTCGCGGGCCTGGGTCACGCGCGAGCCCCGCAGCGCGGACGCGCTCGTCCTGCACGCCTGGACCCAGGTCGCGCAGGCCCGCGCCCAGGGACACCTGGAAGACTCCGCCGGCACCGTCGAGACCTGTCTGCGCGCCGCCGAAATCGCCCCGGAAGACCCCACGCCCTGGGTGGCCCTCCTCGCCGTGGTCCGACTGGAACGCCGTGCGCAGTCGCAGGTCTTCGGGGTGTGGAACGAGGTGCTCGCACGGGATCGCTGGAACCGCGAGGCCTATCTGAACATGCTGGCCTACCTCAGTCCCGACGAGGCGGGGTCGCGCATCCAGGTGCTGGAGTTCGTGGACACCCTGCGCGCCCGCATGCCCGCCAACGCGCCATGTGTGGCGACCGAACTCACCGCTCAGGTCCACCAGTACCACGCCATCCTGGGCCGCGGCGGGCTCGAGGCACTGGTCGCACGGAACCACTGGTCCCACGCCATGGCATCGCAGGCCCTCGACCGCGCGGCGCACACCTGGATCCAGCCGGGGTTTCTCCGCCACGCCAAGGCACTTGCCGACCTCAACCTGCTCGCCTACACACTCGTCGCCGCGGACCGGCGCGCCGAGGCGCGTGCCGTCTTCGAGCAGATCGGCGGTGTCGTCACCGCGTGGCCCTGGCGGACCGGCGGCGACCCGGTGACCGAGTTCGACCAGACGCGGCAGAAGGCCACGGCCGGTGTGTGAGCCGCGGCAGGACTTCTGACGGATCGTCAGTCAGTGTTCAGTGGCCTTCCGGCGCGGACGGCAGCGAGGTCACCTGCGCCGGAACGCCCCGTCCGGAACTCGTCCACGCTTGTAGTGCGGGACGGGGCGATGTGACCACGGCTCATTCGGCAGCGTCGGTCCCGGACTCCTTCGTGTGCGCCGCCGCCGAATCCGACCCGGTGGCGAGGGTGTAGAAGACGGACGAGCCCTGCTTGCTGCGCTGGGCGGAGTTGCGGGCCACGAGGTTCTCCAGAGTGGTGCGGATGACCTTGGTCTGGATCTCCCGGCCCGGATGTGCCTTGCCGAGCGCCTCGGCGACCTCCGCCGCGGAGCGGGGCTCCTGCTGTTCGGCCAGATGACGCCGGACCAGCTCGATGAGGGTGGGCTGAGCGGACTGGCCGGTCGTCTTCTTCGGCGCCAAAGCCTTCTCCGCCGCGGGCTTCTTGGCGGCCTGCTTCCTGCGGCCGGACGCCTCCGGGGCCGCCGCCTTCTTCGGTGCCCGGCGCTTGTCGGACACCGTGGTGGTCTTCTTGCGCGGGGCGGGTACCACGGCACCCTCGGCCGGGGTGCGTGTGCTGACCGAGGCCGCGACACCGAGCGCCTGCCGCATGTTCACCAGAATCGTCTGGTCGTGCTGCAGAGCCGCCAACTGCTCCTGAAGCGCGGCGATTTCGGCGGTGATGCGTTCCTGTTCCTTGACGTTGTGCTCGAGGTCGTTGGTCACCTGGCTGACGTACTGCGAGGTCAACTCGGTGACGGGGGCGGTGGGCTCAGGCATCTGTGGCTCCTATCGTGACTCTGGTGCGCTCCGTCGCCTGCGGCTCGGCAGGCGGGGAACGGGAGTTGTCCTGCGGGTCCCCCGACACATGGATGATACGGATGGCCCCGCGGGTTTCCACCGAGTGAACACTGTGCATTGCCCGGCTGTGTGCCGATCCTCCCGCTGTCATCCCTCCGTGTCATCCGAGAGGCGGCCACCGCGGCCACGCACCGTCCGTGAGGCCATTGGTCCGCGGAGCCGGGCAGTCCCGCCGCGCCGGCATCGCGATCATGGCGGACACCTGGCTGACCGAGGCCGGCGGCGCCCTGGCCGGATGCGTGGCGCTGCGGCTCGCGGACGACGCCCACTGGCTGGAGCACTTCTACCTGGACTCGCGCCTGCAGGGCAGGGGCATCGGAACGGCCGTACTGCGGCTGTTGCTGGAGCGCTGCGACGACGACGGCACCCGGGTCCGGCTGAACGCGCTCCGGGCCATACGGCTGTACGAGCGCCACGGCTTCCGCGTCGAGACCGAGGACCCGGTCGATGTGTTCATGGTCCGCGAGCCGATGTCCGCCGATGTGCCCACATGCGCCGTCACCAGCGCCGCCATGTGGTCCGCACCCGGTCGCGATCCGTCGAGGTAGCGGATGCCGCAACTCCACGACGCCGCCAGGGTGTTCGTGACCGACGACCTCCTCGATCCTCGGGCCGGGGTTCGGTCCGGCGCCTACAGAGGGTTCTGGCGCAGCCAGGTCAGCACCTGCTGGGCATGCTCGTTCGGCGGGAAGACCGGGTGGAAGACATGTTCGATCACACCGGCTCGGAGGACCAGTGTCAGGCGCCTGAACAGCCGCATCCCCTGGACCTCGAAGGTGGGCAGACCGAGCGTGCGGGCCAGGCCCAGGTCGGGGTCGGAGAGCATGTCGAAGGGGAGGCCCAGCCGCTCCACGACCTCGCGTTGGTAGTCGGTGTCCTGGCTGGACAGCCCGTAGACGCGGCCCGCGCCGGCTTCGAGCAGGTCGTGGAAGTGGTCGCGGAAGCCGCATGATTCGGGCGTGCAGCCACGGGCTCCGGGGATGGAGTTCCAGCCTTCCGGCAGGTCGGTGCCGGGTCGGCCGGTGAGCGGGTAGACGTAGACGACCGTGCGCCGGGGGCCGAACGCGTCCAGGTGGACCGTTCGGCCCGCCGTGTCGAGCAGCGCGAGGCCCGGCACCTTCATGCCCGGCAGATGGTCCGCCGCGCCGTCGTCCTCGGGGACGGGCAGGTCCGCGGGCAGTGTCAGATAGTCCATGCCCGCGGTGGCCCTCTCGCCGGGCGGTACGACGCCGCTGCCCCGGTGGGCGGCGGCGTTCAGGTTGGCGATCAGCGTCGCGCGGCGGGCGGTCAGGGACTCGATGCGCTCGGTGAGTTCGTCGATGGCCTCGCGGTAGCCGGCGAGCGAGGCGGGGCAGTCGTCCGCGTGTGCGCGTCCCGCCGCCAGGCACTCGAGGAACGGCCGGGTGCGCTCGACGGGTATACCGAGCCGGTGGAGCGCCCTGATCTCCCGCACGAGGCGTACGTCGTCCTCGCCGTAGTCCCGGTAGCCATTGGGCAGGCGCTCGGGTGTGATCAGCCCGAGCGACTCGTAGTACCGCACCGCTTTCGTCGTCGTACCGGCCCGACGCGCCAGCTCACTGATCCTCATGCCGTTCACCTCGCCCCCACGCTAAACCCTGCCCTCGGTGGCAAGGTCAAGGCGCCCGAAGGCGCTGCCCGTCCTTGCTCCCGTGGACGGTCCAGGCCTGTTCGTCTGCCGGGTGCGCCGTCACCCGAGGGGCTCCTCGGGCCGTGAGGCGGCTGCGTCCAGAATGCGTTCGCGTAGTCGGCTCCTGTCCCGGGACACGGTGTCCGGGACGGTCTCGTTCCACATCTGGGCCAGCCGGTCGACCCTGTCGGTGACAGCCTCGCGCAGCCGGCTCCGGAACAGCGGGAGGCCGGCCGTGGCGACGGGGCGGAGGAGCGAGCGGCCACGGAGCGACAGCTCGATCCGTACCTTCCAGCGGCCGTCGCCGTGCGGCCGGGGCACCGCCCACACGGTGGCCTCGGCGAGTCGGTGCTCCAGGCGCGCCTCGAACGGTGTGCCCGAAACGTGCCGCCCCGCAGCAGCCTCCCACCACGCCCGCAGATCGACACGGGCCTCCCCGTGCACCCGCCGCAGCGACGCCCAGAGGCCAAGCACCCGTACGGTTCCGCGCAGTTCGGCGGCGACAGCGCGCTCGACACCCTGGAGCGCGCCCTCCACGACCGTGACCTTGAAGCCGTCCCCGAGGGAACTCGCCGGGGTATCAGGAAGAAGGCCGGGCCAGCTGCCGCAGGACTTCCACGGCCTCCTCGGCCCGCTCGTAGGGCACGAAGAGGTGGTCGTGGTGGAAGCCGGCGACGACGTTGCAGCTCAGCTCCGCGTCGGCGAGGGCACGGGAGACGGCGGCGGTCAGCCCGATCGCGGCCAGTGCGGAGTGGACCCGCAGGGTGATCCAGCCGGCCACATAGTCGTACGCCATCCCCGCCGCGTCCGCCTCCGCCTGGGGCACGACCAGCGTCAGCCCCTCCTGTTCGGCCACCGTCACCACGGGGGTGACACCGGACGGCACGCCGCCCTCCGCCATGGTGAAGACATAGCGACCCGGATTCAGTTCCGGACGCATGCCGCTGAGCAGTGTCTGCAGATCAGTCTCGCCGGTCACGGACCCACCCTACGGGCCGCCCGGCCGCCCGCCGCGGAGGCGAGCGGTGCCGGTCATGGCGTCGCCACCTTCGCCCCGTCGAGCTCAGCCGGGTGCCGGTGCGCCGGCGGTCGTGCCGTCGCTGATGTGCAGGACCGCGTCCACCGCGCCGAGTGTCGCCCGGTCGAGCGGGAAGTAGCCCTGCCTCGGGTGCGTGTCGGTCCGGGGGCGGGCGGCCGGGTCCGCGACGGCCGGTTCCAGGCCCCAGGTGGTGATACGGCTCTGGAGGCGGCCCTCGTGGGTGTCCGGGGCGGGGTCCCGGAGCCCCAGAGCCGCACTGCGGCCCAGGCTGCCGGCGACGCAGACGTACCGCTCGCCGAGCAGAGAAGCCACGATGGCGCCGGCACCCGACCACTGCGCACTGAGGTCCTCGAGGCGCCAGGCACTCGCATTGCGCTGCAGGTGGAAGTTGTGCGCGAAGACCAGGGTCGCGCCCCGCTGCTCCTCGATGGCCCGGATGTCCAGGAGGTTCTGGGCCATCAGCGCGTCGCGGGCGGCGAGCAGGCCGGCTATCCGCGGACTCGGTTCCAGGGGCTGCGCCGACTGCTTGTGGTAGCGCAGCAGGCCGATGCCTGCGGTGAGATGTGTCCTGGCCCTGAACCAGTCCTCGCGGGAGGTCGCCGCGATCAGTTCGGGGGCGCGTCCGTAGAGCGCGACGTGCATGTCGTCCGCGATCGACCGGAGTCGCTCGGCCTCGGCGGTGGCGCCGGGGGACATGGCGTGGTCGAGGATCGCCTCCGGCCGGCTCCACCGTGTGTCGTCGCCGGTGAGTGCCGCGAGGTCGAGGTCGAGCCCCAGGTAGTCACGCGCGTGCTCCAGATAGGGGCGGGGGCTGGGCGCGCAGGTGTTCTCCAGCGGCGCGTCGAAGCCGTGGAAGGCCAGGCGTTCGGCCGGCGGCCGGTGCTGGTTGTGGTCGCGCATCCAGCTGACCAGCCGCCTGTTGGCGTCCTGGTCCCCGAAGCCGTGGGAGAAGCCCTCGCGCATGAGCGCGTCGAGGCTTCCGGCTCCTCCCTGGACGTAGTCGTTCACGGCGAGCGCCGCCACGCGGTCGCTCTCGAGGGCGATCGACCGGAAACCGCGCTCGGCCAGCTGGGCGAAGAGTTCGTTCCGGATCCGCCCGAAGGCCGGTTCCTGGTGCGTCGGCTCACCCAGTCCCAGGACCTGGCATGACGGGGTGACGAAGTCTCGGATGTCCTGACTCATGGGCCTCAATCGTATCCTTGAAAGGACGGTTGAGACTTTGCGGAGGCTCCCTCCCTCATCCGGCCCGTATCACATGGTCAGGACCTGCGGTAAAGTCTCAACCGGTGAGCACCTTGCGACCGGCCGACCTCGCGCGCGAGCACGGCATCTCGACCCAGGCCGTGCGCAACTACGAGCGGCACGGATTCATCCCGCCCGCCGAGCGCACCCCCAGCGGCTACCGCATCTACACCGAGGTGCACGCGGCAGCGCTCCGCGCCTACCTCTCGCTCGTCCCGGCCCACGGGTACGCGGCCGCCGGCCAGATCATGAACGCCCTTCACCAAGACGCACTCGACGAGGCCCTGACGATCGTCGACCGCGGCCACGGGCAGCTGCTCCGCGACCGGGACACCCTCGCCGCGGTACGTACCGCGGTGTCCCACCTGACGGCGGAGTCCGAGGCCGCCCCGGCTCCCGTCCGGGATCCCGGTACCCGCACGGTCGGCGAACTCGCGCACCACCTCGGGGTCACACCCGCGACCCTGCGCAACTGGGAGGACGCCGGCATCCTCACCCCCGCCCGGGACCCGGCCACCGGATACCGCGTCTTCGGTGCCGACGACATCCGTGACGCCGAGCTCGCCCACCTCCTGCGACGCGGAGGTCATCTCCTGGACCACATCGCCGCCGTGGTCCACCAGATCCGCACGGCGGGCGGCACGGACGCACTCGTGTCCTCACTGGAGGCCTGGCAGAACCAACTCACCGCACAGGGCCTGGCCATGCTGCGCGCGGCCACACGTCTCGACGCCTACCTGACCCACCTCGATCCTGATGCCGGCAAACGCCTTGCGCCTGGGCCGGGTTGACGCGATGCTCTTCGCCTTCAAGACATCGCCGAAGGGCACCTCGTGGGCAGCCGTGCTCGACGCACGGCGTGCGGCCCAGGTCCGCCGGACGCGCGAGCGAGGTGCTCGGGAAACGCCTTGTCGGCAGGACGCCGAGACCGGGCTCCTAGAGTGATCCGCATGCCGGTACCCGTACATGCCCTCGCCCACCGTCCCCTGACCGTCGAGGCAGTTGCCGAGTTCGTCGCTCTGCCCCATGAGCCGCACGTCTCCGACGACGTCGACGCCGTTGACGAGGAGATACGGCGTCGCGGCTGGCACTGGCAGAACGAACTGGTCTGCGACTCCTTCCGCACCGCCCATGAGCACGTGGTGTGCTGTGACGGCGTCAGCCCGTTCGGAAGTCCCAAGGCGCGGTACTTCCTCGTCTTCGGCGAGATGCACCCCGTCGACCCGGACGACGAGTCCCTGACCAACGGTCCGTGGCTGTCCGGTTATATGGACGGCTGGCAGCAGTTGCCCGGCTGGACCACCCGACGACCCTGCACGGACCAGGACTGCGAGGCCGTCCTCACCCGGGCGGCGCAGGCGGTGACCGAGTGCCTGGGCGCGGCGGCACAGCGGACGATCGTGTCATCCGCCACTGTCGTCACCGGGCCGGCGCTGACCCAGCGCATCTGGCGCACACCCACACACGCCCTCGTGCTCGGGCCGTCGGCCGACAACGGTCCGTACGGCTACCTCACCCATCTCCAACTGTCCTGCACGCCACTCACCTGTGGTCCGGACCTGCCCCCGCCGGGCGACGAGGACGGCTTGGCCGAATGGATCACCGCACACGTCGACTGGTGACCTCCGGCTCCCGGAGCGCGCCGAACGGGCCGCCGGCCAGGACCCGTTCACCATCACGCCGAGCTCCTCCGCCGGTACCCTGCCGCAGGTGGGAGTCGGTACCGAACAGACCCGGCTGGTGGTGCTGCGCGGCAACAGCGCCTCGGGCAAGTCGTCCGTCGCGGCGGGCGTCCGCGACCGGTTCGGCCGTGGGCTCGCCCTGGTGGCACAGGACAACCTCCGCCGGGTCGTCCTGCGAGAGCGGGACCGCCCGGGAGCGGCGAACATCGGCCTGATCGACACCGTGGCCCGCTATGCCCTGGACGCCTGCTATCACGTGATCGTCGAGGGCATCCTGTACGCCGACCGCTACGGCGACATGCTCGCCCGGCTGCGCGCCGACCACCGGGGGCCGACCCACGGCTACTACCTCGACGTGCCGTTCGAGGAAAGCCTCGCCCGGCACGCCACCAAGCCGATCGCCGGCCACGTGGGCGAGGCCGACCTGCGGGACTGGTACCGGCAGCGCGACCTGCTGCCCGGGGGAGTGGAGACCGTCATCGGCGCCGACAGCACCCTGCTGGAGACGGTCGAGCGCATCATGAGCGACACCGGACTGGCCGGCCTTCCACCCCGCGCCTTCTGACCGCGCCCCTGCGCCCGCCGCCGGGCCGCGGCACCACCGCGGCGCGCACCGTCTCCTGCCGCAGGGCACCCGGCGTGCCCCCCGGTCGACGGAATCCGTCAGGCGTCGGCGGCAGGGGCGTGGAAGTAGTGGCCCTTGTCCAGGTCTTCCAGGAGACCCGGTCGGGTCGGCTTCCAGTCCAGCAGTTCACGGGTCAGCGCGCTCGACGCGGGGACGTCGAGGCCGTAGAAACCGGCCAGCCAGCCGAAGTGCCCGGCCGCCGCCTCGGGTGGCAGGGAGACCACCGGTACGTCGAGGTGCCGGCCGATCACCTCGGCGACATCACGGAGCGCGATGCCCTCCTCCGCGACCCCGTGCAACACCGATCCGGCCGGGGCGTGTTCGACCGCCAGGCGGAAAAGGCGCGCGGCGTCGAGGCGGTGGACGGCCGGCCAGCGGTTGGCGCCGTCGCCGAGGTAGGCGGAGACGCCCTTCTCGCGGGCGAGGGCGACCAGCATCGCCATGAATCCGTTGTCTCCCTCGCCGTGACAGGTCGGCGAGAGCCGCACCACGGAGGAGCGGATGCCGCGCGGGGCGAACGCGAGCGCCTCCTGTGCGGTGACGGCGCGGAGGTGGACCGGTGAGCCGTCGGGCGTGGGCGTGTCCCGCTCGGTCGCCGCCCGCCCGAGTGCGAGGCCGGCCAGGCCGGAGGCGAGGACGAAGGGCCGGTCGGTGCCCGCGAGCGCCTCGCCGAAGACGTCGACGGCGCGGCGGTCGGCCTCGGCGGCGCCCTTGAAGTCGCCGCCGAAGGCGATGTCGTGCTTGAAGGCGAGATGGATCACCCCGTCCGACGCGGCGGCCGCGTCCCGCAGCAGGTCGAGGTCGTCGACGGTGCCGCGAACGACCTCCGCGCCCAACGCGGTGAGCGCGGCGGCGGACGCTTCGGAGCGGGCGAGCCCGAGGACCTGGTGTCCCGCGTCGATGAGCTCGGGTACGACGGCGGATCCGATCCAGCCGGAGGCGCCGGTGACGAAGATGCGCATGGGAGACCCCAGACGATTGATGTCAGTGACTGTCATAGACGCTACACCCTGATGTCAGTCCCTGTCATCACGTAGGATCCCGGCATGGGTAGATGGGAGCCGGACGCGCGAGGACGCCTGGCGCAAGCCGCACTGGAGCTCTATGCCGAGCACGGCTACGAGCAGACCACCGTGGCCCAGATCGCCAAGCGGGCCGGGCTCACGGAGCGGACCTTCTTCCGGCACTACGCCGACAAGCGCGAGGTCCTCTTCGCGGGCGCGGGTGAACTGGAGGACCTGATCGTGCGGGCGGTCGCCGGTGCCCCGGAGGCAGCGGTGCCGCTCGACGCACTGTCCGCCGGGCTGGAGGCGGTCGCCGAGCTGTTCGCCGACCGGCGGGAGTTCGCGCGCCGGCGCCATGCCGTGATCACCGCGAACGCCGAGCTCCGGGAGCGCGAGCTGATCAAACTGGCCTCGATGGCGGCCGCCCTCGCCGGTACCCTGCGCGGCCGTGGTGTCGCGGAGCCGACCGCGAGCCTCGCCGCCGAGGCGGGGGTCGCCGTCTTCAAGGTCGCCTTCGAACGCTGGATCGCACCGGGCGAGGAACGTCCGATGCGGCAGCTGATCCGGGAGTCACTGACCGAACTGAAGGCTGTGGCCTCGGGCGCCTAGGACATGTTCCTTTGGGGGCCGGTCAGTTGATCGGATGTGTCCGTCCGGTCAGTGATCACCAGACCGCTCGCCGAAGGGCCGTCGGATCCGCCCGGCACGAAGAAGGCGGTGGCCGAAGCCGACGCGCACAGGGGCCGCAGGGCCAGGTAGTTCACCCGCCGCCGCCCGGTGTCGTAGTCGCCGACCGGCGTCGTGCGGCAGGTCATGATGGCGGCCTCGGTGACGCCGACCAGGGCGCGTACGGCGGTGATCGCCCCCAGCGAGTCCAGCCACGGCCGGAACTCGCGTGCCCGGGCCGGGACTCGGCTTGACGTTCCGATAACGATCCACCGGCGATCCGCACACTGTTTCTTGGAACTCGGCACACTTTTCCATGGAACATACATACGATCCTGCCTATGAACAGAGCTGTGAAGATCGGCCTCGCCGGTACCTGCACCGCGCTGCTCGCCCTCGGGGGGATCGGTATCTACAACATCGCGCACAGCCTGGCCTCGGGCTCCGCGGGTGACACGGGCTCCCAGGACGCGCGCGCATTCGACCCTTCGGCGCTGTCGAGCACGCCCCCGTCGGACGCCGAGGCGGTGAAGCGGGCCCGCGCGTTCCTGGACAGCTGGTCCCAGCAGCAGGTGGACGGCGCGGCGGGCGAGACCGACGTACCGGGCACGGCCGCGCAGGCGCTGCGGGACTACGCGGACGGCCTGCACCTGAAGAAGCTGTCGTTCGGTCACCTCGTGTCGGTGGGCCCCTCGTCGGTCACCGCGGGCGCCACCAAGGTCACCTTCGACGTGACCGCTCAGGTCGCGGGCGGCACCTGGAGCTACCCCAGCGCGGTGGCCGTGCTGAAGAGCACGAACGGCCACTCGGCGGTCCACTGGAACAACTCGGTGCTCTATCCCGGCCTGACCGACGGCCAGTCGCTGACCGCGGGCACGCTGCCGGCCGGCGCGGGCGGCACCAAGGTCGTGGCGAGCGACGGCAAGACCGATCTGTCCGGCTTCGCGTCACTGCGGGACATCGCGGCCACGATCGGCAAGAACGCCAAGCCCACGGGCGGCACCCCGGGCACGGGCGTGGCCGTCGTCGACGCCGGCGGAGCGGGCGTGAAGACGCTGAAGGTCTTCGTCAAGGGCCGCCCGGCCGTCGTCCGGACAACCATCGACGCCGGCCTCCAGGCGGTGGCTGAGCGCGCCGTGCAGGATGCCCACCTCCAGCAGAAGCCCGCCGGTACCGTGGCACTGGACTGGCGCAACGGTCACATCCTCGCGATCGCTCACTCCGGCGACGACGGCGACATCGCCATCAACGGCATCAAGTCCCCCGGCTCCACGATGAAGATCATCACCTCGGCGGCCCTCTTCGACAAGGCGGGTCTCACACCGAGCAGCCCGGCGCCGTGCACGGACTCGCTGACGGCCAACAGCCAGTTGTTCCACAACGACTCCGGCGTGCGGGCCAACCCGGGCGCCTCGCTCGCCCAGGCCTTCACGGTGTCCTGCAACACCTCCTTCATCAAGGACGGCTTCCACTACCTCGTGCAGGGCGGCGACGCCTCCGCGCTGCACGACGAGGCCGTGAACGTCTTCGGCATGGGCAGCTGGTCCATCGGCGGGGGAGTCGCCACCACCGACCCGAGCATCCCGCCGGACGTACAGGGCGGCGACCAGGCGGCCCAGTTCATCGGCCAGGGCAAGGCCACCGCCACCCCACTGTTCATGGCGTCGGTGGCGGCCACCGTCCGGGGCGGCGGTTTCCAGCAGCCGGTCATCCTGCCGGAACAGCACCAGGAGACGGTGGCCCGGCCCATCTCCGCCCGTACGGCCGGCTATCTGCAGTCGATGATGCGCGACGTGGCCACCAGCGGCACGGCGGCACCGCGCCTCGGCGGACTGACGGGTGTCGGCGCCAAGACCGGCACCGCGGAGGAAGGCGACCACACCAACGGCTGGCTGACCGCCTACAACTCCCGCATCTCGGTCGCGGCGCTCGTCGAGGGCGGCAGCTCGGGCGTGGACTCAGCGGGGTATGTCGTACGACGGCTGCTGACCGGCAGCTGACCCCCGGCCCCTCGGCAGGGTGGTCACTCCTCCTGCCAGAGGGTCTCGTCGGCGGCAGCCGACATGCCGCCACCGGCCGGCGGGCGGTGTCGTCCCGCCGGTCACGCGCTCACTCGGTGACCAGGGCGAGGGTGAAGCCGTCGTAGCCCTTCGAGCCGACCGTCTGGAGGGTGGTGGCGGTCAACCGCGGGTGCCCGGCGATGAGTTCGGTGAAGCGGCGTACGCCCTGGACACGCGGGTCGTCACTGTCCGCGTCGGTGACCGCCCCCTCGCGGACCACGTTGTCGCCGACGATGACGCTCCCGGGCCGGCTGAGCCTCAGGGCCCACTCGAGGTACTCCGGGTTGGAGGGCTTGTCGGCGTCGATGAAGACCAGGTCGAAGGGCCCGGCTTCCTCGGCCGCGAGGACGGGAAGCGTGTCCTGGGCCCTGCCGACGCGGATGTCGACGATGTGGTCCAGCCCGGCACGGGCGATGTTGGCGGTGGCGACGGCGGCGTAGTGCGGGTCGCTCTCCAGGCTGACCAGGCGGCCGTCGTCCGGCAGGGCCCGGGCGAGCCAGATGGTGCTGTAGCCGCCCAGGGTGCCGATCTCCAGGATGCGGCGGGCGCCCCGGATCCGGGCCAGTAGGTGGAGCAGCTTGCCCTGGTTGGGGGCCACCTGTATCGCCGGGAGCCCCGCGGCGTCGCTGTCCCCGGCGGCCGAGAGCAGGGCGTCGTCCTCCGGCACGAGCAGCGCGTTGAAGTAGTCGTCGACAGCGGTCCACGTCTGCTGGGGCATAGTGAGTTCCCTTTCGATACTTACTAAGTTCCGAATGGGAACCTACTATCGGGATCCGGCGGCGTGTCAATGGCCTTGTCCCGGGAGGGCGACGATGAGTTCACGGCGGGTGACCGACGACGCCTGCGGCATCGCGCAGGCCGCGGCGGTGGTGGGGGACTGGTGGAGCCTGCTCGTCCTGCGGGAGATCGCGCGCGGCCATGTCCGCTTCGATCGGCTCGCCGGCGAACTGGGCGTCTCCCGCAAGATCCTCACCGAGCGGCTGCGCGCCCTGACCGACCACCATGTGCT
Organism: Streptomyces puniciscabiei; assembly: GCF_006715785.1. Classification (NCBI taxonomy): domain Bacteria; kingdom Bacillati; phylum Actinomycetota; class Actinomycetes; order Kitasatosporales; family Streptomycetaceae; genus Streptomyces; species Streptomyces puniciscabiei. Next base: position 236,733 of record NZ_VFNX01000004.1, read on the forward strand.
GGAGCGCCGCCTCTATCAGGACCGGCCGCCACGCTACGAGTACGTGCTGACCGAACAGGGCCGCGGTCTGGTTCCGGTCCTGGTGGCGCTGCAGGACTGGGCCGACCGGTGGCTGCTCGGCGACGGCACGCTCACCGGCGAGACCGCCGGCCACGGCGCCGAGGCCCAGCGGGTCGCCTCGCTCGTCGGCCAGGCCGTACCCGCCGGTCTCCGGCTGCCGGGAACCGACGGCCGCTCGCACGACCCGGTGGCCGCCGCCCCCCGCCCGACGGTGCTGTTCGCCTACCCGGCGGCCGGCATCCCCGGCGTTCCGGCCGACCTCGCCGGGCCGCCGGTCCCCGGCAGTGCGGGCTGCACCCTGGAGAACCGCCTGTTCCGCGCCGCCTGGCCGCGGTTCGAGGCCGCGGGCATCGCCGTCCACGGCGTGAGCACGCAGACGCCCGAGGAGCAGGCCGCCTTCGCGCGGGCCGAGGACCTGCCCTTCCCCCTGCTGTCCGACGCCCAGCTCCAGCTCACCGCCGGCCTGCGCCTGCCGACCTTCCGGGCCGGGCAGGATCTGCGCATCAAGCGGCTCGTCCTCGTCGTCGGGCCCGACCGGACCGTACGGCACACGCTCTTCCCGGTCACCGACATTCCCTCCGCGGTGGAGCAGGCCTTCGCGCTCGCCGCCGCGGACACGCTCGCGTGAGGAGGCCGCTCACCCGGTTGTGCGCCCGGGCTATGCATGGGCATGCGGGATGATGCATACTCTTCCTATGTCCAAGGTCCTCACTTCCCTTCCGGTCGGCGAGCGCGTCGGAATCGCCTTCTCCGGCGGTCTCGACACCTCGGTCGCCGTCGCGTGGATGCGCGACAAGGGCGCCGTCCCGTGCACCTACACCGCCGACATCGGCCAGTACGACGAGCCCGACATCGCCTCGGTACCCAGCCGTGCGACGGCCTACGGTGCCGAGATCGCGCGCCTGGTCGACTGCCGTGCGGCCCTGGTCGAGGAGGGACTGGCCGCGCTCGCCTGCGGCGCGTTCCACATCCGCTCGGGCGGGCGTGCCTACTTCAACACCACGCCCCTCGGCCGCGCCGTCACCGGCACCCTGCTGGTCCGGGCGATGCTCGAGGACGACGTGCAGATCTGGGGCGACGGCTCCACCTTCAAGGGCAACGACATCGAGCGGTTCTACCGCTACGGCCTGCTCGCCAACCCGCACCTGCGGATCTACAAGCCCTGGCTGGACTCCGACTTCGTGACCGAGCTCGGCGGCCGCAAGGAGATGTCCGAGTGGCTGCTCGCGCACGGCCTGCCGTACCGCGACAGCACGGAGAAGGCGTACTCCACCGACGCCAACATCTGGGGCGCCACGCACGAGGCCAAGACCCTGGAGCACCTGGACACCGGCATCGAGACCGTCGAGCCGATCATGGGCGTACGGTTCTGGGACCCGTCGGTCGAGATCGCCGCCGAGGACGTGACGATCGGCTTCGACCAGGGCCGCCCGGTGACGATCAACGGCAAGGAGTTCGGCTCGCCGGTCGAACTGGTCATGGAGGCCAACGCCATCGGCGGCCGGCACGGCCTCGGCATGTCGGACCAGATCGAGAACCGGATCATCGAGGCCAAGAGCCGCGGTATCTACGAGGCCCCCGGCATGGCCCTGCTGCACGCTGCGTACGAGCGCCTCGTCAACGCCATCCACAACGAGGACACCCTCGCCCAGTACCACACCGAGGGCCGCAAGCTCGGCCGCCTCATGTACGAGGGCCGCTGGCTGGACCCGCAGGCGCTGATGATCCGCGAGTCCCTGCAGCGCTGGGTCGGCGCCGCCGTCACCGGCGAGGTGACGCTGCGGCTGCGGCGCGGTGAGGACTACTCGATCCTGGACACCACGGGCCCGGCGTTCAGCTACCACCCGGACAAGCTGTCCATGGAGCGCACCGAGGACTCCGCGTTCGGCCCGTCCGACCGGATCGGCCAGCTCACCATGCGCAACCTCGACATCGCCGACTCCCGTGCGCGCCTGGAGCAGTACGCGGGCCTGGGCATGGTCGGCACCGAGCACCCGGCCCTGATCGGCGCGGCCCAGGCGGCCTCGACCGGCCTGATCGGCGCCATGCCGCAGGGCGGCGCCGAGGCGATCGCCTCCCGCGGGGAGGTCTCGGAGGAGGACCAGGCCCTGGACCGCGCCGCGATGGAGTCCGGCACCGACTGACCCCGTCTCACCGGCCGTACACCCTTGGGCAACGGGCCCCGTCGGTTCACCCCCGACGGGGCCCGCCGCCGTACGCCCGTCGTCTGAGAACCTGGTCGCATGGGTGTCGACGAGCGAGTGGGGGCGGAGCCGGTCGTGGCACCGGTCACGGAGGGGGACCGGCCTGGCTGCGTGAGCTGTTCACCGCCCGATGGGGCGGGACAGTCTCGGTGAGCCGGGGGGGGTGGCCCATGACACGACCGCCCTGCCCGCGTTCGTGGCGAAGCTGCACGGGGAACGGGTCGGAGCGGTGACCTACCGCCCGGACGGGGACGAGTGCGAACTCGTCACGCTCGACTCCGCGCGGCAGCGAGCAGGGGTGGGAACCGCGCTCGTCGACGCCGTGGTGCGCGCGGCGCGTGCCGCGGGTGCCGGGCGCCTCTGGTGGGTGACGACGAACGACAATGTACGGGCCCTGCGGTTCTATCAGCGTTACGGCTTCGACCTCGTCGCCCTCCACCGGGACGCCGTCGCCCGGTCCCGGGCGCTGAAACCGGCCATCCCGCGGCTCGGCATGGATGGCATTCCGGTCCGGCACGAGCTCGAACTCGAACTCGAACTCCGCCTCTCCTCAGGCGGTCCCGAGGGCGGCCGCTGAGCCTCTCGTACCCTGTGTCCGTGCCGTCCCCCCGTCTGCGACGCGTCGCCGTCCTGGTGCTCGAAGGTGCCAAACCGCTCGATGTCGGGATCCCCGCGCAGGTGTTCACGACACGGGCGAGCATGCCGTACGAGGTGCGGGTCTGCGGGGCCGAGCCCGGACTCGTGGCGGGCGGTGACGGGCTGTCGTACCACGTCGCCCACGGCCTTGACGCGCTCGCGTGGGCGGACATCGTCTTCATCCCCGGCTACCGGTTTCCCGACCGCGAGGATCCGCCACGGTCCGTCGTCGACGCGCTGCTCGCCGCCCACGCCCGGGGCACGCGGCTCGCCGCCATCTCGACAGGGGCCTTCGCACTCGCGGCCACGGGACTGCTCGACGGCAAGCGGGCGACCACGCACTGGCACTACGCGCGGGCCCTCGCCGCGAAGCACCCGCTGGTCCGGGTCGACGAGAACGTCCTCTTCGTCGACGAGGGCACCGTGCTGACCTCGGCCGGAGCCGCCTCCGGTATCGATCTGTGCCTGCACATCCTGCGCAAGGACCTCGGGGTCGCCGTGTCCAACCACGCGGCGCGGCGCCTGGTCGCCGCCCCGTACCGCAGCGGAGGCCAGGCCCAGTACGTGCCCCGCAGTGTGCCCGAGCCGCTCGGCGAGCGGTTCGCCGCGACCCGGGAGTGGGCGCTGCACCGCCTCGGCGAGCCCCTCACCCTGACGGTGCTCGCCCGGCACGCCGCGGTCTCCCCGCGCACGCTCTCCCGGCGCTTCGTCGAGGACACCGGATACACGCCCATGCAGTGGGTGATGCGGGTCCGCATCGACCTGGCCCGGGAACTGCTCGAACGGTCCGAGCGCAGCATCGAGCAGATCGCCGCCGACGTCGGCCTCGGCACCGGCACGAACCTGCGGACCCACTTCCAGCGGATCCTCGGCACCACCCCGAGCGAATACCGGCGCACCTTCACCCAGGGTGAATAGCCCCTGGCGCGATCCTTGCGAACCGTGGCGCTCGCGACACGGTCATGCGCGAACGCGGGACGCGACGCTGGTGGGGAACCGAGGGCAACCGAAGGGACACCACTCATGACTCGCATTGCCATCAATGGATTCGGCCGTATCGGACGCAATGTGCTGCGCGCCCTGCTGGAACGCGTCAGCGCCCTCGAGGTCGTCGCGGTGAACGACCTGACCGAGCCCGCCACCCTTGCCCGGCTGCTCGCCTACGACACCACGGCCGGCCGGCTGGGCCGTCCCGTGACCGTCGACGGGGACGCCCTCGTCGTCGACGGTCGTCGCATCACCGTCCTCGCCGAGCGCGAGCCGTCCCAGCTGCCCTGGGCCGGCCTCGGGGTGGACATCGTCCTGGAGGCGACCGGCCGCTTCACCTCGGCGAAGGCCGCCCGGGCACACCTCGACGCGGGCGTGAGGAAGGTGCTCGTGAGCGCGCCGTCCGACGGAGCCGACGTCACGCTCGCGTACGGGGTCAACACCGGCGCGTACGACCCGGACGTGCACACGATCGTCTCCAACGCCTCCTGCACCACCAACGCGCTCGCGCCGCTGGCCGCCGTGCTGGACGAACTCGCCGGGATCGAGCACGGCTTCATGACGACCGTGCACGCCTACACGCAGGAGCAGAACCTGCAGGACGGCCCGCACCGCGACGCCCGCCGGGCCCGCGCCGCCGCCGTCAACATCGTGCCGACCACGACGGGCGCGGCCAAGGCGATCGGCCTCGTGCTGCCGAACCTCGACGGCAAGCTGTCGGGCGACTCGATCCGCGTGCCCGTACCGGTGGGCTCGATCGTCGAACTCAACACGACCGTCGCCCGTGACGTGACCCGCGACGACGTCCTGGCCGCGTACCGCGCCGCGGCCGAGGGCCCGCTCGCCGGCATCCTGGAGTACTCGGAAGACCCGCTCGTGTCCTCCGACATCACCGGCAACCCGGCCTCCTCGATCTTCGACTCGGACCTGACCCGCGTCGACGGCCGGCACATCAAGGTGGTCGCCTGGTACGACAACGAGTGGGGCTTCTCCCACCGTGTCATCGACACGCTGGAACTGCTCGCCGGGTCGGCCTCCCGAGAAGGCTGAGGTCAGCGGTTCGGCAGGGGGGCAACACCCTGGGCGTCGTAGGGAAAGCCCCCCGTCCGGTCGGGGGTCTGACCGGCTGTTCCGGCCGGACGGGCGGGCCGAGACTCGACGGCATGACGATCTCCACTCATGCCTCGGCCGCCGCCGAGGCGTCCCCCGCGCGTGCCCGTACGTCCGGTTCCGGAACCGGCAGCGACTTCGCCCGGTTGTCCCGGCGTATCGCCGAGGCGGGTCTGATGCAGCGGCGCCCCGGCTACTACACGGCACGGCTCACTCTGGTGACCGCGCTGCTCGCGGCGGGCTGGGGCGCCTTCCTGGTGCTCGGCGACACCTGGTGGCAGCTGGCGGTGGCGGCCTTCCTGGCCTTCGCGTTCGGCCAGGTCGCCCTCGTGGCCCACGATCTGGCGCACCGTCAGGTCTTCCGGCGCGGCCGGCCGAGCGAGACATGGGGCAGGCTCTTCGGCAATCTCGGCATCGGCATGAGCTACGGCTGGTGGATGAACAAGCACACCCGTCACCACGCCAACCCCAACCACGAGGAACTCGACCCGGATGTCGCCCCGGACATCCTGGTGTGGTCCACCGCCCAGGCCCGTGACAGCCGCGGCCTCGCCCGTCTCATCGGGGGACACCAGGCATGGCTGTTCTTCCCCCTGCTGACCCTGGAGGGCTTCAACCTGCACGTCGCGAGCGTACGGGCGCTGCGCTCGCCCGCCATGAAGCACCGGGTCCTTGAGGGCGGCCTGCTCTTCCTCCACCTCGCGGCGTATGTGTCCGCGCTGTTCCTGGTGCTCCCGGCCGGCAAGGCGGTCGCGTTCCTCTTCGTGCACCAGTGCCTCTTCGGTGTCTACCTCGGCTGCACCTTCGCACCGAACCACAAGGGCATGCCCACGCTCAGCGGCGACGGACGGCCGGACTTCCTGCGCCGCCAGGTCCTCACCTCCCGCAACGTCCGCGGCGGCCGGCTCACCGATGTGATGCTCGGCGGGCTCAACTACCAGATCGAGCACCACCTGTTCCCGAGCATGCCCACACCTCATCTGCGCCGGGCTCAGATCATCGTCCGGGAGTACTGCACGGAGATCGGCGTGCCGTACCACGAGACCGGACTGATCCGGTCCTACCGCGAGGCCCTCACCCATATGCACCGGGTGGGAGAACCGATCAGGCGGCAGCGCGGGGCGAAGTGAGCACAGCGCCCGAAACGCGTGGGTGCGGTCCGGGTCCAGGTGGCGATTCCCTCCGCGCCCGAGCTCGCGGCGGTCTGCCGTGCATACCTGGCAGCCTCCTGCGCCGGAGTCACCAGCCGGTGACCAGGCAGGGCTCGCCACCCCGACCGGCCTGGTCGATGGTGTCGCAGAGCGTGGGTCCTCAGCTCACCAGGTCCTCCTCGATCCCCCGCGCGGCAGCGCGAAGCAGCGCCACCTGCTCCTGCAGCCGACCGGAGTCGTACCGGACACCGGGCATGGACACCGACACCCCCGCCGGCGCGCCCCCGTCGGGCCCGGCCGGTCGCGGTAGCGCTCGGCGGCGTACACCGCCGCGAGTTCCCCCTCGTCCAGCTCGGCTAGCAGCAGCCCAGCCGTCGTCCGGTGCGCCGGGAACACCAGGCCCTCGCGGGAGCTGACCCGCAGTGCCTGCTCGCACTCGGCGCCGGCGATGAACCGGGCCGTGCCCCCGGTGCGGAGGGTGAGATGCGCCGTCTCGTCCAGGGTGTCGACCAGCCGGCGCAGATGGGGGAGCACGGCGGCGCGCAGCCGGGACACCAGCGACGGGGAGTGTGCGGAGACGGCACCGGGACGGGGCGCGTCCTCCTACGGCGCTCAGCCCGACGGGGTGACCAGGCCCGTCTCGTAGGCGGTGATCACGAGCTGGACCCGGTCCCGGGCACCGAGTTTGCCGAGCAACCGGGAGACATGCGACTTGGCCGTGGCCACCGTGATGAACAGGTCCTGCGCGATCTCGGCGTTGGACCGGCCGCGTCCGACCAGGGTCAGCACTTCCCGCTCGCGCTCGGTGATGCCCTCCAGCAGTCGGGTGCAGTGGTCCGGAGCGGGCGGCCGGCGTTCGGCGAAGTCCGCGATCAGACGGCGTGTCACACCCGGCGCGATGAGCGCGTCACCGGCGGCGACCACACGGATCGCGGCGAGGATGTCGTCCAGCGCCATGTCCTTGACGGCGAAGCCACTGGCCCCGGCCCGCAGCGCGCCGTACACATGGTCGTCCTCGTCGAAGGTGGTGAGGATCAGCACCCGGCTCGACGCGTGGCCGGCCGTGATCCGGCGCGTGGCCTCGATGCCGTCCATGCCGGGCATGCGGATGTCCATGACCACGACATCGGGGCCGGTCTCCCGGACCCGCTGGACGGCCTCCTCGCCGGTGGCGGCCTCGCCGACGACCTCCAGGTCGGGGTGGTCGGCCATGAGGACCCGCAGCCCGGACCGTACGAGCTGCTGGTCGTCGGCGAGGACGATCCGGACGCTCATCGGATCCCCACCGCGACGCCGGCGGCTTCGGGCAGGGGCAGCCGGGCCACCACCCGGAAGCCGCCCTCGGGACGCGGTCCGGCGCTGAACCGGCCGTGCAGGAGGGCTGCCCGCTCCCGCATGCCGACGATGCCGAAGCCGTGGCCCGAGCCGTCCTTGGAGACACCGCGCCCGTCGTCGACGACCTCCACGGACAGCTCCTCTTCCCCGTACTCAAGGGTCACCGTGCAGTGCCCGGTGCCCGCATGCCGGACCACGTTGGTCAGCGCCTCCTGCACGATACGGTAGGCCGACAGGTCGACATCGGCCGGCAGGGGCCGCCGCTCCCCGCTGATGCGCACCTCGGCCCGTACTCCTGCGTCCGCCGTGGCCGCCGCGAGCCGTTCGATGTCCGCGAGACCCGGCGAGGGCGCGAGCCGAGCCGGCTCACCCGTCGCCTCGGGCTCGGCCTGACGGAGCGCCACCAAGGTGCGGCGCAGGCCCGACAGGGTCTGTCTGCTGGTGGTCTCGATGGCCCGCAGTGCCTCGCCGGCCGCGTCGGGCTGTGTGCGGATGACCCGGCTGCCCATCCCCGCCTGGATGGCGATGATGCCGACACTGTGCGCGATCATGTCGTGCAACTCCCGTGCGATCCGCAGCCGTTCGGCGGTCACGGCCTCGGTCACATCCTGCGCGCGGAGCGCCACCGTGTGTTCGCGGCGCTCCCGGCTGAGCAGCCCCAGCATGCAGGACGCGGCCATCGTCAGAAGACCGATCACACCGTCGACGATCAGGAAGTCCGGGCCGCGCGCGAAGAGGCCGATCGCCACCAACTGCAGGCTGAAGGCGAGAGACACGGCGATGACGCAGACCCGGCGCCGGCAGGTGGCCACGATGTACCCCAGGACGAGGTCGGCCGCCAGATACGACAGGAACTGGCCCTGATACGACAAGGTCAGGCTCGCCTGGGCGGTGCGCTTGGGGACGACCACCACAGCAGTGGCACCGAGCAGTGCCAGGACCAGGGCCGTCAGCGGCGTCCGGCGCACCACCCCGACGAGCAGGCTCACCGCCGGCAGTGACCCGACGGCGACGAGGGGGCTGGAGTTCCGGGGTGCGCACGACGCCAGGAGCAGCAGCAGGAACACGTACAGCACGCCCCCCGACCAGGCCGTGAACGCCGCCCTCGTCACCGCCGGGGGTCCTTTCGGGCGGTCGCGCCGTGCTGCGAAGGAACCGAGGGCAGTCGGTTCGTCGGTGCTGGTCATGCCGGGAGACTAACCAGGTGCCGGGGCGCACGGCATCGTCCTGGGGACGTACACCCCTGGACCAGTCGGCCGTGCGCGGTTGTCACCCCCGGCCTCATGCCCGGACCGGGCCTCGCCCGTCATCGTGGTCACCGTGATCGAAGTCAACGAACTCACCAAGCGCTACGGCGACAGGACGGCCGTCGACCGACTGACCTTCACCGTGCGGCCGGGACAGGTCACCGGCTTCCTCGGCCCCAACGGAGCCGGCAAGACCACCACGCTGAGGCTGATCCTCGGCCTCGACACACCCACCGGCGGCTCCGCCACGGTCGGCAGGGCCGACTTCCGCGGCCACCCGCGTGGCCTGCGGCACGCCGGGGCACTCCTGGACGCCGGCCAGGTGCACGGCGGACGCAGCGCGACGGCCCACCTGTCCGCCCTGGCCCGCAGCAACGGCATCCCGCTGCGGCGGGTCGAGGAGGTGCTGCAGGAGGTCGGGCTGGCGGAGGTCGCGAGGCGGCGCATCGGCGGCTTCTCGCTGGGGATGAAGCAACGCCTCGGCATCGCCGCCGCCCTGCTCGGCGATCCGCCGGTGCTGCTGTTCGACGAGCCGATCAACGGCATGGACCCGGAAGGCGTTCTCTGGGCACGGCACCTGTTCCGCCGACTGGCCGCCGAGGGACGTACGGTCCTCCTCTCCAGCCATCTGATGGCGGAGATGGAGAACACCGCCGACGAACTGGTCGTCATCGGACGGGGCCGGCTCATCGCCGCCGAGTCGCTGGAGGACTTCGCCGCCCGCGGTACGCGCCGCAGTGTCGTGGTGGGCAGCACGCTGGCCGCGGAGTTGGCGGCCGTACTGACCGCCGCCGGCGCATCGGTGCAACCACAGGGCCCGGCGGGCGCCGGGAGGCTCTCCGTGACCGGGGTGCCGGCCGACCGGATCGGAGCACTCGCCCTGCAACACCGGATCCCGCTCGACGAGCTGACCACGAAAACGCCCTCGCTGGAGGAGGCGTTCATGGAACTCACCGCCGACAGCGTCGAATACCTGGCAGGACAGCCCCGATGACCACACTCAGCACGCCCTCGCCCGTCCGCTTCGGTGACCTGGTCGCCGCCGAGTGGATCAAAACGCGGTCCCTGCGCTCCACTTGGTGGACGATCGCACTCGCCGGCCTGTTCGTGATCGGCTCCGCCGCCGTGGCGGCACTCGCGGACTACCGCAACCTGGCTGCCGCCGGCCCGCCTGCGCACCGGCCCGCCGACTTCCTTCCCTTCGACGCGTTTCCGCCGCCCGGCTACATGACGCTGATGCTCGTCGCCGGCAGCGTCGGCGCCATCACGGTCGTCAGCGAGTACAGCAGCGGCCTGATCCGCACCACCACCGTGGCCGTACCGGCCCGAGGCCAGGTGGTCCTGGCCAAGGCGACCGTCACCGCCGCCCTGTGGACCGTCGTGGGCACGGCCGTCGCCACCGGCTCCTTCCTCGTCTCCCAGGCCATCCTGGACGGCCGGCACGCGGGAGTCCCGATCACGCACCCCGGTGTGTCGCGGGCCCTGGTGGTGTCCGCCCTGCTGGGCCCCGTCTGCGCACTGACCGGGCTGGGCCTGGGCGTGCTGATCAGGCACGGCGCGGCGACGATGGCCACCACCGCCTTCACGCTGCTGATGCTGCCCACGGTCTTCTCACAGACCAAGCGGTGGTCCGCCGACGTCAACCACCTCATGGTCGTCAGCGCCTGGCACCGCCTGGTCCAGAACTGGGCACCGGACCCCGACGCCCCCATGTTCAGCGCCACGGTCCCCGGTTCCTGGGCCGTGTACGCGCTGTGGCCGCTGATCGCCGTCGCCGCCGCCGTACTCGTCATCGGGAAGCGGGACGTGTGAACGCCGGATTCTCGATGATCTCTTACCGGTGTCTTCACGGTCACGCGCGGTCCGCTGCATACCGTTGCCGTCGGTGGGTGGCTGCCGACGGTGGCGGCCCTCGATCAGGTGCGGAGGAACGGATGACGGCTGGTCGCCGTGCCGTGCTGGCCGTCATGGCGGGCGGACTGCTCGTCGGCTGCACGGGCACGAAGAACGGCGGCGGCGCCTCGGCCGCCTCCTCGTCCGGCCCGGCGGGGACGGGCACGGGCGAGTCGGCCACGCCGGCCCCGACGGCCCTCCCCTCGGCCACGGCCTCCACCGCACAGCCTCCCGTGACCCGCGCGGAGATCGTGACCCGCTACGGGCGCAGCGTGCCGCACACCTGGGGTTTCGACGCCCCGGGTGTGGTCCACTCCCTGCCGCACACGACACGCGACATCGCGCTGACCTTCGACGCGTGCGGCGGCCCGGGCGGCAGCGGTTACGACCGGGCGCTGGTCGATTTCCTCCGCGCACGGCACGTTCCGGCGACCCTGTTCCTCAATTCCCGCTGGATCGACGCCAACCCGGCGGAGTTCCACCGGCTGGCCGCCGACCCGCTGTTCGAGATCGCCAACCACGGCACCCGGCACCGCCCGCTGTCCGTCACCGGCCGCTCCGCGTACGGCATCCCCGGTACCCGTGGCGCCGGTGAGGTGTACGACGAGATCGCGGGGAACCGGGACAAGCTGACCCGCCTGCTCGGCGCGCCGCCGCGCTTCTTCCGGTCCGGCACCGCGTACTGCGACGATGTCGCGGCGCGCATCGTCACCGACCTCGGGGAACGTTTCGTCAGCTTCTCCGTCAACGGTGACGGCGGCGCCACCTTCACCGCCGAGCAGGTCCACGCCACCGTCGCCTCGGCGCGGGCCGGTGCCGTGGTCCTGTGCCACATGAACCACCCCGAGGGCGGCACCGCACGGGGCATCGCGAGCGCCGTCCCGCACCTGCTGGCCACCGGCCACCGCTTCGTCCGCCTCTCGGACGCCCTGCACCGGACTTGACGTCCACCCGGGAGCGGGCCGCCGTACCGAACGTGACCTGGCGTAGCGCACCGTCATCGTGAAGAGGGCGAGCGCAGTGACCGGCGGACCACATCGGCCCTGCTGCCGTACACAACCTCTGCTGTCCATGTCCCACCACTCGTCACCGGGTCCGCAACGGATCACAATGTGTCCCACAGACAGACCGGCCGCCGGGAGACGTCATGAGCACATCAGCAGAGCCAAGGGTGTCCGGCCTCGAGGTCCGGTCCATCGACTACGTCCCCCTGGACGAGCGGCACGGCAAGCTCTGGCACCTGGGCCCGCTGTGGTTCATGTCCAACGCCCAGATCGCGACCCTGGCCGTGGGACTCATCAGCATCACCGAGGGCGGCAACCTCATCTGGTCCCTGCTGGCCATCGTCGCCGGCACCGTCCTCGGCACCTTCTTCATGGCCTTCCACTCGGCTCAGGGACCCCAGCTGGGTCTGCCGCAGATGATCCAGTCGCGGCCCCAGTTCGGCTATGTCGGCGCCCTCCTGGTGTGGCTCTTCGCCTATGTGCAGTACGCGGGCTTCAACGTCTTCAACAGCATCCTCGCCGCCGACTCACTGCACACCACCCTGCACGGCAGCGTCAAACTGTGGGTGGTCGTGGTCACCGTCGTGGCGCTCGTCATCGCGCTGGTGGGCTACGACATCATCCACAAGGCCGAGCGGGTCCTGACGTACACCTTCCTGGTCGTCTTCGGGATCTTCACCGTCGGTGTCCTCGTCACCCTGCACTATCCTGCGGGCTCCTTCGACCTCGGCGCCTTCAAGTGGACGCCGTTCCTCGCCCAGTTCGGTGTGGTCGCCGGCTACCAGATCAGCTGGGCCATCTACGTCTCCGACTACTCGCGCTACCTCCCGCCGGACGTGACGGTCCGCAAGACCTTCTACTGGACGTACTTCGGCTCCGCGCTCGGCGGCATCTGGCTGATGGTCCTCGGCACGCTGCTCGCCGCCTGGGCCGGCAAGGACTTCGAGACGATCAAGTCGATCAACGCGGCCGGTGACAAGGTGTTCGACGGCTTCGGCGCGATCGTGCTGCTCTTCGCCGCCCTGGGCCTGGTGTCCGTCACCGCGCTGAACATGTACGGCGGTTCGCTGACCCTGATCAGCGGCATCGACTCGTTCAAGCGGGTGCGGCCGACACTGGGCGTACGCCTGCTGACCATCGGACTGACCGCGGCCCTCTCCCTGGTCGGCGCACTGGCCGCGACCTCCAACTTCCTCGAGAACTTCAACAACTTCCTGCTGCTGGTGCTCTACCTGTTCATCCCGTGGACCGCGGTGAACCTCATGGACTACTACGTCGTGCGCCGCGGCCACTACGCGATCGCGGAGATCTTCAACCCCCATGGCATCTACGGCCGTTGGGGCTGGCACGGCATCATCTCCTACCTGGTCGGCTTCGCCGTCATGATCCCGTTCTTCTCCGTCGGCACCCTGTACGTGGGGCCCGCCGCCAAGGCGCTCGGCGGAGCCGACATCTCGTTGTTCATCGGCCTTCCGGTCGCCGCGCTGCTGTACTGGTGGCTGACCCGCTCGATCGACGTGGCCGCCGAGACACGCATCGCCCAGGCCGAGGCGGAGGCGCTGGAGCAGGCGGCCCACGAGCACCGCGAACCCTGACCGGGCCGGCTTCGCCGTGACCGTTTTGCTGCTCTCGGACATCAACACCAACCTGCTGAAGGAGGCCGGCGCCGTCGTGCCGGTGCTGGGTCTCGCCGCGTTCCGCTCGTACGCCGCCTTCTGGCTGTCCTCCTCATGGATCGCGCCGCGCCTGCTACTCGCCGGGAACACGCACAACGCGCTCGGTCTGTTCCTGCTCACGCTCACCTACCTGCTCCTGGCCATCGGCGCCTTCCTTACCGGCGCGCAGCCGCATGCCATCACCCAGGTCGGCGGGTGGTTCGGCACCCTCGCGGGACCCGCCGCCTGGTACGCAGCGGCGGCGACCGTCATCAACGACACACACGGCCGCACCCTGCTGCGCGTGGGCCCGCGCCGGACTGGCGCGGTCCGACCGGCACGGGAGGAGCGGCCGGCCTGAGGACTCCACGGGACGGCGACGAGCCCGAGCGACTCACCGGAGTCCCGGCTCCCGCCGACGCACACGCGGCCGGGACAATCCTCGTCATGAACGACGACATGGCTGACGCCCGGAGCCGACTGGCCAGGATCGAGTGGCTGCTGGAGAGCGGCGAACGCGAACTGATCCCCGCCTGGCGCCGGGCGACCCGCGGTGAGCCGCGCTGGACGGTGACGGCGGTGATCCTGGCCGCCGTCGCCCTGCAGCTGATCCTGCCGCACCGCCTCATCCTCCTCCGGACGGTCTGGGCCCTGCCCGCCCTGGAACTGGTGCTGCTGGCCGGACTGATCGCGGCCAACCCCCGGCGCGTGGAGCCCCGTACCCGCCTGCTGCGGTACCTGGGTCTGGCCCTGACCTGCGTCATCAGCCTGGCCAACGGCTGGGCGGCGCTGCGGCTCGTGGGGGACCTGGTGAGCGGCAAAGGGGGAGACAGTGCGGTCCCGCTCCTGCTGACCGGTGGGGTCATCTGGGTGACCAACGTCATCGTGTTCGCCCTGTGGTACTGGGAGTGGGACCGCGGCGGCCCCATGGCCCGGGTCCAGGGGCAGCACCAGTTCCCCGATTTCCTCTTCGTGCAGATGCAGAGCCCGGAACTGGCCCCGCCGGACTGGGAACCGGCGTTCCTGGACTACTTCTACCTCTCCTTCACCAACGCCACCGCCTTCAGCCCGACCGACGTCATGCCGCTGTCCCGCTGGTCCAAGATGCTGATGATGCTCCAGTCATCGGTGTCCCTGGTGACCGTGGCCCTCGTGGTCGCCCGAGCGGTCAACATCCTGAAGTGACCGGCCTCGGACACCACCGGTGCTTCGCCTGAATCGGAGCGAAGCGGTCGATGAGCCGGACGTGCGGGGGAGTGATGCCGGGCGCGGCTCGGGGCGTGGGTCGTTCAGGGGAAGCCGGGACGCGGCGGGCTGGGTCTCGTCCACGCGGCCGTTCACCGGGAGAGCGGGGAGCGCCGTGCTTCCGAGGTCGTCCCCGCGCCTGCTGGGGTCGAGGAGGGGTCGCCCACATCTCCTATGAGGTGCGGGTCTGCATGGAGCTGAGTCCCCCACGCGTGGTCCGCCTGGCAGGTGTGGAGCGCGTCGGCCGCGAGGGCGGCGCCCCGCCCCCACACGGAACCGCGCGGCCCAGTCTCGGAGTCGTGCGACGGCGGCAGTCCCGCCGGCCGGGTGGGCCGCGACGGCCCGCTTCCGGCTCTCCGGGCCCTGGAACTCCTGGCCGGGATCTCAGCTGATCAACCACAAGTACGAGACCCTCGAGGTCGACGTGGGGCCCACCGCGGCCTGTCCTGACCACGCCGCGCGACCTCCCGCCGGGCCGGGGTCCTGGCCCGGCTGTCGCCGGCAGTCCGGTCGTACCGGTCGGCGAGCGGGGCGTCAGCCTGCCGCCGGGCTGTGCGAGGGTTTGACGACCGACTTGAGACGCGGGCCGAGACGAATGCCGCTGGAGCCGTCACCTCCTCGACGAGGCGATCCGCCGCCGGATCAGTCGAGGAGCCGGAGCAGGACGGCGGCCTCCGCGCGGAGCTGAGAAGCCCGGTCGGCCTGAGCGGGCGCCGTGAACTGCTCCGCGAGCGCGAGCCGTTCATCGGCTTCGGCTCGCACGATGTCGGTGATGTGCTGTTCGCTCAGCTCACGCCGGGGAGCCTCGGTGGCGCCGACGCCGAGCGGCACCTCTTCGACGGCCGAGCCGCGCAGCTCGGCCGCGCCGACCGGTACCGCCTCGGCGTTGTCCACCGCGGCGAGCGTGGAACGCAAGGCGCTCACCGCGACCTTGTCGCGCGCACGCATCGCTTCTCGCAGGGCCTGACGCATATGAAGGCGCAGAGACATACCGGCGACCCTATGGTCCGCCCCCGGGGGTCTCAACGGAATATCCGGCGGACGTGTCACATCCTGGTGGGTTGCTCGGTCATAGGTGCAGTCAGCAGCGAGAGCGGAGGAGAAGTCGTATGCCAACCGATGAGGCAACTCGTAACAAGGCGACCGCCACACGTTTTCACGAGGCTCTGAGCACCAGAGACCTGGAGATCATCTCGGAGACGATCGATGAGCTCGTGGCGCCCGACGTGCTGTTCCACGCACCGGTCCCGATGGGGATGACGGGAGCGCGGGCCCTCAAGCAGGTGTGGGCGGTGCTGCTTCAGGCGTTTCCGGACGTTCACGTCACGGTAGAGGATGTGATCGCCGAGGGGGACAAGGTCGTGGCCAGGAACACGGTGACCGGGACCCACCGGGGCGAGTATCGGGGGATGCCGCCGACCGGCAGGTCCGTCACCTACGGCGAGATCTTCGTCTTCCGTTTCGAGGGCGGCCGGATCGCCGAGATCTGGGGCGTGGTCGACGTCTTCTCACAACTGCGCCAGCTCGGGGCCGTCTCATAAGGCCGCTGCGCTACCGCACCAGGGCAGCCACACCGTCGAACTCGACACGCACGCCTCGCGCACGAGACGGGAGACGACGGTCGTCCGGGATCTCGTGCGTGACGGGGTCGAGCGGGCCCTGACCGGACGTGAACACAGGTCGCTGACCTCGACGGCCTGGGACAGCGGCGGCTCGCTGCCATCGGGAAAGCGGACAAAGGGGGGTGGTCGGTGCGGATGCCTTCGATCACGCGAGCATGGTGCGGGGCATGGCCTCCCTGACGGGAGCGGAAATCCCTTTGCCGGGATTCGCCGCGCACACCGACACTGAGACCATGCTCGGATTCGTCAGGACCGACAGCGAAGCCCTCGTCTCATGCCTGGGCGACCCGCAACGCACCACCGCCGCATACCGCGAGCTGCTCAGACGCGGGGACCGGGCGGTGAGCGCCATCCGGGCCGGCCTGCGCGACGCGAGTCCCGCCGTCAGGGAGGGCTGCTGCAGGCTTCTCGACCACCTGGTCGACACCGACTCGATGGGCGAACTCGTCGCCATGGCCGACGACCCCGACGCCCGCGTCAGGATCGCCGCGTTCCATGCCCTGGCCTGCGACCGGTGCAGGGGTGACGCCTGTGCGCCGGGTCCGGACCGGGTCCTCGAACCCGCGCTGCACCACCTGGCCGCGGATCCCGACCCCCACGTCCGGGCCATGGCCGCCGAGCTGGTCGGCAAGTTCGCGCGCGCCGACGCACGCGCCGCCGCTGCCTTGCAGGAGTCCCGGGCCAACGACCCGAGTCCTGCCGTACGGAAGAAGGCGGGCTGGTACGCACCGGGAGGACCGATCCACGAACGGCGGCGACGCGGCCCGGCGACGTCGGCCCATCACCCCGAGTGACCCACGTGCTCGGCCGGGCTTCTTCCGCCGCCATCGGCGTTTCCCCGCGGTCAGAGACTGGTCAGCAGGCCGTCGAGTGGAGCGGGCACGCGATCGGGGGCCAGTGCCTCGACGAGGACGCGGCCGTACCGGATCTTGCGCCCCTTCTTCGTGCCGAGGAAGCGCCGCAACTGCTGGTGCGCGGTGCGGCCCTGCTGCGCGGGCTGGCGCAAGAAGGTCTGCAAAGCCCGCAGTTCGCCCTCCGCCCGGACGAGCTCCTGCACCCGTGTCACGCCCAGCGCGCGGATGAGCTCGTCCTCCAGATCCGCCGCACAGACGAAGAATCCGTGCTGTGCTGCTCCGGCCCCGACCAAGGCGCGGGCGTAGTAGCCACGCTCCGCCTCGTCGCACAGCCCTGTGAGGCGCAGGCCCAGGCCGGGCGCCCCGAGGAGCCGGGCGAAGCGCCCTACGCTCATCGCACCGCCGATCGGCAGGACGCAGACGCCTTCGGCCGCCAGATTCCGGTCGCGGCGTGCGGCCAGCGCGTCGACCGCCGCGACGTCGCTCAGCCCTTCGAGCAGGACGGCGGCCCGTACGTCCAGTCGCGCGGCGAGCTCGCGCGCGGGGTCGCCGGGGCCACCGCCCGCCCATGCGACGACCGCTTCCCGGAACGACCCCATGTCAGCCATGAGTTGAGTCTCTGCCCTTTCCAGCCACCGTGGTAGGGAATTTCCAGTGGGAGCTTTTCCGGCGGCGAGGACGTCGCCGCGGACCCGAACGACCGACCTGAGGACGTGACGATGATTCTGGTGACCGGTGCGAGCGGGAACGTCGGCAGCGCTCTGCTCGCCCACCTCGCCACCGACGGCGTGCCCGCCCGGGCGGCCTACCGTGATCCACGGACGACGGCCCGGGTGATCGAGTCGGGCCGTCACGCGGTGACGCTTGACCTGGCGGTCCCGGAGACGCTCGCACCGGCACTCGACGGCATCGACACCGTGTTTCTCGTCGGCGCCACGGGCCCCGACCAGACGACGCAGGAACTCAACATGGTGCAGGCGGCCCGTGCGGTGGGTGCCCGCGTGGTCAAGCTGTCGGTCTGGCGGGCCGACGAGGGACTGACGCCGATTGCCCGGCTCCATCGGCCCGTGGAACAGGCACTGGTGGCCTCGGGGCTGCCCTGGACGATCCTGCGGCCCAACTTCTACCTGCAGAACTTTCTGCGCCTGCCCTCGATCCGCGCCGCGGGGGAGTTCAGCCTGCCGCTGATCAACGCACCCATCAGCTTCATCGACGTCGGCGACATCGCCCGGGTCGCCGCGCGCGTGCTCACCACCGAGGGCCACGACGGTCGCGTCCACGATCTCACCGGGCCCGAGGCGCTGACCTATGCCGAAGCCGCACAGGAGTTCTCCCGCGTCCTCGGCAGGCCGGTGCGCCATGTCGGCCTGCCCGACGACGAAACGCGCGCGGTCATGCTGCGTCGCGGCATTGCGGAGTTCCACGCCGACGCTCTGATCGGGGTGGCCCGCGCGTACCGTGACGGCGGTGCCGAGGCGGTCAGTTCGACCGTGCCCGACCTCACCGGCCGTGCGGCACTCGGGTTCGCCGAATTCGTACGCGGTAACCGCGACCACTTCTGCTGACTCCTGCAGGGAAGGATGACTCCCGAAGGGAAGGCGGACGGGCGCGGTGAGGCCGAGGGCCGGGCGGGCCCCGCCGGATCAGCGGGAGGCGGGAAGGGCCTCCAGCATCTTCCGTGCCGTGACGGTCGCGTCGTAGTCCTCGCGCACGCCCGGAACCAGGATGATGTCCCCCTCGATGTGCCGGGCGCGCAGCGGCGCGATGGCCTGGTACGCCTCCGAGTCCCACCAGGCGCGTGCCTGGGAGATCGACGGGAAGCCGATCACGACGACGTGCCCGGGCCATGCGCCCTCCTTCACCTCGTGCGGATCGCCGTGTACGAGGAACCGGCCGCCGTACGGTTCGAAGGTGGCGGTGATGCGGGCGATGTACTCGGCGATCTCCGGGTGCGGAGCGGCTTCCCGCAGGTGCGCGATCGCGTAGGCGGTCATGGTGTCCTCCGTTCGGTCGGCTGCTGTGCTGTGCACGATCCTGCCGTCGGCGCGCGCCGCGGTCGATGACCTGCCGGGTAATCGCCGGGTGATCAAGGCGCGGAACCGATCCGGGCCGGCCGGGGCTGAATCCGGCCACCGCAGGCGTCCCCAGCCACCGCCGCCGTATCCGGCCATCGCCCTGACATGGTGTTTTACAGTGGCTGACAGCAGTTTCGGCGACCACATCTGGGAGGAATGCGCGAACATGCCGACTGAAACGCTCGAGTTTCAGGTGGAGGCCCGTCAGCTGCTGCAGCTGATGATCCACTCGGTCTACTCCAACAAGGATGTCTTCCTGCGTGAGCTCGTCTCCAACGCCTCCGACGCGCTGGACAAGCTGCGTCTGGAGAAGCTGCGGGACGACTCGCTGGACGCCGACGTGTCCGATCTGCACATCGAGATCGACATCGACAAGGACGCCCGCACCCTCACCGTGCGGGACAACGGCATCGGGATGTCGTACGACGAGGTCGGGCAGCTCATCGGCACCATCGCCAACTCCGGCACCGCGAAGTTCCTCCAGGAGCTGCGGGAGGCCAAGGACGCGGCGGGCGCGGAGGGGCTCATCGGCCAGTTCGGCGTCGGGTTCTACTCCGGCTTCATGGTGGCGGACGAGGTCACCCTGGTCACCCGGCGCGCCGGCGAGACCCACGGCACCCGCTGGACGTCGCGCGGCGAGGACACGTACACGCTGGAGCCGGTCGAGGACGCGCCGCAGGGCACCTCGGTCACCCTCCACCTCAAGCCGGCCGACCCGGAGAACCAGCTCCACGACTACACCTCCCCGTGGAAGATCAGGGAGATCGTCAAGCGCTACTCGGACTTCATCACCTGGCCCATCCGGATGGTCCCGGAGCAGGGCGAGGGTGACGAGCCGCGCGAACCCGAGACGCTGAACTCGATGAAGGCGCTGTGGGCGCGGTCGCGGGACGAGGTGTCCGACGACGAGTACCACGAGCTGTACAAGCACATCGCGCACGACTGGCGCGACCCGCTGGAGACGATCCGGCTGCAGGCGGAGGGCACCTTCGAGTTCCAGGCCCTGCTGTTCCTCCCCGCGCATGCCCCGCACGACCTGTTCACGCGGGACTTCCGGCGCGGAGTGCAGTTGTACGTCAGGCGCGTCTTCATCATGGACGACTGCGAGGCGTTGCTGCCGCCGTACCTCCGCTTCGTCAAGGGTGTCGTCGACGCGGCCGACCTCTCGCTCAACGTGTCCCGCGAGATCCTCCAGCAGGACCGCCACATCGAGATGATGCGGCGCCGGCTGACGAAGAAGGTCCTGTCCACGGTCAAGGACATGATGGCGAAGGACCGGGACCGATACACCACGTTCTGGCGGGAGTTCGGCACCGTCCTGAAGGAGGGGCTGGTCACCGATCCGGAGAACCGCGACGCCATCCTCGCCCTTGCCTCGTTCGCCAGCACGCACGACGACACCGAGCCGACCACGCTCAAGAGCTACGTGGAGCGGATGAAGGACGGCCAGGAGGACATCTACTACCTCACCGGCGAGTCCCGGCAGAGCATCGAGAACTCCCCGCACATGGAGGCCTTCCGGGACCGGGGCATCGAGGTGCTGCTGCTCACCGACCCCGTCGACGAGGTGTGGGCGGACGCCGTCGGCGAGTACGAGGGCAAGAAGCTGCGGTCCGTCGCCAAGGGGCAGATCGACCTCGACGCCAAGGACGAGGACACCTCCGAGGGCGAGCGGGAGAAGCGGAACGAGGACTACGCCGGACTGCTGGGCTGGATGAAGGAACAGCTGGACGAGGACATCAAGGAGGTGCGCCTGTCCTCCCGTCTCACCGTCTCTCCGGCCTGTGTCGTCTCCGACGCGAACGACCTGACCCCGGCGCTGGAGAACATGTACCGCGCGATGGGCCAGGAGGTGCCGCGCGCCAAGCGGATCCTTGAGCTCAACCCGGGCCACCCGCTGGTGAAGGGCCTCAATCAGGCGTACCAGGAGCGCGAGGACCGCACCGGACTCACCGAGACCGCGGAACTCCTGCACGGGCTCGCGGTGCTCGCCGAGGGCGGCCAGCCCAAGGACCCCGCCCGCTTCGTGAAGCTGATGGCGGACCGCCTGGAACGCGCGCTGTAACCCAGCACCGCCAGACACCGGCGGCCTGTCCCGTACGGCGCGGGCCAGACCGCCGGCTGCCTTTGCGCCGGGCCGTCAGCCCCCCTGTGACTCCGTCGAGCAGGCACTGCGGGTGGCGTCGGCGGCCCAACGTGAGCCTGGTACCGACGAAGTGACGAGGCCGAGGAGCGCGCAGCGGTACGACGGGCTGCCCCGGGGCAGGAGCCGTACCGAGGGCGTACACGGCCACGAAGGACCCCGTGGTGAGCAGCACGAGCGGCTGTGGGCCCACGCCGGCGACCGCGGTGGCGGCCAGGGTGACGAGGCCCGAGAGCCCCGTCACGACCGCCAGGCTGCGGCGTGGCACCTCGCCGACGCCGCCGCCCTGGTCGAGCGAGGCAGGCAGCGCGCCGCTCGCGTGCGAGTGCGGCGCCCAGTTCGGCCGCTCCGGTGAAGTGGGCGTTCATGGTGCCGAGGGCGAGCTGCGGAGCGGCGGCCACGGCCGGCCCGGGCGCGTGCGGCAGCGCGGTCCGCAACAGCGTCACGAGCAGCACGCCCAGCACGAGGTGGAGCCGGCCGGAGACCGCAGACCGCATCCGTTGGTCACCACCACGAGGACCAGCAGCAGCGCCGCCGTGAACCGGGTCCCGGCGCGGAGGCGGAAGTCCTGGCGCCGGCCCCATTGCGGGTGCTGATGGCACGGACGATCAACGTGCCGGCCGACACCTGCCGCCACCCGCTGGACAAACAGGAAGCCTCGCCTAGACTGAGCATCCAGAGATGGAAAATCGGTCCAAGAGCTCATGGAGAGGCTTCCCATGCAAGCGGCGGAGGCTGACGAGCACCTCATCCGTGAGGCCGAGAAGATCGCCGTGGCGTTGGGACGCATGTTCCCGGGGCTGTGCGAGGTGGTGCTGCACGACCTGCGGGATCCCGAGCATGCGATCCGGGCGATCGAGAACAACCTCTCCGGCCGTCGCGTCGGCGACTCGGCGACGGAGCTGGGCCTGGCGCGCATCGAGGACCCGGACTACCCCAGCGTCATCCAGAACTACCCCAATCAGTTCCCCGACGGCCGCCCCGCGAAGAGCACGTCCATCGGTATCAGGAACACCGCGGGGGAGTACATCGCGGCTCTCTGCCTGAACCTGGACGTGTCCGTGCTGTCACCGGTGACCCTCACTCTGTCCAACCTGGTGGCCACGGACACCGAGCACCGCGAACAGCCCCTGGAGACCCTGCGGGACCGCACCGCCCGCGAACTGCGTCAGGCGGTCGAGGCGCGTGCCGCGGAGCGCGCCGCGACTCCCCGCTCGCTGAGCCGGGAGGACAAGAAGGCGCTCGTACGGCAGTTGCAGCGGGACGGCTACTTCGACTCGCGCGATGCCGCACAGACCATCGCGGACCTGCTGGGTGTGTCCCGGGCGACCGTCTACAACTACGCGAAGCAGCACGGTGGTTGAGGAATTCTCCTGGACGGTGCCGAGCGGGCTTCGTTCGGCCGGTGACCACCAGCAGCCGGAAAAACGGATGTCGGCGGCATCGTCGGCTCCGCTAGCGTCGGCCGCATGACTCCAGCAGATCTCGCGGCCGTCATCTCCGACGGCATCCGCACGGCCATCCAGTCCGGACACATCTCGGCGGAGGTGCCCGAGGAGATCCGCGTGGAGCGCCCCCGGCACCGCGCCCACGGCGACTACTCGACCAATGTCGCCCTGCAGCTCGCCCGTTCCGCGGGCCTGCCCGCCCGCGCCGTCGCCGAGGCACTGGCACCGCTGGTGAGCGCGGCCGCCGGAGTCGCGAAGACCGAGGTCGCGGGCCCCGGTTTCCTCAACATCACGCTGGAGACCGCGGCGATCGGCGCCCTGGCACGGGACATCGTCCTGGCCGAGGACGCCTACGGCCGCACCGACAGGCTGGCCGGCCTGCGGCTCAACCTGGAGTTCGTCTCCGCCAACCCCACCGGCCCGGTGCACATCGGCGGAGCCCGCTGGGCGGTCGTGGGCGACGTCCTCGCCCGGCTGCTCGAGGCCGCGGGCGCCGAGGTGTCGCGGGAGTACTACTTCAACGACGCCGGCGTACAGATCGACCGCTTCGTCCGCTCCCTGCTCGCCGCCGCACGGGGCTTGCCGGTTCCCGAGGACGGCTACAGCGGCGCGTACATCGAGGAGATCGCGAACGCCGTGCTGCGGCACCACCCCGGCGCCCTCGACCTGCCGGAGAGCGAGTCCGCCGCTGTGTTCCGGGCGGTGGGCACGGAGCTGATGTTCGAGGAGATCAAGACCTCGCTCGCCGCGTTCGGCACCCGCTTCGACACCTACTTCAACGAGAAGGACCTGCACGACCGGGGAGACCTGGACGCCGCCGTCACCCGGCTGCGGGGCGGCGGCCATGTCTACGAAGCCGACGGCGCGCTCTGGCTGCGCACCACGGACTTCGGCGACGACAAGGACCGGGTCCTGGTGAAGAGCGACGGCTCCTGGACGTACTTCACCGCGGACTGCGCCTACTACCTGAACAAACGCTCCCGCGGCTTCGAACGGGTCGTCATCATGCTCGGCGCCGACCACGTCGGCTACGTCGGCCGGATGCGGGCCATGGCGGCGTGTTTCGGCGACGACCCGGACCGGCATCTGGAGATCCTGATCGGCCAACTGGTCAACCTGGTCAAGGACGGCAGGCCGGTGCGGATGAGCAAGCGGGCGGGTACGGTCCTCACCCTGGACGACCTGACCGAGGCGGTCGGCGTCGACGCCGCGCGGTACGCGCTGGCGCGGGCCGGCGTGGACTCGATGATCGACCTCGACATCGACCTGCTGACCCGGCAGTCGAACGACAACCCGGTCTACTACGTCCAGTACGCGCACACCCGGCCCTGCTCCGTCCTGCGCAAGGCGAGGCAAGCCGGGATCGACAAGGGCGCGCCGGAGGACTTCGACCCCGCGCTGCTCACCCACGGACGGGAGGTGGACCTGCTGGCCACGCTGGCCGAGTTCCCGCAGGTCGTGACCACCGCGGCCACGCTGCGCGAGCCACACCGGGTGGCGCACTACCTGGAGGCACTCGCCGGCACGTACCACCGCTTCTACGACGCCTGCCGGGTCCTGCCGCGGGCCGGCGAGACCCCGGACGACCGTACCCGGGCACGGCTGTGGCTGACGGAAGCCGGCAGACTGGTGCTGCGCAACGGGCTGCACCTGCTCGGCGTCTCCGCACCGGAACGGATGTGAGCGCCCGGCAGACGCTAGGAGACCGGTTGGAAGATGTCGGTGACGACGTCGGCCGGTGCCGTCGCATGTGCCTCGACGAACCACTCCCGGCCGAGCAGCCACCCGAAGACAGGGGCCGGGATCCGGGTCAGCACCCTCATCACGGGAGCAAGGCGGCCCGGGCCCGACACCTGCGAACGATGAGCGGCGAGCGCCGCCTGTTTCCGGGCCGCGAACCGGCGTACGTCCACGGTGTGGGTGATGGCCGCGCGCGAGCTGTAGGCCGTGCGCCACACATCCGTGTCGTACCGCCATGGGATCCTCAGCATGCGCACCAGTGTCACCAGGCGCGCCACCACATCGCGCGGGATGGTCGCCTCCAGAACGCGCGGCACCCCGGCGAGTTCGGCGGCACGCCTGCCGACCTCGTGCACCCTGACGTGGTCGCGGTGGCCGTAACCGCCCCGTGCGTCGTAGCTGAGCAGCAGGTTCACCTCTTCCTCGCGGAGGACGGCGGCCAGCCGCTCGGCCGCCTCCTCCGGATCCACCCGCACGAAACGTGCCCGGTCCGGCGGATCCGGATACAGCACCGCCCCGTGGCCGCTGTCCGCATACCCCAGATGCGCCACACGCTGCACGCCCAGCACGGCCGCACTCGCCCGGAGCTCGTCCAGCCGTGGCGCCCCGCCCTCCGGCACCGCGTCCATGAGCCCGTCCGTGGCGACCACGATCACCACACGATGTCCCTCGGCGGCGGCTCGCGCGAGCGTGCCTCCCGTCAGGAACACCTCGTCGTCGGGATGGGCGTGAAAGGCCAGCATGGTTGCCATGGACCCATTCTGGAGACTGCACGCATGGAATTCTTCTGCTACCACCGCGATCGGCGAGACTCCCTGGCGCGGCGCATGGAGCTGCTGGAAGCGCACTGGTCCTACATGGACCGCTTCGGCGAAGAGATGATCGCCCGCGGTCCGACCCTCACCGCTGACGGCGAAGTACCCACCGGCAGCGTGCACATCGTCGACCTGCCGGATCCCGCCGCCGCCCGCGCGTTCGCCTTCGACGAGCCCGGCTACCAGGCCGGTGTGTACCGAGACGTGCTGCTGCGTCGATGGCGCAACATGCTGGGGCGCACCATGTGGGACTTCCCCGGAGGGCGCACCGGCGGCCGACGGTACCTCGTGCTCGGCCTCGGCCAGGGACAGGCCGCCGACCTCGCCGTGCCCCCGGACCGGAACGAGCTGATCGCATACGGGCCGCTGCTGTCCGACGACGCCACCACCTGGCTGGGTACGGCAGCACTGGTCCGGGCACCGGACCCGGACGCGGCACGGGCCGTGCTGACCGTGGACCGGTATGCCGACATCGAGGTCCACGACTGGCGGTTCGGCGGACGCCAGTGATCTCTCGCGCGTCCACTGCGGCCTGACCGGCTGTCTGGAGGCGGAAGTCTTTGCCCGTCTCGATGCGTTTCTTTGGCTGAACGCGGTGTGACGGTCCGCTTGCGTACATGTTCCGGCTCTCGGATGTCGGTGCACGACCCGCACCCACTCGCCGGCTCGACACATTCCGAGGAGAAGCCATGTCCCGACGCCCGGCCCACCCAGCACGCTCCGTCACGGCGGCCGCGGCCGCCCTGGCCGCGGTCGGCGCGCTCACCGCCGCGGCCGCGCCCGGCCCGGCGCACGCGTCCGCCCACCCGCACCCGGCGGCCCGGCATGTGCTGCTGCTGTCCGTCGACGGGCTGCACCAGTCCGACCTCGCCTGGTACATCGCCCGCCACCCCCGTTCGGCGCTGGCCCGGCTCACGGCCGCCGGCGTGCAGTACACCCACGCGGCGACCACCAACCCCTCCGACTCCTTCCCCGGTATGGTCGGCCAGCTCACGGGCGGTGACCCGGGCACCACCGGCGTCTACTACGACGACACCTACAGCTCCGCCCTCCTGCCGGCCGGCACGACCAAGTGCACCGGCGCCAAGCCCGGTGCCGAGGTCGACCTCACCGAGGACCTCGACAAGAACCAGGACTCCCTCGACGCAGGCCAGGGCCTGACCGGCCTGCCCGGCAGCATCCTGCAGATGACCGGTGACCCCACCACCCTCATCGACCCGGCGAAGCTCCCGGTCGACCCGAAGACGTGCAGACCGCTCTACCCGCACTCCTACCTGCGCGTGAACACCGTCTTCGACGTGGCCCGCACGGCCGGACTGCGCACCGCGTGGTCCGACAAGCACGCCGCCTACGACATCCTGAACGGCCCGTCCGGCAAGGGCATCCAGGACCTGTTCACGCCCGAGATCAACAGCAAGGCCATCGGCTACACCGCGGGTGACTGGACGAAGGACAACGCCGCGACCGAGCAGTACGACGGGTACAAGGCCCAAGCCGTGCTCAACGAGATCGACGGCTACGACCACAGTCGTACCCACGAGGTCGGCACCCCCGCGGTCTTCGGCATGAACTTCCAGTCCGTCTCGACCGCCCAGAAGCTGCCCAACTCCGACGGAATGCCGGGCGGTTACCAGGCGAAGGGCGTGCCCGGCCCGCTTGTGGTGAAGAACCTGGACTTCGTGGACCAGCAGGTCGGCGCCTTCCTCGCCGAACTCCGCAAGCGGCACCTCGCCGACAGCACCACCGTCATCCTGTCCGCCAAGCACGGACAGTCGCCCACCGACCCCACGGCGCTGACCCGCATCGACGACGGCCCCCTGCTCGACGGCCTCAACTCCGCCTGGAAGGCGGCCCACCCGGGCTCCGGCGACCTGGTCGCCCACGCGGTGGACGACGACGCCATGCTGATCTGGCTCACCGACCGTTCCCCGGCCGCCACCGACTTCGCCAAGGCCTACCTGCTCGCCCGGTCCGGCACGGGCAACGACATCGACGGCAAGGCCAGGCCCTTCACCGCGAGCGGCCTGCAGACCCTGTACGCGGGTGCCGACGCCGCCCGGTACTTCCACGCCCGGCGGGGCGACTCCCGCGTCCCTGACCTGGTGGGCGTCACCCAGTACGGCGTCGTCTACACCGGCGGCAAGGGCAAGATAGCCGAGCACGGGGGCGCCCACGCCGACGACCTCGACGTCCCGCTCGTCGTCTCCGGCGCCGCCACCCCGCGCGGCGTACGCGTCAACGGACCGGTGCACACCACGCAGATCGCCCCGACCATCCTGCGGTTGCTGGGCTTCGACCCGCGGGACCTGGAGGCCGTCCGTATCGAACACACCCGCGCCCTGCCCGTGAGCTGACCTCAGCTGATACTGCGTCAATCCCTCTATTCGGGATGTAAACGGCCACTACGGTAAAAGTTATGGATTCCTCCCGGATCCGTAATGCCATGCGCGTTAACGCCGCAAAATCGGGCGAAGGTTGCAGGGTGTGGCTGTGCGGCCGACCGGCCGCCGACCCGCGCAACCTCGTGAAGGGGGACCCTGTGTCCGCTTCTTCTCCCGTCCGCCGTATCACCGCAGTCGCTGCAGTGGCCGCCGCCCTGGTCGGCGCCGCGGCGCTCCCCGCCGCGGCCGCCGGACACCAGCCGGGCCGTACGCACCAGGCGGAGGTGTACATCAGCGGCGTACAGCACGCCTGGCAGGGCCGGGACGCCCGGTCCAACCGTTCGCTGAACAAGCAGTGGGTGGACATCACGAACAGCACCCGCCGGGCGATGAACCTGGACAACTGGACCCTGTCCGACCGGGACGGCCACACCTACACCTTCCACCACGTGCTGCTCGCGGGCCGGGCCACCGTCCGCGTGCACACCGGGATCGGCCGGGACACCAGGACCGACCTGTACCAGGACCGCCGTACGCGCGTGTGGGACGTCAACACCGACACCGCCACCCTGCGCGACGCGCGCGGCCGCCTCGTCAGTGTCTTCGCCTGGGGCAGCAGTCACCGTGCCGTGGACACGGGTCGCCGTGACGCGGCCGGACGGCACCACGCCGGCCTCCGCCACCACGGTGCCGTCCAGCACCTGCACCACACCGCGGGCCAGAACCACGGCGACCACGTCGGCGGCCACCGCCACTGACCCGCCGGCCGGCGGCCCACACCCCGGGCGCTCCTGCCGGCCCACCCGCACGGATCCAGCCCCGGCCGGCTTCCCGCCGGCCGGGGCTGTCCCCGGCCCGGCATCGGCACCGGACATCGGGGAGAGGCGGCATCCTGCCGGCTCCGTGCTCACACCCCGCTCCCGAGCCCTGCGCGCCGGGCGTAACTCCCGCTGATCAGGCCCGGCAGTTCGTCGTCACCCGGGACGTGTTCGCCGACTTCGCGAGCGCGGCGGCTCAGCGGCTCACCGCGGACGGCCATCCCGCCTCCCTCCTGCCCATGGCGGAGGCGGACCCCGCCGCGCTGCCGTCCGACGCCGACCTGCTGCTCATCACGAGCACCTTCGGCGACGGCGACGCCCCGGACAACGGCGCCGGGTTCTGGGACACCCTCGCGGCTGCCGCCGCCCCGCGCCTGAAGGGCGGGCGCTACGCGGTCCTCGCCTTCGGCGACTCCTCCTACGACGACTTCTGCGGGCACGGCCGCCGCCTCGACCGGCGCATGGCAGAACTCGACGCCATACGGCTCGCCCCGCGCACCGACTGCGCACCGGACTACGAGACGGCGGCCGGAGCCTGGCTCGACCGGGTGCTCGCCGCGCTGCAGAGCGCCGACGGGCCCGCGCTCGCCCCGGCCCCCCCCTCTCTCCGCAGCCCCCGCGGCTGTCCGCCCGAGCCGCCGTCCCACGCCCGTCACCGCCCGCCTCGCCGGGAACCGGCTGCTGAGCTGCCCGGCGCGGGCAAGGAAGTCCGCCGCTTCACCTTCGACACCCGCGACAGCGACACCCCGCTGGTCTACGAGGCCGGGGACGCCCTGGCCGTCCACCCCGTCAACCGGCCGGACCTCGTCAAGGAGTGGCTCGCCGTGACGCGTACTGAGCCGGGCGGTACGAGCGTGCGTCCCGCCCGGGCCCCGGATTTCACCCGGCCGTGCAGCACCCCGATGCCCGCCTTCGCGCCGTGGGGGACTAGCGTCGTCCCGTCATGGATCCGAGCCGGTTCTTCCCTGTCGGGCCGAAGGAGGACGATCTGCATGGAAGGTCACGCGATGACCGAACTGTCGGCGGGCCAGCTCCCCGAGCTGACCACGGGACGTCTGCTGTCCGCATGGCACCTGGACGTCCCCGCGCTGCTGCTGGTCATCGCCCTGGGCGTCCTGTACGGCTGGGGCGTCGCGCGGCTGCGCGGGCGCGGCGAGCCCTGGCCGCCCGCCCGTGCCGTCGCGTTCGCGCTGCTCGGCCTGGGCGCTCTGGTGGTGGCCACCATGTCCGCCCTGGCCGTCTACGACCATGTGCTGTTCTGGCCGGCCGCCGTGCAGAACATCCTGCTCGACCTCGTCGCACCCCTGGGCCTCGCCCTCGGTGACCCGCTGCGGCTCGCCGTCGAGGCCCTGCCGGAGGGCGCCGCGGGACGAGTGCGCCGGGCCATGACCGGCCGCCTGGTACGGGTGCTGACGTTTCCGCTGGTCAGTACGGCTCTGGTGCTCGGCACCGAGCTGACGGTGTACTTCACGCCGTACTTCGAGACCGCCCTGCGCGTGGGCTGGCTGCACGAGCTGATGTATCTGCACCTGCTCGCGGCCGGCAGTCTGTTCGTCGTACCGGTGCTGACCCATGAAGAGGCGCTGCCCGCCTGGTGCACCCACCCGGTGCGCGCGGCGCTGGTGTTCCTGGACGGGATCGTCGACGCCGTCCCGGGGATCGTGGTGATGACGCACAGCACGCTGATCGCGGGCGCCTGGTACCTGCACCACGCGCCGGCCTGGTCCCCGGACGTCCAGCACGACCAGCAGATCGGCGGTGGCGCGATGCTCAGCATCGCCGAGCTGGTCGCGCTGCCGTTCCTGCTGGCGCTGCTGTACCAGTGGGCGCGCGCGGAGCGGGTGCAGACCGCGGCCCTCGACCGCCGCCTCGACGCGGAACTGGCCCGCGTCGCGGTGCCTTCCCCGGACCAGGCTCAGGCGGCCGCCCCCGAACGGGTACGCCCCTGGTGGGAGACCGAACAGAACGAGGTGGCCGCGAGGATCAGGAGCCAGCACCGGGAGAAGTGAGCCTTCCATGATCGCGGCCGCACGGTTCGGCTCCCGCCGAACCGTCGGCGTTCTACGGTCGGCCGCATGGAGAACGCACCGCACCGGGCCGGGCAGGACGGCGGCCACCTGACCATCACACCGAGCATTCTCTACTTCGGCACCCCCGTGGTGCTGCTGACCACCGAGAACGCCGACGGCACCTTCAACCTGGCGCCGGTCTCGTCGGCCTGGGCGCTCGGCCAGGTGGTGGTGCTGGGGCTCGGCAGACAGGGGCAGACCGGCGCGAACGTGGCGGCCCGGCCGGAACTGGTCATCAGCCTGCCCGAACCACGGCAGTGGGCGGCCGTCGAGTGCCTGGGCGAGCTCACCGGCCGGCCCGCGGCGGCCGGGCACGGACCCCGCCACGCCCGTTACGAACCGGACAAGTTCACGGCAGCCGGCTTCCGGGCCCAGCCCTCGCACGCGGTCCGGCCGCCGCGGGTGGCCGAATGCCCGATCCAGCTGGAGGCGCGGGCCGCCCGGGTGGGCACCGACAGCGCCGGGGACTTCCTGATCGTCGAGGCCCGGGTGCTGAAGGTGCACGCCGACCCGCGCCTGGTGGTCCCCGGAACCCAGCACATCGAGCCCGCCGCCTGGAGCCCGCTGATCTACAACTTCCGGCACTACTTCGGCCTCGGCCCCGAGCTCGGCCACAGCGGCATCTCCGAAACGCCCGTCAGGAAGCCGGAAACCGTCGGCGGGAGTAGAGTATTCATCGACCGGTGAATTTGTTGGACCAGGTGAACCAATGGTCTCGTGAAGGGCAGGACCGCCATGGAACAGACCACCTGCTGCGTCGTGGGAGGCGGCCCCGCGGGCATGGTGCTCGCCCTGCTGCTGGCCCGGTCCGGTGTACCGGTGACCGTCCTGGAGAAGCACGGCGACTTCCTGCGCGACTTCCGCGGCGACACCGTCCACCCCTCCACCCTGGCGCTGCTGGACGAGCTCGGCCTGGCCGGGCGCTTCGCCGAGCTGCCACAACGCCGGGTCCGCACCGTCCGGCTGCCGGTCGGAACCGACGGCGCGGCGGTCACGGTCGGAGACCTCTCGGTCCTGCCGGGTCCCTACAACTACGTGGCCATGGTGCCCCAGTGGGACCTGCTGGACCTGCTCGCGGACGAGGCCCGGCGTGAGCCGTCCTTCGAACTGCGGACGAACACGGAGGCGACCGGCTTCCTGATCGAGTCCGGACGGGTCAACGGGGTGCGCTACCGCACCACCGACGGCCGCACCGGCGAACTGCGCGCCCTGCTCACCGTCGCCTGCGACGGCCGCGGAT
This sequence comes from Streptomyces puniciscabiei, assembly GCF_006715785.1. Lineage (NCBI taxonomy): Bacteria > Bacillati > Actinomycetota > Actinomycetes > Kitasatosporales > Streptomycetaceae > Streptomyces > Streptomyces puniciscabiei. The sequence goes on from NZ_VFNX01000004.1 coordinate 268,465, forward strand.
CCCTGGCCCGTACCCGCCCGGAGCTGCGCCTGCGCCGCTTCCCCTGCCCTATGGACGCCTGGTGGTTCCGGCTGCCGCGCCGGGAGAGCGACCCGCAAGGGCTCTACGGCAGCGCCGGTGACCGCTTCCTGACCGCGATGATCGACCGCGGCGACTACTGGCAGTGCGCCGGCCTCATCCCCAAGGGCACCGACACCCAGCGCCGCGCCGCCGGCCTCGACCGCTTCCTGGCCGACTTCACGGCGGCCGTCCCCTGGATCGGCGACCGCGCGCACGCCCTGCGCTCATGGGACGAGGTCAAGCTCCTCGACGTACGCCTGGACCGACTGCGCCGCTGGCACCGCCCCGGCCTGCTGTGCATCGGCGACGCCGCGCACGCGATGTCCCCGATCTTCGGCATCGGCATCAACCTCGCGGTCCAGGACGCCGTGGCCGCCGCCCGCTACCTCACCGAGCCACTGCGCCGGGGCAGGGTCGACCCGCGCGACGTACGCCGGCTGCAGCGCCGCCGCCGTCCCGCCACGGTCGCCACACAGACCCTCCAGCGGATGGCTCACGCCCGCATCATCGCGCCGATCCTGGAGGGCCGGCCGCCCCTCGGGCGCGAGAAGAGGGCCCGGCGCGTGGCACGGCTGCTCGCCGAGAAGCGGTGGATGCGCCGGCTGCCCGCGTACTTCATCGGCTACGGCGCACTCAGGGAACGGCCGCCCGACTCGGCCGTCCGCCGGCCACGGACGGGCACCGCGGCCGGGGTCACCCCTGGAAAACGCCGGGACTGAAAGTGCCGGGACGTCCCTGTCCTGTCGGCGTCGGCCCGTTCGTCGTGAAGGTAGACACGCCGCACAGGCAGGACCACCGAGGAGGCCACCATGAAGTACGTACTGCTGCTGACCCGCGGCGCCTGGCAGGAGGAGGGCTCCGACCAGGAGCGGGCAGAGGTCTTCGGCGGGATCGTGGAGTGGTTCACGAAGTACCGCGCCGACGGGACGATCGTCGAGGCGAACCAGCTGCGTGAACCCGAGACCGCCACGACGGTCGTGGTCGAGCAGGGCCGCTCCACCATGATCGACCGCCCGCTGCTGGAGGCCAAGGAGGCGATCGGCGGGTACGCGATCGTCGAGGTGCCCGACCTGGACGCCGCCCTGAAACTGGCGGCGAGCTTCCCGGTGCCCGACGGCAAGGTGGAGGTGCGACCGATTGTCGAGCGCTGACCCGGCAGGCGCCCGGGACACCCGGTCGCTGATCGAGCGGGTCTTCCGCGAGGAGGCGGGCCGGCTGACCGCCAGCCTGGTCCGTCTCCTGGGCGACTTCGACCTGGCCGAGGAAATGGTCGGCGAGGCGGTCGTCGAGGCGCTGCGGCGCTGGCCGGACACCGGACCGCCCCGCCGGCCCGGAGCCTGGCTGCTGACCTGCGCGCGCAACAAGGGCCTCGACCGCATCCGCCGCGAGGCCCGCTTCCGGGACCGGCTCCCGCAGCTCGCGGCCCGCATCGAGGCCCTGCCGGAGACCGCCGAGCGCGAGCCCGACGACCGCCTCCGGCTCATCTTCACCTGCTGCCACCCGGCGCTGGACCCGGACGCACAGGTCGCGCTCACCCTGCGCGCCGTCGTCGGCCTGACCACCGCCGAGATCGCCCGGGCCTTCATGGTCCCCGAGGCCACCCTCGCCAAGCGGGTGACCCGGGCCAAACAGAAGATCGCCGCCGTCGGCATCCCCTACCGCGCGCCCGAGCCCGAGGAGCGCGCCGCGCGACTTCCCCAGGTCATGCGCGTGGTCTACCTCGTGTTCAACGAGGGCTGCTTCACCACCGGGGGAGACCTGGGAGTACGGCGGGAACTGGTCGACGACGCCGAATGGCTCGCCGCCCTCCTCGCCGGCGCGCTGCCCCAGGAGCCGGAACCCCTGGCCCTGCTCGCCCTCATCCGCCTGCACGCGGCCCGCTGGCCCACCCGCCTGGACGCCGAGGGGCGGCTGATCCCGCTCGCCGAACAGGACCGTACGCGATGGGACACCCGGCGCATCCGCAGTGCCACCGCTCTCATCGAGCGGGCAGCCAGGTTCGGCAGGCCGGGCCCGTACCAGATCGAGGCCGCCATCACCGCCGTGCACTGCGAGTCACCTGGCTGGAAAGAGACCGACTGGCCCCAACTGCTGCGCCTCTACGACATGCTGCTGGCCGTCGACCCCTCACCGGTGGTACGCCTGAACCGGGCCGTCGTGCTCAGTCACACCGCCGGACCGGCCACCGCACTGGCCGAAGTCGAGGCGCTGGCCGGGCAGTTGGGCTGCTACCACTTGTTCCACGCCACCCGCGCCGCACTCCTGCGGGAGCTCGGCCGTGACGCGGAGGCCACCGAGGCCGACCGCCGGGCCCTCCGCCTCACCGCCAACCCCGCCGAACGCTCGCTGCTGACCACCCGCCTTTCGCCGTAGACGCCACGCGGGCCGCGGCGAGCGACGTCGGCCGCCGCTGCGGGTGGGCGCCCCGTTGCTCGTTCGGGTGTGTGTCTCGTGCGGAATCCGGCCCCGGTGACCAGGCTTGACCTCGCGATGTGTCTCCTCGGGAAGGTGGAAGAACATGCCGACGTACGTCGCCTTGCTCAGCTGGACTGATCAAGGTGTCCGAAACTTCAAGGACACCGCGAAGCGAGCCGAGACCTTCGACTCAGCGGTACAGAAGCTCGGGGGAAAGCTCCTGAGTATCTACTGGACCGTCGGTTCCTACGACCTCGTGGCCATCGTCGAGGCGCCCGACGACGAAACGGCCGCTGCAGCACTTCTGCAGCTCGGTGGGGTGGGCAACGTCCGTTCCACGACTCTGCGGGCCTTCGGCCGTGAGGAGATGGAGCGCATCGTCGCCAAGGCGGCCGGCTGATGGCGTGCCGGCACGGGTCTGGAAAGCCCCCGCCGGTCCGTGCCGGCCTACGCGCCGGGAGCGCGGAAGGAGACCTGTCGGCGGGCAGCCTCGTCGATCTCGTCGACGGTGAGGAGCGGAGTGGCCCGGGTGTGGAGCGCGCCGCTGGCCTTGACGCTGAGGCTGACGGCGGCCATGGAGACCGGGTCGGGGAAGTCGAGGATGCACACGAGGTCGTCCTCTCCGAAGGCGAAGTACATGGCCTCGACCGTCCCGCCGAGGCCGGCGACGACGTGGTCGACGGCGGCCCGGCGGCCGCTCGCGCCTTCCTTGAGCAAGCCCTTCGTCCCCTCGGGCGTGTAGGTGGCCTGGATGAGGAACTTCGGCATGGGGGCGCTCCTGCACATGACGTGTCCGGTACGCAGAACGGCCTTCCCGCTGTCACCTCGGCCGCCGATCAACGAACGGCCGGATTCACTCGTAAGGGTTCACGAGGTGGCGTCTGTCTCTCGCACCAGCTCCACGGCCCTGCCCAAGGTGTCGAGCCGGGCCTGCAGCGTCTGCCCGGCCGGGTACAGGCGCACGGTGTCCACCCCGGCGGCGCGCCATACCCGGAGTCGGTCGCGCACCATGGCTTCGGTGCCGATCAGCGTCGTGGCGAGGACCATCTCGTCCGTCACCAGCGCCGCCGCGCCGTCCCGGTCGCCGGCCTGCCACCGCTCGCGTACCTCGGCGGCGACCTCGGCCCAGCCCTGACGGCTGTAGGCGTTGTTGTAGAAGTTGGTGGACGCCGATCCCATACCGCCCAGGCTGAAGGCCAGTTCCCTCTTGCGCCGGTCGGTCATCGCCGCGAGGGCCTCCTCGTCGGGCGCGAAGGCGACCTCGGCGCCCTGGCAGACGTCCAGGTCGCCGCGGGTGCGGCCGCTGCGGGCGAGGCCGTCGTCGAGGTGCGTGAAGTAGGCGTCGTCCGCCCCCTCGGGTACGAAGCTGGTGCCCAGCCAGCCGTCGGCGACTTCCCCGGTGAGCCGCAGCATGGCCGGTGACAGGGCGGCCAGGTACAGGGGGACCGGGTGCTCGGCCCGCATCGACAGCCGCATGGGGACCGCTTCGCCGCCGGGCAGGGGGATGGTGAACTCCGATCCCGAGTAGGAGAGTTTGCCGCCGTCCAGCAGCCGCTGGACGATCTCCACGGTTTCCCGCATGCGGCGCAGCGGCCGTGCGAACGGCACCCCGTGCAGTCCCTCCATGACCTGCGGACCGGACGCTCCCAGGCCCAGCAGGAAGCGTCCGCCGGAGAGATTGGACAGCGTGATGGCGGTCTGTGCGACGGCGGCCGGGGTGCGGGTGCCCAGCTGCATGACGCCGGACCCCAGCAGCATCCGGTCGGTGAGCGCGGCGTAGTGGCCGAGCGCGGAGGGGGCGTCGGAGCCCCAGGCCTCGGCGACCCAGCAGATGTCCAGTCCCAGCTTCTCCGCCTCGACGACGAAGTCGGCCTGCTCGGCCCAGTTCTCGCCGCCCGAGGCCTCGATGGTGGTGGCCGTACGCATCACGCCTCCGACCGCTTCTTGATGTGCTCGAGGGTCTTGGTCATGCTCCGCTCGAACTCGCGCAGCCGTACGAACACGATCTTCTGCTCCTTGTCCGGCATCCGGTCGATAGCGACCGACAGCCCTGAGCGTCCCGGGCCCAGCTGCATCCACTGCGACAGTTCCGTTCCGCCGTTCTCGGGCCGGAGGCGGAAGCGCCAGATCGCGGCGGGGGCGGCGGGGTCCTGGACCGCCCAGGCGAGGACTCGTCCGGGTTCGCACTCGATGACATGAGAGGTCGTGGACCACTCGCCGAACGCCTCGTGCCTGCTGTGTCCGACGAACCTGGCGCCCACGCCCGGTCCGTCCGCCCCGTCGAGCCACTCGACGGACTGGAGTTCCTCGCTCATGGCCGGCATCGAGGCGATGTCGCTGACCAGTGTCCACACCCGGTCCGGTGGCGCGTCGATCCAGGTACGCACCTCGACCGTGGGTTTGTCCGCGTAGCGCGCGCCCGTCCACTCCACGTCAACCGGCCTCCTCGCCGTCAGGATGTGCGTGATCAGAGTTGCTTCACAAGACTTACCTTGTCAAGACCGTGAAGTGAGCGGCTGGATCAGGCCGTACCGAACCGGCGTCGCACATCCGGCCGGCGTTTGAGCCGCTCGGGGTAGCCGGGTCCCATGAGCATCGACGTCTCCTGGGCTGCCAGCGGCCGTCGGCACACGGAGCACACCACCTCGGCCGTGGTGTCGTGGTCGCACGCATCGTGGTGGAACACCACCGGCACGCCCTCGTCACCGGCCAGCCATCGGTCGCCCCATCGGGACATCGTGGCCAGCACGGTGAACAGGTCGCGGCCCTTCTCCGTGAGGACGTAGTCGTAGCGTGGCGGTTCGGCCTCGTAGAGCCGCTTCTCCAGCACCCCTTCGTCCACGAGGCGGCGCAGCCGGTCGGTCAGGGTGTTGCGCGCGATGCCCAGCTCCTGCTGGAACTCGTCGAAGCGGCGGATGCCGTAGAAGGCCTCCCGCACGACGAGAGGTGTCCAGGGGTCGCCCAGCAGGTCGAGAGTGCGCGCGATGGAGCACGGCCAGTTGGCGAAGGAGGTCCGCTTCATGCTCCACGATGATAGTCAGTCTCACAATGAGACTCAGCAGATGGGGTCGAGGGGCAGTCCCATGAGCGTCAGGTCGAGCCACCGGCCGAACTTGGTGCCCACCTCCGGGACGGTGCCGACGAGGCGGAATCCGAATCGTTCGTGCAGCCGGATCGACGCGGTGTTCCCGGCCTCGATGCCGGCGATCATCATGTGGTGGCCGGCAGCACGTGCCGAGTCGATGAGGGCTGCCAGCAGTGCGGAGCCGATGCCGAGCCCGTGCCGGTCCTCGCGGACGTAGACGGAGTCCTCGACCGTGTGGCGGTATCCGTCCAGTTCGCGCCAGGGGCCGTAGACGGCGAACCCGGCCACCTCACCCCCCGTTTCGGCCACCAACGCAGACCCCCTCTCCAGGTGGACCGCGAGCCAGGCGACGCTCTCGGCAGCGGACTGCGGGGTCCGGGTCCACAGGGCCGTGGAGTGCTCGACCGCGTGATTGCGGATGGCTCGGACGGCGTCCACGTCGCCGGGACGCGCCGGGCGGACGGTGACGGTCGCGGAGCTTCTCTCGTATATTGGATTCATGCCCAACATAGTAGATCCCCTGGTGGGGCGGATCGCCGCCCGCGTCCGGACCGAGCGGGAGAGGCGGCGCTGGACCCTGGCCCAGCTCGCGGACGTCTCCGGTGTGTCGCCGGCCATGATCAGCCGCATCGAGCGGGGCGAGAGCAGCCCCACCGCCGTCGTCCTCGGCAAGCTGTCGGCCGCCTTCCAGCTCAGCATCGCCTCGCTGCTCGCCCTGGCCGAGGGGACGCCGGACGACGCGCAGGGCGTGACCGGCGTGCGTCGTCGGACCGACACGGCCGAATGGCAGGACCCCGGCACCGGTTACCGGCGCCGCCAGATCACCGGCCCGCACTTTCCGGCCGAGGTCGCCGAGATCCGCCTGCCCGCCGGGGCCGAGGTGCCGTATCCGGCAGCCGCCTTCGCCTTCGTCCGGCAGGTCGTCTGGGTCCTGGACGGGCATCTGACCTTCCACGACGGCGACACGGTCCACGAACTCGGCCCCGGCGACACCGTCGAACTCGGCGAGCCCACCGAGCGCGTCTTCGCCAACACCACCGACACGGAGTGCCGCTACGCGGTGATCCTCACCCGCGGCACGCAGCCATGACCCGTGCCTTCCCCGGACCGGCACGCGGCTCCTCGCCTCCATGGCCGGAACGGCGATCGCGAACAACTACGCCGTCCAGCCCGCGCTCACGGCCCGCGCCGCCGAACTGGACGTCGCGCTCTCCGTGACCCGCCTCGTACCCACCGCCGCGCTCGCCGGCTGCATGACCGGCTTCGCGCTGCTGCTTCCCCTCACCGATCACTTCGCCCCCAACCGCCCGGTCGCCGTCCAGCTCACCGCCCTGGCGCCGCCCTCGCCCTCGTCGCGTCGGCCTGCGGCCCCGTCGTTCTCCTGACCGCGTACCTGCTCATCGGGGCGGCCGCGAGTGTCGGGGCCGGACGCCGCGGAACCGGCGTCGCCACGCTGTCCGCCGGTATGTCGGCCGGCATCCTGCTCAGCCGCCTGGCGGGAGGAGCACACACCGGCATCGTGGGCCGGCGCCGCATGCTCCCGCCGTCGCAGCCCTCGCCCTGCTCGGCGCGATCACCGCGGCCGCCCGCCCGCCCCGGGAACGGCCGACCGCCGAACGGGGTTACGGGGCCGCTCTGCTGACTCTGCCTCCGTTGCCGCGCCGGTTTCCGGAACTGCGCCGCGCGGTGGCCGTCGGCGGCCTGTGGTGCTTCGCCATCAACATCATCTGCGTCGCCCTCGCCCTCGCGCTCGGTCTGCCCCAGCCGCCCTACTCCCTCGACCCGACCGGCATCGGCCGCTACAGCCTGGCCGGACTCCTCGGGCTTCGCCGCGCTCCCGCTCACCGGACGGCTCACCGACCGGTACAGCCCGGCCACGGTGATCACCGCCGTCATGCCGGCCGCGGCAGCCGAACCGCGCTGTCGGCCACCGGCCTGGGCACCCCGCCGGCCACCGCCCTCGGACTCGCCCTCGTCGACGCCGGCTGTCTCACCGCCCTTACCCCGCTCCGCTCCGGACGCGACCTGCCCAGCCCATGAACGGAGCCGAGGACCTTCCGGCGCCCGTGACGATCGCGGGGCGGGCGACGGCGTGCCGATCGCCGCGCGGGGGCGTAGCGTGCCCATAGGAGTGGGCCGGTGGGAACCGGCGCGCCGACCCGCGCTGCCCGGTCCGAGGCCCCTCCGCGTGACGTTGCAGGAGGCGCGGCTGCCAGGCTGGAGGCGCCATGTGACCAGTGCGGATGCCGGGGCGGCGGAGGCGGAGGCACTGGATGCCGCGTTCGCCGACGCCGTACGCCGGACGGGCGCGGCCATCGGCGGTCTGTACCTTCTCACCCTCGACGAGGAGCAGCTCTTCCTGGACGTGCTGTACGGGGCACCCGCCGAGTTCGCGGCGCCGTGGGTGAGGATTCCGGTGACCTCTCCGGCGCCGGTGGCCGACGCGGTGCGTGAGGATCGCATGGTGTGGGTGGCCACCCAGGAGGAGGCGGCCCGCCGCTATCCGCGCACCGCCCTGGCGCTGCCGTACCCGCTCGCGCTCGCCGCCGCACCGGTCAGCGGCGTCCGCCGGTGGGGAGCCCTGCTGCTGATGTGGCCGGCCAGCCGGCCGCCGTACATGACCGAGCGGGAGCGCGGGCACATCATGTCCGGCTGCGGACGCCTGGCCCGGCTGATCGAGGAGGCCGTCGCACACGGACGGTTCCCGGCCCCTCGTGACCTCCCGCGCACCCTCCCCGCGGAAGGGGGCCGCCAGGCCGCGGGTCCGCCGCTGGCCGCCGCCGACTTCATCGAGCGCCTGCCGGGCGGCAGTTGCGCGCTGGACCTGGAGGGACACTTCACCTACCTGAGCGCGGGCGCCTGCGAACTGCTGGGCCGCGACGCCGGCGAACTGCTGGGCACGCTGCCGTGGCAGTCCCTGCGCTGGCTGGACGACCCGACGTACGAGGACCGCTACCGCGCCGCGGTCATCAGCCGGGAGCCCGTCGTCTTCACGGCGTGCCGCCCGCCGGACCGCTGGCTGGACTTCCATCTGTATCCGGACGCCAGCGGCATCAGCGTCCGCATCATGCCCTGCGGTACGCAGCCCCCGCCCGCCCCGACGCACCCCCACTCGACGCACACCGCCGCACCGGCCCGCGCGGGCCGGCTCTACCAGTTGATGCACCTGGCCGCCGGGCTGACCGAGGTTGTCGGCGTCCAGGACGTCATCAACCTCGTCGCCGACCAGATCTTGACCGCCTTCGGCGCGCAGGGACTCGTCCTGTCGGCCGCCGACGCCGGGCGGCTGCGGATCACCGGATACCGCGGTTACGACGCCTCCACCATGGCACGCCTCGACGGCCTGCCTCTGGACACCGCCTTCACCCCGGCCGGGCAGGTCCTCAGCAGCGGCATCCCCGCCTTCTTCTCCCACTGCGAGGAGATGCGGCGCATCTATCCCGAGGCCTCGCTGATCAGCGGCAAAGAGGCCTGGGCCTTCCTGCCGCTGATCGTCTCGGGCAGGCCCGTCGGCTGCTGCATCCTGTCCTACGACCGGCCCCACGAGTTCACGGCCGAGGACCGCGCCGTCCTGACCTCGCTCGCGGGCCTCGTCGGCCAGGCCCTGGACCGCGCCCGCCTCTACGACACCAAACACGACCTCGCCCACAGCCTCCAGCAGGCGCTGCTCCCGCCGGCCCTTCCCGCCGTCCCCGGCCTGCGGACCGCCGCCCGCTATCTGCCCGCCACCCGGGGCATGGACATCGGCGGAGACTTCTACGACCTGATCAGGCTCGGTGACACCGCCGTGGCGGCCGTCATCGGCGACGTCCAGGGCCACGACGCGGCCGCGGCCGCTCTCATGGGCCAGGTCCGCACCGCCGTGCACGCCCACTCGACGCTCGGCGCCCCGGACCGGGTGCTGTCCGCGACCAACCGGCTCCTCACGGATCTCGGCGCCGACCTGTTCACCAGTTGCCTGTACGCCCACCTGGACTTCGCCGCAGGTAGCGTGACGCTGGCCAGCGCCGGTCACCCGCCACCGATCGTGCGCCTGCCCGACAGCGGCACACGGCCGCTGGACATGCCTCCCGGGCCCCTCCTCGGCATCGACGCGGACGCCGTCTTCCCCGTGACCGAGGTCCCCCTCGCCCCCGGGCTCATGCTCGCCTGCTACACCGACGGCCTCGTCGAAACACCGGGAGTCGACCTCGACGACTCCATCGCCGCCCTCACCCGCCAACTCGCCCAGGAGGACGGCCTCGACCTGGACGCGCTCATCGACACCCTGGTCGGGGCGACGGGCAGCCACCGGCAGCGCACCGACGACATCGCCCTGCTGGTCCTGCACTTCCTCGGGCGCCCGTGACGTCCGTTCGGCGCGCCCAGGGTGCTGGGCCCCGCCACGCATCGGCCGAGGCGTCTCAGGTCGACTCCCGCACCACCAGCCGGCACGGCACCGTGTGCACCCCGGGCATCGCGTCCGAGTCGATCGCCTCGAGCAGGCGCAGCGCCGCGATCCGCCCGATCTCGGTGAGGTTCATGTCGATCGTGGTGAGCGGAGGACGGCTCGCCAGCGCCATGGTGTCCCAGTTGTCGTAGCCGACGACGGCGATGTCACCGGGGACGGCCACCCCGCGTTCCCGCAGGGTGTCGGCCACACCCCGGGCGATCTGGTCGTTGCCGCAGAAGAACGCGTCCGTGTCCGGGGCCGTACGCAGCACCGCGTCGGCGGCACGGCGGCCCCACGCCTCGCTCCACTCGCCGAAGTGGACGCGGCCCGTCGACAGGCCGAGCGACGCGGCCTGAAGGTGTGCCACCGCGTGACGGGCGCGGTCGCGGGCGGCGGCGTGGTGCTCGGGGCCGGTGACATGGGCGATGCGGGTACGGCCGGTTGCCAGCAGGTGTTCCGTCGCCAGCCGGGCTCCGCCCTGGTCGTCGGAGACCACGGAGGTGTCCGCGGGGTCGGTGGAGGGGGAGAGGGCGTAGACCACCGGGATCGACTCCAGGCCGGTCACGCCGGCCAGGGGTGCACGCGCGTCGGTGCGGCGGCCGGTGACGATGATGCCGTCCACCCGGCGGTCCAGCAGGTTGCGCAGATGGTGCTGTTCGCGGATCGCGTCGCCCCGGGTGTCGCACAGGAGCACGGAGATCTTGCCGGCGCCGAGCGCGTCCTCGGCGCCGAGCAGCACGGGGGTGCTGAACCGGCCGATGCCGTCGGTCGTCACCAGGCCGACCGTCCAGCTGCGGCCGGTGTGCAGGCTCTGCGCCTGCTGGTTGGGACGGAAGCCGAGAGCCGCCACCGCGTCCAGCACCCGCTGCCGGGTCTCCGGACGCATCCGCCCCCCGCCGTTGAGCGCCTTGGACGCCGTGCCCACACTGACGCCCGCCAGCGCGGCGACATCGGTGAGCCGGGCGCGGCCGGTGGGCGGGGTGCCAGGAGCAGAGGTCACGAGCAAACCTTTTCCTAGACGATGTCGTCAGTCAACATCCTGGCAGCCGACGGCGCGCGGTGCCAGCCTGCGGGAGAAAGGCGGGCGTGCGGTACCGGTCTGCAGGCACAAGGAAAAAGTCGTGCCGCGCCTCTTGACCGTCGCACGCCGCCGCCCTCTACTCTCACGGTGAGAAAACGGTTTCTCAAATCTGCGATCCGGACGTCGGACGCCGCCGCCGTACGCCACCCATCCCCGGAGAGCCATGCCCAGCTCACACTCCGCCCTGCCGTCCCCGGGCCCCGTCCGTCTGGGACCGGACGCCCGTGCCGCGCTGCGCCCCGCCGTCGCCGGCATCGACGCGGGCTTCTGGCACACCCGCCGTGAGGTCAACGCCCGCACCTCCCTTCCGCAGGGACCCGGCCTGCTGGAGTCCGCGGGGAACCTGCACAACCTGCGGCTCGCGGCCGGGACGGCCGAGGGTGAGTTCCGCGGGGCGTACCCGTTCGTCGACACCGACGTGTACAAGTGGCTGGAGGCCGCCTCCTGGCAGCTCGCCCGCGGCCGGGAAGAGACTCTCGCGGCGCACGTCGACCGCATCGCCGGCCTCGTCGCCGCGGCCCAGCAGCCCGACGGCTACCTCAACACCTGGTTCCAGCTCCGGGAGAACGGCAAGCGCTACGAGGACCTGCGCTGGGGGCACGAGCTGTACTGCGCGGGGCATCTCATCCAGGCCGCCGTCGCCCACCACCGGACCACCGGCCGCACCGAACTCCTCAACGTGGCGGTGAAGTTCGCCGACCACATCGACTCCGTCTTCGGCCCGCCCGGCAGCGGCAGGCCCATCGACGGCATCGACGGCCACCCCGAGATCGAGACCGCCCTGGTCGAGCTGTACCGGGAGACCGGTGAGCGCCGCTACCTGGATCTCGCCGGCTACTTCGTCGACCGGCACGGGCACGGCCTGCTCGGTGGCGAGGCCTACTGCCAGGACCGCGTGCCGCTGCGCGAAGCCACCACCGTCGAGGGTCACGCCGTACGCCAGCTCTATCTGCTCGCGGCCGCCGCCGACCTGGCCACCGAGACCGGGGACACCGAACTGGGCGCCGCCGCCGAGCGGTTGTGGCACGCGATGACCACCACCAAGACGCACATCACCGGCGGACTCGGCGCCCACCACGACCGGGAGGACTTCGGCGACCCCTACGAGCTGCCCAACGAGCGTGCCTACTGCGAGACCTGCGCCGCGATCGCCTCCGTCCAGTGGAGCTGGCGCATGGCCCTGCTCACCGGCGAGGCCCGCTACTCCGACCTCGTCGAACGCACCCTCTACAACGGCTTCCTGGCCGGGGTGTCACTGGATGGGGAGCGCTGGCTGTACGTGAACCCGCTGCAGGTCCGCGACGGCCACACCGACCCCGGGGGCGACCAGTCGGCCCGTCGCACCCGCTGGTTCCGCTGCGCCTGCTGTCCGCCGAACGCCATGCGCCTGCTGGCCAGCTTGGAGCACTACCTCGCCACGAGCGACGAGGGCGGCCTGCAGATCCACCAGTACGTCAGCGGCCGGTACGCCGGCGGATCGTACACCGTCCGGGCCGAGACCGGCTATCCGTGGCACGGCTCGATCGCCCTGACCGTCGAGGAGAGCCCGGCCGGCCGTCCCTGGACGCTCTCCCTGCGCATCCCGCAGTGGTGCCAGGAGTTCCGGGTCCGGTGCGGGGAGCGGACGTACGACCAGGGCGACGCCCCGGTCACCGACGGCTGGCTGCGGCTGACGCGCGCCTGGGAGCCCGGCGACCGGGTCCTGCTGGAACTCGGCCTCGAACCCCGGCTCACCGCGGCGGACCCCCGCGTGGACGCCGTACGCGCCTCTCTGGCGATCGAGCGCGGACCGCTCGTGTACTGCGTGGAGCAGGCCGACCACCCCGGCGGCGGACTGGACGACATCGTCCTCGACCCCAGCCGTCCGCTCGCCGTGAAGCACCGCCCGGATCTCCTCGGCGGTGTCACCACGGTCGTGGCCGCCGGCCGGCGGCGGCACATCCCCGACGCGGGCTGGTGGCCGTACACCTCCGCCCCCGCCCCGCAGGGCGGCGAGCCCGTCGAACTCATGGCCGTCCCCTACTACGCCTGGGCCAACCGCGTGGACGGCAGCATGCGCGTCTGGCTGCCCACCTGCTGAACACCGCTCCCTCTCCACGACGCCCTACGACAACGAGGTCCTCCCGTGATACCCACCCGCCGCACTCTCGTCGCCGCGCTGGCCGCCGTCGGCACCCTCGCCTCGCTCACCGCCTGCGGAGGCGGCTCCGGTTCCTCGTCCTCCTCCGGCCGGGCCGGCGGGACGTACACCTTCTGGGACCCCTACCCCCAGTTCGACGCCTCCTCCGCGTGGGGCAGGCGCGTCAGTGCGTGCGGCACCCAGGCCGGGGTGAAGGTCAGGCGCACCGCGTACGACACCACGGACCTGGGCAACAAGGCCCTGCTGGCCGCCCAGCAGGGCAACGCGCCGGACGTGATGCTCGTCGACAACCCGGTGGTCTCCACGCTGGTGGAGGCGGGCATCCTGAACAAGACGAGCGACCTCGGCCTGGACACAAGGGCGGTCCAGAAGAACATCATCGGCGCGGGCACCATCGACGGCTCCGCGTACGGCGTCCCCGTCGGCGCCAACACCCTCGCCCTGTACTACAACAAGAAGGTCCTGTCCGCCGCGGGCGTCGACCCGGCCTCGGTCAAGGACTGGAACTCGCTCACCGCCGCGCTGAAGAAGGTCAGGGCGGCGGGGAAGAAGGGCATCACCTTCTCCGCGATCAACACCGAGGAGGGCAGCTTCCAGTTCCTGCCCTGGTTCTGGGGCGCCGGCGGTGACCTGACCAAGCTGAACTCGCCGAAGGGCGTCGCCGCGCTGACCCTGTGGAAGCAATGGGTGGACGCGGGATACGCGCCCAAGGACGTGCTGCAGAACACCCAGACCACCAGCTGGCAGGAGTTCGCCACGGGCACGTACGCGTTCGGCGAGAACGGCACCTGGCAGCTCGGCAACGCCGGGAAGGCCGGCTTCGACTACGGCATCCTCAACATCCCCGCGCAGAAGGGCGGTTCGGCGCCGGTGCCGACCGGCGGCGAGTTCGTCACCCTCCCCGTGCAGAAGGACACCGCTCGCTACGACGTCAGCAAGAAGATCGTCACCTGTCTCACCAGCGACGCGAACCTGCTGGCGACCGACACGACCCTGATGTACGTCGCCCCCACGGCGGCCGTACAGGCCCAGCAGGTCAAGCGGAACCCCAAGCTCAAGCCCTGGGTGGACGCGGTGTCCGCGGCCCGCGGCCGGACGAGCGACGGCCTGGGCACGAAGTACCCGACGATCTCCCAGCCGATGTGGACGGCCGTCCAGGCGGCGCTCTCGGGCGGCAAGAACCCGCAGGCCGCCATGGACACGGCGCAGGCCGCGGCCGCCAAGGGCTGATCCGGGGAGCTCACATGACCACCGCCCGCACAGACCGACCGCAACGGTCCCCGGCGGCACCCAGGACGCGCGCCGCCGACCCGCTGGTCCTGGGGCGCCGCCGACGGCGCAGGAGCCGGCTGACCGCCTTCGCCTTCGTCGCCCCGCTCGTCGCCTACCTCGCCGCCTTCTACCTCTACCCCCTCTACCGCAACCTCGACCTGAGCCTGCGCGACTACACCGTCCGCTCCTTCGTCACCGGTGACGCGCCCTTCTCCGGCTGGGACAACTTCCGGAAGGTGCTGGACGATCCGGCGTTCGGCCCGGCGATACGGCACACGATGGTCTTCACCTTCGTGTCGATCGCGTTCCAGTACGCCATCGGACTCGCCCTCGCGGTCTTCTTCGACCGGCGCTTCAGGCTGTCGGCCGTCCTGCGCGCGCTGTTCCTGGTCCCATGGCTGCTGCCGCTGATCGTGTCGGCGTCGACCTGGTCCTGGATGTTCAACAGCGAGTCCGGCGTGGTGAACTACTTCCTGCACTTCTTCGGCGTGGATCCCATCGGCTGGCTCACCTCCCCCGACTGGGCCCTGACCTCGGTCGTCGTCGCCAACATCTGGATCGGCATCCCGTTCAACCTGGTCATCCTCCACAGCGGACTGCAGAACATCCCGGCCGAGCTGTACGAGGCGGCCTCCCTGGACGGCGCGAGCGCCTGGCAGCAGTTCCGGCGCATCACCTTCCCGCTGCTGCGCCCGGTGTCGGCGATCACCCTGCTCCTCGGTCTCGTGTACACCCTCAAGGTCTTCGACCTGATCTGGATCATGACCAAGGGCGGCCCCGGCGACGCCTCCGCCACCCTGGCGACCTGGTCCTACCAACTGGGCTTCGGGACGCTGCTGCCCCGGTTCGGACCGGGTGCCGCGGTCGGCGACATCCTCATCCTGATCGCCCTCGTCTTCGGGCTGCTGTACGTCCGTGTCCAGAGGAGGCAGGAAGCGTGAAGTCCCGTACCGGCTCCCGGGGTTGCACCGCCGTCGCGCTCCTGCTCACCGCGCTGATGCTGTTCCCGGTGTACTGGATGCTCAACGTGTCCCTCACACCGCAGCAGGACATGCGCAGGAACCCGCCCGACCTGTTCCCGCTGCACCCCACGTTCGAGGGCTACAAGGCCGTCCTCGACGACCAGCTGCCCTACCTCGGCACCAGCCTGCTCATCGGCCTCGGCACGGTCGCCCTCACGCTGCTCCTCGCCGCCCCCGCCGGCTACTCCCTGGCCAAGCTGCGCCCACGCGGCGGTGGCGCACTCGGACTGGCCCTGCTGATCGCGCAGATGGTCCCAGGCATCGTCATGGCGATGGGGTTCTACGGCATCTTCCTGGACCTCGGTCTGCTCAACTCCTGGTGGGGTCTGATCGTCGCCGACTCCACCATCGCCGTGCCCTTCGGCGTGATGATCTTCACGGCGTTCATGTCCGGCGTCCCCGGTGAACTCCTCGCCGCGGCCCGGGTGGACGGCGCGGGAAGCTTCCGCGTCTTCTGGTCCGTCGTGCTGCCGGTCAGCCGCAACGCCGTCGTCACCGTCTCGCTCTTCAGCTTCCTGTGGGCCTGGTCCGACTTCGTCTTCGCCAACACCCTCGACGGCGGCGGCGACATGAGGCCGATCACCCTCGGCATCTACAAGTACATCGGCAACAACAACCAGGAGTGGAACGCGATCATGGCCACCGCCGTGGTCGCGTCCGTCCCCGCAGCCGTTCTGCTGGTCCTCGCGCAGCGCTATGTGGCCGCGGGTGTGACCGCGGGCGCGGTCAAGGACTGAGCAGCAGCAGGGCCGTCCCCCATTCCCTCCATGAGGAGAAACCACCCCATGAGCCGCACACCTACCGCGGGACCAAGACGCCGCGCCCGTCTGGCGGCCGCCCTCGGCACGGCCGCGCTCGCCGTCACCGGTCTCGCCACCGCCACCCCCGCCCGAGCGGTGCCCACGTCCGCCACCACCCTGGTGGTCGACGCGGCCCAGACCCTCCGGCCGGTCACCCATGTCGCCACGGGCAGCCTGTACGGCCTGGCCGACGCGAGCACCCCCGCCGACAGCCTCGTCACCCCGCTCAGGCCGCACACCTTCGTACAGATGGCTCCGGGCGGCTCCCAACTGCCCAACGGCGAGCCCAAGCCCGCCGGGGACGCACTGGCCGTGGCGCCCAAGGCGGCCAGGGCCGGCGCCGACGTCGTCGTCCGCATGCCGGACTGGTACCCGAACTTCCCGTACAAGTGGGTTAGTTGGGCCGACTGGTTGTCCGCCGTCGACAAGCAGGTCGCGTCGGTGCAGTCCTCGGGAGCCACCGACATCGCCGCGTACGAGCTGTGGAACGAGCCCGACTGGACCTGGGACACCACCGACGCGGGCGCCTTCGACGCCGGCTGGGCGCGCACGTACAAGGAAGTCCGCTCCAAGGACACCAGGACCCCGGTCCAAGGCCCGAGTTACTCGGCCTGGAACCAGTCCTGGATGAGCACCTTCCTCACCGACGCCAAGGCCTCCGGCACCGTGCCCGACATCATCTCCTGGCACGAGCTGCAAGGCGCCAAGGACATCGCCGCACATGTCTCGGCGTACCGCGTGCTGGAGAGGAGCCTCGGCATCAGCCCCCGCCCGATCGCCGTCGAGGAGTACGGCACGCCCGGCGAGGTCGGCGTGCCCGGGGCGCTGATCGGCTACGTCGCCAAGTTCGAGCGCGCCGGAGTCCACGACGCCGAACTGGCCTTCTGGAACCACTACGGCACCCTCGGCGACACCCTCACCGACACCGGCGGGTCACCGAACGGCTCGTACTGGATGTACAAGTGGTACGGCGACATGTCCGGGACCATGCTGGTCACCACGCCTCCGGCACAGACGGGCATCGACGGCGTCGCCTCCCTGAACGGCTCCGGTGACCGGATCAGCGTCATCGCCGGCGGCTGCACCGGTTCCTGCGCGGTGACGATCGACGGCCTGAACTCCCTGTCGGCGTTCGGCGGCACGGTCCACGTGAAGCTGGAGTACACGCCCTCCAAGGGCCGTACGACGGCGGTGTCCGGCCCGATCACCGTCTCCGACACCGACTACACCGTCTCAGGCGGCTCGATCACCGTCCCGGTGACCATGAACGCCACCGACGGCTACCACATCGTCGTCACCCCCGGCGGCACCTCCACCTCGTCGGCCGGGCGCTACCAGATCACCAACAGGAACAGCGGTCTGGCCCTGGACACCCAGAACGCGGGCACCGCGCAGGGTACGCCCGTCGTCCAGGCCACCTCGACCGGTGGCACCGACCAGAACTGGACCCTGGTGGCCGCGGGCTCGGGCCTCTACAAGATCGTGAACCAGAAGTCCGGTCTGGCCCTCGGCATCCAGAACATGAGCACGGCCGACGGCGGCACGGCCCTGATCTGGGGCGACAACGGGACCGCCGACCACCTGTGGCAGCTCATCCCGTCCGGTGACGGCTCCTACAAGATCGCCAACTACAACAGCGGGCTGCTGCTCGGCGTCGACGGCATGAGCACCTCCTCCGGCGCCCGGGTCCTCCAGTGGGACGACAACGGCACCTCCGACCACCTGTGGAAGCTGACCCCGCGCTGAGGCCGCTCCTTCAAGGACGAGTACGCCCCCGGATGTCGGCCGGGGGCGTACTTCACATGGTCGTGGCGGGACCGGTGATGTTCGCGGCGGGGCCGGGCGGCAGATGGACCGTCATGATCAGGTGGCAGGTCTCGCTACCTGCGCCGCGGTAGGTGTGCGTGGTGTCGCCGTCGAACGTGGCGGTCTGGCCGGCCGCGACGGTGTGTTCCGCGCCGTCGACGATCAGGGTCATGCGGCCCGAGGTCACGCTGACGGTCTCCACGACGCCGGCCTGGTGGGGGTGGCTGGGGTACTCCTCGCCCGGTTCCAGCCGCCAGCGCCAGACCTCGACCGGGGCGGGGCCGGAGGTCGTCAGCATCAGGCGCGCCTCGCCGCCGCGTTCTCCGGTCCACAAGGGGGCGACGTCGTCGCCGGCCACGACCCGGACGCGGCCCTCCGGTGGCCCCTGCACCAGCGCGGACACCGAGATGCCGAGGGTGTCGGCCAGCCGGACCAGGGTGGCCAGGTTGGGGTTGCCCTGTGCCTTCTCCAGCCCCACGAGAGCACCCTTGCTGACCTGGGCGCGCCGGCTGAGCTCGTCCAGGGACAGTCCGGCGCGGATGCGGGCCGCCCGGACGTTGTGCGCGACCGACCGCAGGGTGGCGGCTGTCTCGGCCACCTGATCACCGTCCTTAACTCTGCCTTGAGTACTGGAATGTACTGCACGGTCGTTTGATTGACACGCGGCGGTCGGTCCGTTGTACCGTGTGGTCGTTCCGCTAACCGTAAGGGATGTGCTGTGATCGCTCTGCTGCTGGCCCTGGGCAGCTCACTCGCGTACGGATGCGCCGACTTCCTCGGCGGCCTCGGCGCCCGCAAGGCCCATGTGCTGCGGACCGTGCTGGTCGCCGCCCCGGCCAGTCTCGCGGTCGAGCTGCTGCTGTGGCCGGTGCTCGGGGCCTCGTTCGGTTCCGGTGCCCTCGCCTGGGGCGCCGCGTCCGGGGTCGCCTCGGCTGCCGCATTCGCCCTGCTCTACCGCACCCTGGCGATCGGTCCGATGAACGTCCTGTCGCCGGTGACCGCGCTGGTCTCCGCCGCGCTGCCGGTCGCCGCCGGCCTGCTGCAGGGTGAGAGGCTGGGGGCCGCCGGACTCGTGGGGCTGCCGCTGGCACTGCTCGCTGTGGTGCTGGTCAGCGCCGGACACGGCGCCGGTGCGGCCCGTCCCTCCCGTGCGGCGCTGCTGCTGGCCTTCGGTGCGGGCGCCGCCATCGCCCTCCAGCTGATCTTCCTGCACCAGGCGCCCTCGGACAGCGGGGTGGCCCCGCTGATCACCGGCCGGGCCGTCTCGTCGGCGGTCACGCTGGCCGCGGCCGGGCTGCTGCGCCGCAGGCTGGGCCCGGAACGACCGGCGTACGCGATGTCCGCGGCGGCCGGCGTGCTGGACTCGGTGGCGAACCTGCTGTTCCTGCTCGCCGCCCGCAGCGGGGACCTGACCGTCGTCGCCGTGATCACCGCCCTCTACCCGGCCGGCACGGTCCTGCTCGCCCGCGGCGTACTCGCCGAACGCATCCACCGCGGCCAGCTCGTGGGCCTGGGCACCGCCGCCGTCGCCGTCAGCCTTCTGGCCCTGACCTGAGCAGGCCCGCACCACCGAGGAGAAGAGGATGCTCGTTCACCCCTGGGACGCCGGCCTGGACGAAGCCGAATGGCAGACCTGGATCGCCGGCGGCCACGACTTCGGACAGCTCAGCGTCAACGGCCTGCCGGGCCACGCCCATGGTCGTCCCCACCCACTTCTCCCTCGACGACAACCACCTCCTGGTACACTTGGCCAAACCCATCCCGGCATCCCGCCCACCGACGGCGTGCCCACCAGTTACTACGCGGCCGTCCGGTTCACCTGCCGCGCCGAGATCGTCGACGATCCCGAGGCCAAGGCGGAGCCGCTGTGCCGCCGGCTCGCCCACTTCCAGCCCGGTGGCGACCACGCCCGCGTCGCCGCGGACCGGCCGCCGTACGGCCGGATGCTGTCCGCCATCCGCGGCCTGTGCCTGGAAGTCACCGACGTGCAGGCCAAGTTCAAGTACGACGACCACAAACCGGTCGAGCACCGCGCCGGCGTCGCCGACCGCCTCACCGAGCGTGGCGAGGGCCTGGACGTACCCACCGCAGGCCGGCAGCTGCGCCGCCTGGGTCGTATCGGCCCCTGGAAGCCCTGAACCGGCCCCCACACACACAGGAAACGGAACCTCCGCCCATGCCCGCCTTCCGCATCGCCCCCGCCGTGGCCGGCGCCTTCCCCGGCACCCTCATCGCCCTGGTCACCGCCACCGGCCTGCGCGGCCGTGAGCCCTGGCCGCACACCGCCACCACCCTGGCGGAACTGGAACGGCAGCTCGCCGAGGGCACCTGGCACCCGGCCGACGAGACCGACCCGCGCATCGACGCCTGGCACACCGCCTACCGCTCCTTCGGAACCAACCCCCGCCGCATCCGCCCCAGCGTCGACGCGCTCGGCCGCCGCATGGCGAAGAAGGGGAGCCTGCCGCGCATCAACCCGGCCGTCGACTCCTACAACGCGGTCTCCGTCCGTCACGGCCTGCCGGCCGGCGCCTTCGACCTGGACCGGGTCACCGGCGACGTGGACATCCGCTACGCGGACGGCACGGAGTCCTTCACCCCGCTCGGCGAACCCGACACCGTCGAGAACCCCAAGCCGGGCGAGGTCATCTACGCGGACACCACCGGCGTCCTCACCCGCCACTGGAACCACCGCGACGCCCACCGCACCCGCGTCACCGAGGACTCCACCCACGTCGCCTTCCTCCTCGAGACCCTCCGCGCGGACCGGGACGGCGACCTCCTCAAGGTCGCCGCCGACGAGTTGCAGAGCCTGCTCGCCCCGCACGCCGACCGGACCGCCGTACACCACCTCAGCCCGGCCCAACCCCTCGCCATGGCCTAGGCCCCGTCGGCTGACAGCGGGCGAAATCTGTACATTTGTGTAAGAGGAGCTCGGGCTGTCAGGAGCGCGGCGCTCGCGACCGCGCTCACAGACCTCGCAGGCGAGGGCAACATGTTCGACGTGAGTGCGCCGATCGTGGCCACCTTCCTCGTGTATGTGGCCGTCATGATCGGGACAGGAGTCTGGGCCTACACCCGCACTCGCACCTTCGCCGACTTCGCCCTGGGGGGCCGCAGGCTCAGCGCGTTCGTCGCCGCCCTGTCCGCGGGAGCCAGCGACATGTCCGGCTGGCTGTTCCTCGCGTTCCCCGGGGCGGTGTACGCGGCCGGCGTCGGCGCCGGCTGGATCGCCGCGGGCCTCGTGCTCGGTACGTACCTCAACTGGCTGTTCGTCGCGCCCAGACTGCGCACCTACACCGAGCGCGCCGACAACGCCGTGAGCCTGTCCGCCTACTTGGAGGAGCGGTTCGAGGACCGTACACGGACGCTGCGGATGGTCTCGGCGGCGGTCACCCTCGTGTTCTTCACGGTCTACGTCGCCAGCGGGCTCGTGGCCGGCGGGCTTCTGTTCGGACACATCTTCGGTGTCGGCTTCCGGCTCGGAGTGGCCCTGACCGCCCTGGTCATCGTCGTCTACTCGTGCCTCGGCGGCTTCCTCGCGGTGAGCCTGACCCACGTGCTGCAGGCCACGCTGATGTGCCTCGCCCTGCTCGTGCTCCCCGCAGTCGGCATCGGCGCGCTCGGCGGCTTCGGAGCGCTGCGCGACACCCTCAACAGCAAGACACCGAGCCTGCTGGACATGGGCGCCAGGGTCGACCTCACGGGCGGACGGTGGACGGCGGGCGGATCGCTCGGCGCCGTCGCGATCGTCTCGCTGCTCGCCTGGGGGCTCGGCTACTTCGGCCAGCCGCACATCCTCGCCCGCTTCATGGGCATCCGCAGCACCGGTGCCATCCCCACTGCCCGCCGCATCGAGACCGGATGGGTTGTCCTCGTGCTCGCCGGCGCCATACTCGTCGGCCTGGTGGGCATCGCGCGGACCGGCACACCGCTGCACGACCCGCAGACGGTGTACATCAGCCTGAGCCGGTCCCTGCTCAACCCCTGGGGCGCCGGGGTGATGCTGATCGCCGTACTGGCCGCGATCATCTCCACCGCGGACAGCCAGCTCCTCGTGTCGTCCGTCGCCCTCACCGAGGACTTCTACCGCGCATTCCTGCACCGGCGCGCCTCCGACAGGACCCTGGTCTGGGCCGGCCGCGCCGCCGTCATCGCCGTGACCCTGGTGGCCTTCGTGATCGCGCTGAGGGGCGGCGGGCTGCTGGGCATCGTCGCCTACGCCTGGGCGGGCTTCGGAGCCGCCTTCGGGCCGGTCGTCCTGCTCTCGCTGTACTGGCCGCGCATGACCTGGGCGGGGGCCATGGCCGGGATCGTGTCGGGCGCGGCGACGGTGCTGCTGTGGAAGAGGATCAATCCGCTGCTCGGGCCCTTCCAGTCGGGCATCTACGAAATGGTCCCCGGTGTCCTGGTCGCCACGGCCGCGGCGCTGGTCTTCGGGAGGTTCGTCGGCCGTCCGCCGAAACGTGCCTTCTGGCGGATGCCGGGCGGCGGCGTGAGCCAGCTGATGCTCACCCCGTTCCTCAGCCACGCGCCGGTCGGCATCGCCGTCCTCGACACGGACCTGCGGTACGTCTGGGTGAACGAGCCGCTGGACCGCCAGATCCCCCTGGAGCGGCGGTTGGGGCGGCGCATGGCGGACGTGCTGCCGGAGCAGGAGGCAGAGGCCTTCGAGGAGAAGATGCGCGGGGTGCTGCGGACCGGCACACCGGTGATGGACTACGAGTACCGCGGCGCCGGCCACAAGGACCCCGACGCCGGCCGGGCGGTCTCCGCGTCGTTCTTCGCCATGAAGGACCGGCACGGCCGGAACGTGGGTGTGTGGTACATGGTCATCGACGTCACCGAACGCTGGCGGGCCCAGCAGCGCCTGGCCCTGCTCAACGACGCCGCCACCCGCATCGGCAGCACCCTGGACGTGACGCGGACCGCGCAGGAGCTGGCCGACGACGCCGTACCGGCCGTCGCCGACTTCGTCGCCGTCGACCTGCTGGACTCGGTCATGAGGGGCGAGGAACCGGCACCCGGACCGGTCGGCATGTCGCCCGTCATCCGGCGCGCGGCGCAGCAGTCGGTGCGTGCGGGCTGCCCCGAGGCGGCGCTGGCCGTGGGGGAGACGGTACGGCGTGCCCCCGCGTCGCCCGTGACCCGCTGCCTGCTGGAGAGCAGGACGCTCGTGGAACGGATCCTGGACCGCGCCCACAGTCCCTGGGTGACCGAGGACGAGACGCTGGGCGCCTCCCTCCTCGACTACGACTTCCGCTCGGTGATGGTGATTCCGGTGCGGGCACGCGGCGTCACCCTGGGCGCGGCGACGTTCGCCCGGTCCCGGCGGCTCGGCCCGTTCGAGGAGGACGACGTACGTCTCGCCGAGGAACTCGTCTCCCGCGCGGCGGTGTGCATCGACAACGCCCGCCGATTCACCCGCGAGCGCACCGCCGCCCGGTCCATGCAGCGCTACCTGCTGCCGCAGGACCCGACCGGAGGGTCCGCTCTCGAAGTGGCCTCCTGGTACCTCCCGACGGATGCCCCGAGCGGTGTCGGCGGTGACTGGTTCGACGTGATTCCGCTCTCCGGAGCCCGGGTCGCCCTGGTCGTCGGGGACGTGGCCGGGCACGGCATCCACGCGGCGGCGACCATGGGGCGCCTGCGCACCGCCATACGCACGCTCGCCAACCTCGACCTGTCTCCGGACGAACTCCTGGCCCACCTGGACGACCTGGTCATCGGGCTCATGGCGTCGTCCGACAGCGAGGCCCCGCCGCCCGGCGAGGGCTCGGCCGCGGGCACCGCGTTCATGGGCGCCACCTGCCTGTACGCCGTCTACGACCCGGTCAGCGGCCGGTGCACGCTGGCCCGGGCTGGTCACCTCCCGCCGGTGATCGTCGGTCCCGACGGCAGTGCCGACATCGTGGACCTGCCCGCCGGACCACCGCTCGGTCTCGGCTACCTCCCCTTCGAGTCCGCCGAACTGGAGCTGGCCGAGGGCAGCCTCATCGCGCTCTACACCGACGGCCTCATCGAGTCCGTCGACCAGGACATCGACGTCGGGCTCTCCCGGTTGGCAGAGGTCCTCGCCGGGCCCTGGCCGACACTGGAGGAGACCGGCCGCAGGGTGATCGAGGACCTGACCGCCACCCCGCCGTCCGACGACGCGGCCCTGGTCCTGGCCCGAACCCGGCTGCTGGCGCGGGACCGGGTCGTCGCCTGGAACCTGCCCAGCGAGCCGGCCGCCGTCGCGCACGCCCGCGCGCTCGCCGCCCAGCAGCTCCAGGAGTGGGGCATCCCCGATCTGACGTTCACCACGGAGCTGATCGTCAGCGAACTGGTCACCAACGCCATCCGGCACGCGACCGGCCCGGTCTGCCTCCGCCTGATCCGGGACCGTGCCCTGATCTGCGAGGTCTCCGACGCCAGCAGCACCTCACCGCGCCTGCGCCACGCCCGGACCACCGACGAGGGAGGGCGGGGCCTGCTGATCGTGGCCCAGCTCGCCCGCCGCTGGGGCACCCGCTACACGGCAACCGGCAAGATCATCTGGACGGAGCAGCCCGTTCCGGGCGACCCGGTCACCTAGCCCCCCTCGGCGGCAATCCTCGACACCAGGTCCAGATGTGTGCCGTCCCGGTTCGGGCCGACCATGGGATGGAGACGGAAAACCCGCCGGTACGGCACCGTCAAGGTGCTGAGCGGGAAGGACAATGAGGCATGGGCACGACGGACTCCTCCCGAGGGCGCGACGGCTGGTCAGCGGCGGGGCCCGCCGCGCCACCCAGCGGTCTGCTCGATCTGCTCAGCGTCGCCGCCGTGGTGCTGAACGCGCAGGGCCAGGTGGTGTTCTGGAGCTCGAAGGCCGAGGACCTGTTCGGCTACACCGCGGCGGAAGCGCTCGGTCAGTACGCGGCTCCGCTGACGGTCCACGAGGAGCACCAGGACGCGGTGATCCAGCTGTTCGCCGAGGTCATGGAATCCGGCTCCGACTGGGCCGGGGCCTTCCCGATCCGCCACAAGGACGGCAGCACCCGCCTGGTGGAGTTCCGCAACATGCGGCTGCTCGACGACCTCGGTGACACCTATGCGCTGGGCCTGGCCGCGGACCAGGCGGCCGTGGAACGCGTCGAGCGAGACGCCTCCCTGGCCATGCGTCTGGTGTCCCAGTCCCCGGTCGGGCTGGCCATTCTGGACCCGGACCTGCGTTACGTGGCGATGAATCCCGCCCTCGAACGCATCACCGGTCAGTCCGCCGCCGACCGTCTCGGCCGACCGGCGGGCGAGGTCCTGGCCTACCTGGACACGGACCCCGAGACACGTCTGCGCCGGGTCCTGGAGACGGGCGAGTCCGTCGTGGACCGGAACATCGTCTGCCGTCCCCCCGGCGACCCGGACCACGAGCACGCCTGGACCGTCTCGTACTACCGGCTGGAGGATTCCGGCGGGCGGGTGCTGGGCCTGGCCTACTCCGTCATCGACGTCACGGAGCGTCATCGAGCCGCTGTGGAGGCCGCACAGGCCCGGCAACGGCTGGCACTGATCGCCCGCGCCTCCGCCTGCGTGGGCACCACCCTCGATCTGGAGGCGACCGCGCGCGAGCTCGCCGACGTCGTCGTACCGGCCCTGGCCGATGTGGCGGCCGTGGACATACTCGACAGCGCCCTCGCCGGCCGTACCGCGCCCCGTGAGGGCCCGGCCGTCTTCCGCGCCCTCGCCGTCTGCACGGCGCACTCCGATGAGGCGGTCCGCGCGGCCGACCCGCCCGGGGGCGTCGCCCGCCTGGACAGCGGCCATCCGGTGACCCAGTGCGTGTGCACCCGTCAACCGGTTCTGGTGCCGCACACCACCCACCGGGACCTGGCGCGCATCGCCTGCCCCGGCGAGGCCGCCTCCCTCCTCGCGA
The DNA here is from genome assembly GCF_006715785.1 of Streptomyces puniciscabiei. NCBI lineage: Bacteria > Bacillati > Actinomycetota > Actinomycetes > Kitasatosporales > Streptomycetaceae > Streptomyces > Streptomyces puniciscabiei. The sequence continues at coordinate 294,472 of NZ_VFNX01000004.1, forward strand.
CGGCCGGGGTGCACTCCTACCTCGTCGTACCACTCATGGCCCGGGGCGAAGTGCTCGGCGCTCTCGACCTCAAACGCACCCGGAACCCCACCCCGTTCGATGACGACGACGCCTTCCTCGCCTCCGAGTTGGCCGCACGAGCCGCGGTCTGCATCGACAACGCCCGCGGATACCAGGCCCAGCGCCACGCGGCCCTCACCCTCCAGCGGAGTCTGCTCCCCGAGCCCCCGGCGCGGCTGCCCGGGCTGGAGGTCGCGTGCCGCTACCAGCCTGCCGGCGCCGCGAGCGAGATCGGCGGTGACTGGTACGACGCCATACCTCTCCAGGGCGACAAAACGGCCCTGGTCGTCGGGGACGTCATGGGCAGCGGTATCAATGCCGCCGCCACCATGGGGCAACTCCGCAGTGCCGCCCGCGCCTTCGCCGAGCTCGACCTCGCCCCCGCCGAGGCCCTGCGGCACCTCGATCACCTGACCCAGGGAATCGAGCAGACCATCACCACCTGCATCTACTGCGTCTACGACCCCGACCGCGGCCAGTGCGAGATCTGCCTCGCCGGACACCTGCCCCCGGCACTGATGCGCCCAGGACACGCGGCACACCTCCTCGACCTGCCCACCGGCGCGCCGCTGGGCGTCGGTGGAGTGCCCTTCGAGCCCACCACCATCACCTTCCACCCCGGCGACGAGCTGATCCTCTACACCGATGGTCTGGTCGAAACCCGCGGCGAACCCATCGACGCCCGCCTGGACACCTTCCTCGACGCCCTCACCGCCACCCGCGGCCACACCCTGGAAGACTCCTGCGACCGCATCCTGAACATCCTGCGTGCCCCCGGCGGCGAGGACGACGTCGCACTGCTCATCGCCCGGGCCAGGCCCTGAGCGATCACGGCCGTGGTGATCAGCAGGGGGGCGGGTGACCGGCGCCGGCACAGGTGAGCTGCCATTCGTTCGCCGGGTTCCGGCCGGGCGGCGCGTAGACGCAGCCGGCGGTGGCTTCGCCGTACAGGTGCTGGTAGGTCGTGTACAGGTGGCGCAGGATGCGATCAGGGTCGCCCACCTGCGGCACCGCCGTCCGGCAGACCCGTCTCAGTCCCTCGCGCACGTCAAGGGTGCCGGCCGGGGCGGAGGTGGCGTCCGCCGCACTCGCGCCCCCACCGCCGCGGTCACTCTCCGCACGGGGCACCTCCGTAGCAGCCACCTCACGCCTGGGCCGCGGCACATGGGAGACTCTGGCCTCATGGCCCGGGAACTGCTCACCTTTGGGCACAGCACGGCCGATCGCGAACGGATCGTGGCGTTGCTGTGCGGGGCTCACGTCGCGGCCGTCGTGGACGTGCGCACCGCTCCCGGCAGCCGCCGCCACCCGGACATGTCCCGCCACCGGCTGGCCGAGTGGCTGCCGCCGCACGGAATCCAGTACCGGTGGGAGCCCGACCTCGGCGGATTCCGCAAGGTGCCGCCGGACAGTCCCGACACCCTCTGGCGCAACGCCTCCTTCCGCGGATACGCGGCCTACACCCGCTCGCCCCTGTTCGTCGCCGCGATGGACCGGCTGCTGCTCCAGACCGCGGACGTCCGAACGACCGTGATGTGCAGCGAGGCGGTCTGGTGGCGCTGCCATCGACGTCTCATCGCGGATTTCGCGGTCCTCGCCCGCGGTGTGCCGGCCTACCACCTCATGCACGACGGAACCCTCGGCGCGCACACGGTGACGCCCGGAGCGCGCCTGCGCGAGGACGGACTCATCGTCTACGACGGCGCGTCGTAGCGTCCCGTCGGGTCCGGCCCTCAGCCGTACGGACGGGCTCACCGTTCCGCGATCTCGGCCCGCGGCCGGGCCCTCACCGCCTCCACCGTCCGCCGCCCCTCCTCGGTGAGCCGCAGCGGCGACTCGGCCGTCGCCACCAGCTTGGCGGGCCCCGGCCGGACAGCACGGCCCGCATCCGGAACCGGGGCAGCGCGACCCCTTCCTCGACCTCGGCGAGCGAGCGGGCGGAGATCCCCACGAGCGAACGCGAGGCGGTCGGTACGGCTCGCGTGACCGCGTCGACACCGGCCGGCGCGCCCACCGTGACGCGCCGGCCGATCTCGTCGCCGCGCCCGCCGGCCCGGTCAGACCCTCCCTGCGCCGTACACGCCGTACCGCTCGGCGTCCGCCCACTTGATCTCCAGGCCGTGGCCCGGCCGCCCGGTGTCCGGGCGCAGGGCGCCGCCGTCGGGGGACAGCGTGCCGTCGAACAGCAGGCGCTCGCAGCGCACGTGGTCGTGGAAGTACTCCAGGTGCCGCAGCCGGCGCACGGCACAGAACGCGTGGGCCGAGACCGCCGGCGCGCAGTGGGCGGACAGGTCCAGATGATGTGCCGCCGCCAGACCGGCCGCCTCCAGCAGGCCGGTGATGCCACCGCAGCGGGTCACATCGGCCTGCAGACAGTCCACGGCGGGTCCCTCGACCAGATTGACGAAGTCCTGTGTGGTGTAGGCGTACTCCCCGGCCGCGATCTCCAGCCGCTCGGGTCCCCGCTCGCGCAGCATGCGCAGGCCCTCCAGGTCGGCGGAGCTGACGGGCTCCTCGAACCACCGCACGTCCCACTCGTCGTGGAACCGGCGGGCCCAGTACAGCGCCTCCTTGCGGCCCAGTGCCCCGTTGGCGTCGGTGAAGATCTCCGGCTCGTCGCCGATGGCCTTGCGGACGGCCGTCAGGCGCTGCGGGTCGCGTTCCGGCTCCCGGGAGGTCTTGAGCTTGACGCGCGGGACGCCCTGCTCCACCCAGCCGGTGAGCTGGTCGGTGAGGCGGTCCAGGGGGTAGTTGGTGAATCCGCCGCTGCCGTAGACCGGTACCCGGTCGTGCCAGGCGGGCAGGAGGTGGACCAGCGGCAGCTCCAGCAGCCTCGCCTTGAGGTCCCACAGTGCGATGTCCAGTGCGGAGACCGCCATGGCACCGACGCCGGGCCGGCCGGCATTGCGGATCTGCCGTCCCATCAGGTGCCAGACGGCTGCCGGCGAGGAGACGTCCTGTCCCCGTACGACATCCACGAGCTTGGAGTCGATGAACGAGGCGACCGACACGTCCCCGTAGGTGTAACCGAGCCCGGTGCGACCGCCGGACCGCACCCGGACCAGGACCATGGTGGTGGAGTCCCACTCCAGGGTGCCGTCCTCCTCGGTGCCGTCCGGTCCGTCGGTCGGCACCTCGAAGGCGTGCACGTCGACCGAGTCGATCCGGCAGGCCGTCAGGTCCTTGGCGACCCCTTCGCCGCTCATGAGTGCCGTCCCGGCGCCGGGAGGATGAGCGCCTCGTCCCCTGCCATCCCGACCTCCTTCGGCTTCTTTTCGGCGGCTCGGTTCGTGGACTCCTGGGTCCCGACCGGGTATCCCGCTCCGTTCGGCCTATGCGAGGTTCACCCTTCGGCCGACCACGCGGGTCATGTGCCGAGGCTGGGGCGCCGTGGCCGATGCCCTGCACGCCGCCGGTGCGGCGCGGTGCCCCGGCCCGTGACGGTCGCGTGCCTGCGCGCACCGGTCGTCGGCCGCCGCCCGCGGTGACGTCCGACGCCGTCCTCCGCCGCCTCACGGGTTGTTTCCCGGCGGGCCGGGCGGGAACACCCGAGTGCCATGGGAGCGAGTGCCGTGGATGACCGATCGGACAGGCCGGGACAGACGCCGGACGGCATGTGCCCGCCGTGGGTGCTGCGGGAGTACGCGGTCCTCGCCGACGGCGAACGCGGTGCCGTGGTGGACCCGGAGGGGCGGATCGTCTGGCTGTGTGCCCCCCGCTGGCACAGTGACGCGGTCTTCTCCGCCCTGATCGGCGGCGGCGGGTACTTCGGCGTTGAACCGGTGGACCGGTGGCATGTGTGGGGTGGCTACTACGAGGACGGCACGCTGATCCGGGTCAGCCGCTGGGTGACCTCCGACTCGGTGGTGGAGTGCCGCGACGCGCTGGCGATGCCGGGCTCGGTGGACCGTCTCGTGCTGCTGCGCCGGATGCGCGTCGAACGGGGCGAGGCACGCCTGCGGCTCAGCCTCGACCTGCGGCCCGGCTTCGGCGCGGACCGGGTGCGCGACCCACGCCTCGAAGGTGACATGTGGGCCGCTGGCGCCGGCGGTCTGCGGCTGCGGCTCCTCGGGGCGCCCCGGGCGGCATGGAACCCCGAGTCCGGCCTGCGCGGTGAGTTCCGGCTGCGCAAGGGCGAGCACCATGACCTCGTCCTGGAGCTGTCGCAGAGGGGCGGCACGGCGGCGCTGGACCCGGAGCGGTTGTGGAAGGACACGGAGGACGCCTGGCAGCGGTCCGTGCCCGACTGCTCAACCCTGGCCGCACCCCGCGACGCCCGGCACGCCTACGCCGTCCTGCGCGGCCTGACGAGTTCCTCCGGGGGGATGGCGGCGGCTGCCACCACCTCGCTGCCGGAACGCGCGAACACCGGGCGCAACTACGACTACCGCTTCGCCTGGATCCGCGACCAGAGCTACGCGGGCCTCGCGGTCGCCGCGCACGGCCCGCACGACCTGCTCGACACCGCGGTGCGCTTCACCGCCGAACGCATTCTCGCCGACGGCGAGGGCCTGCATCCCGCGTACGCCGTCGACGGCGGCCGCGTACCGGGCGAACGCGGGCTGCCGTTCCCGGGCTATCCGGGAGGCAATGACCGCATCGGCAACGACGCGGCCGATCAGTTCCAGCTCGACGCGTTCGGGGAGGCCCTCCAGCTGTTCGCCGCCGCGGCTCACCACGACCGGCTCACCCCTGACGCCGAGCGGGCCGTCACGGTCGCGGTCGACGCGGTGGAGCGCAACTGGCGGCGGCCCGACGCGGGGCTGTGGGAACTGGACGAGCGGTGGTGGACCCAGTCACGGCTGAGCGTGGTCAGTGGGCTGCGGCGGGCTGCCGAGGTGCTGCCGGGGCGGTCGGGACAGCGGTGCGCCGATCTGGCCGAGACCGTCTTCGCCGAGACGCGGCACCGCTGTCTGCGCCCCGACGGCCGGTGGCGCCGGTCCGCCGACGACGACGGCCCGGAGGCCGCCCTGCTGACGCCGCTGGCCCGCGGCTGTCTTCCTGCCGACGATCCGAGCGGCGAGATCACCCGCCGGTACATCGAGGACAAGCTGGCCGAGGACGGATACCTCTACCGGTTCACGCACCCGGGAATCCCGCTGGGCGAGACCGAAGGGGCGTTTCTGCTGTGCGGTTTCACCATGGCGCTGGCCACCGACCACCTCGGCGACCGCGCCACCGCGCTGCGCTGGTTCGAACGGACCCGGGCGGCCTGCGGGCCGTCCGGGCTGTTCGCGGAGGAGTACGACGTCCGCCAGCGCCAGCTGCGCGGCAACCTCCCCCAGTCCTTCGTCCACGCCCTCCTGCTGGAGTGCGCGGTCCGCCTCAACGACGCCTCGGCACTGCCCGGTTGAGCAAGTTGGCGCGCGCGAGGGAACACCGCATTGGACGCCGCCCGGGTCTTCGTGCCGTCGAGGAGGAACTCTCGGGCACCGCGCAGGCCCGCCCGCAGCGGCGGCACCATGAACGGGGCAGCGGATGTCGTCCGTGAACGGCACCCCGTCCCGCGTGCCCGATGCGAGGCCGTGCACCGCCTGGACATGTCGAGGGCGCCGAACCAGTCGTACGTCTGACGGATGCGGCCTCTCAGGGTCCTGGATGCGGCCTCCTCCGGGTCCTGGCCCGGTGGCCCACAACTCCAGCCAGGACGAGCCCGCTGCCGGTGTGACGCGTGATCTGCCGGGCGACATGGCATGCGCCTCGTTCGGTTTCTGCGTGCGGACACCGGTGGTCATTCGGTCGCCTTGCCTTCGGCGGCGTCCAGGGTGGTGAGTCGGTGGCCGGGGACGGTGCCTGAGCGGGGGACGGCGTGACCCGGTGCGGGCATGTGGTGCGGAAACCCGACGCGGAGAACCAGGGCGGCGAGCGCACCGGTCAGGACGACAACGGAGGCCAGGACCAGGGCCGGGCGGTAGCCGTGGTGGAGCAAGGGGGCCGCGACCAGCGGGCCCAGGATCTGGCCGATCGCATAGCCGGCGGTCAGCAGCGCCACGGCGCGCGGGAACCGCAGGTGCGCGCCGGCCGCGAGCGCCAGCGTGCTCACGCCCATGAAGGTCGACCCGAAGAGCACCGCGGAGATCAATGCCGCCGCGACCCCGCCCACCAGAGCGGGCAGGGCGATGCCCACGGCCTGCACGCCGAGCGCGGCGAACAGCAGGTCCGGGCGGGACCACCGGCGTCCCAGCGCGGCCCACAGCGCGGAGGACGGAACGGCGGCCAGCCCCACCAGCACCCAGGCGCCGCTGCCGATCCAGCCGGGCGAGGTCTGCTCGATGGCCGCGACGAGGAAGGTACCGGCGATGATGTAGCCGATGCCCTCCAACGTGTAGGACGCGGACAGGGCGCTGAACCAGCGACGGGTGCGCGGTCCGGGCGGCCGTACGGACGTTTCCGCCACGGACGACGTCGGCCGCGGGGCGGGTTCGGGTCGCAGGCCCCAGGCGGCGACGGTGAGTGCCGCGGCCAGGGCTGCGGAGGCCCACCACGCGGTCCGCCAGGTGCCGGCCGTGCGCAGCACCAGGACGAGCAGGCCCGACAGGGCGATCCCGGCGCCGACGCCGCCGAACGCCCAGCCGGGCAGATGGGCCGGGTGGTCGCGCAGATGGCTGAGCAGTGAGCTGACGGCGATGACGAAGACCAGCGCGCTGCAGGCTCCCGCGCCCAGCCTGAGCAGCAGCCACAGGGTGGTCGAGTGGGTCAGCGGCATCGCGGCCAGGGAGGCGACCAGCGCCAGCATGCTCCCGCGCAGAGCCGGGGCGGAACGCACCAGCCGCGGCAGGAAGGTACCGGTGAGAGCCCCGACCAGGTATCCGACGTAGTTGGCGGTGGCCAGGTTCGCCCCTGCCCCGGCCGACAGTCCGGCCTGCGCGTGCATCAGCGGGAGGATCGGGGTGTACACGAACCGGCCCACACCCATGCCGGCCGCCAGCGCGGCAGCGGCCTGCGCGACGTGGACCCAGGGTGAACGGATCGCTCCTGCCGTGGTGAGAGCGTGGTCTCGCTGCGATGTGGCGGTCATGCGGTGTTCCTCGGGGAACGTCGGGTCGGTCGGCTGTCGCGGGCCGGTTCTCGCGCGCAGTGCCGTCAGGCCGCCGGCCGGCCACGCGGTGACCGGCCGGCCGCTGCTGCCCGGAGCCTTCGGGATGACGCGCCGTCCGCCTGCCATGGCCCCAGCCTGCGCCCGCCACCCGGACGGACTCCACGACTGACTTTCTCCCTGCTGGGAGCCTGAGCCTCCCAGAGGGGCAGGCCTCTTGCCGCGTAGGGACTGTTGTCGGCCAGGTACTTCGGCGTCTCCGTGCCGGGGATGCCGCGATGGCGAGGTTGGCTCGCAGGTTGTCCCGCTGGAAGCGCGGCAGACGCCGCCGCACGGTCGTTCGGGGAAAGCGCTGCTCGGCGGCTCGACCGGGGCCCGCGGACGGCGGACATCATCGCGGCACTGTGGCCGCAGCGCTGCGCGGCCCTGGTCTCGGTGTGGGCCTGGCCGAGCACCGCAGCGGCCTTCGGCAATCCGGACTCCCTCAGCATCGTGATCCACGACGACCGCCGGCGTCGGGCCTCGCGGCGGGCGGCCCGCGGTACGACGGCGTCGAGGGCAAGCCGGCCACGGGACCGGCCATCGCCGTAGCCACGATCGGCATCGACGGTGCGCTGGATCCGTTCACCCCGGCCGTCCCGGCCGCCGGCCGCCTCCGACATCGGAAAACGCCGAGGCGCGGGCCGGGTTCACGCCGGCCCGCGCTCCGTCATCAGTCGTCAGCCGAGCAGCTTGCTCGCCAGCGTCGCGGCGTTGTACGAGCCCCAGCCGGTGGTGAAGTCCCAGCCGGTGCCCGCGGAGTAGGCGCCGTTGCTGCCACTGGTGATGTCGTGGAAGCCGGAGCCGCTCGCCGAGTACAGGGCGGGGTTGGCGAAGCCGAGGTTGGCCTTGCCGGCCGCCGCGGCCTGCTGGTTGTAGAGGGCCGCGAAGGCCGCCCACTCGGGGGCCGCGGCGCTGGTGCCGCCCACCGAGGACCAGGAGCCCTGCGAGTAGATCGAGACACCCGGGCTGGGGTTGGCGTGGGCCGAGACGTCCGGCACCTGCGT